>JBBQYO010000007.1:0-27417 GCA_038208605.1 Gemmatimonadales bacterium | reverse complement strand
GACGTCGCCGGGTACCCGGTACCCGATACCGGGTAACACACCAGGTCCCGTAAATTCCTAGCATGTCAGACGAACATCGCATCTCAGTTAACCGGACGGCTCGCTTCTTCACGCTCGGGGAAATCGGCCCGCAGATAACCGACGTATGGTTCGCCTGTCATGGCTACGGCCAGCTCGCCGCGGATTTCACGAACGAGTTCGAATGTATCAAAGCGCCGAACAGGCTGATCGTAGTGCCCGAGGCACTCTCCCGATTTTACGTCGCGTCGGGGCCCGGATTTCACGCCGCGGACGCCAAGATCGGCGCGACATGGATGACGCGGGAAGACCGGGAAAACGAGATAGTTGACTATGTCAACTATTTGGATTGCCTCTACGACGAGATCTTCTCGAGGATCGACCGGAAGAAGGTTCGTTTTACGGTGTTGGGCTTTTCGCAGGGAGGAGCAACGGCGAACCGCTGGGTGACGCGCGGACGCGTGCGGGCCGACAGGGTGCTCATGTGGGGCTCGCTGCTCGCAAGCGACGCTGATCTCAATGAGGCCGCTGCGTACTTCAAGAACGTGCCACTCACCATTGTTTACGGAACGCGCGACCAGTTCGCCGACTCGACGATGATTGCGAACTACGAAGCGATCATGAAGAAAAACAACATTGCGTACAAGCTGATTACGTTCGATGGCGGTCACCGCATGGACCGGGAAACCTTGAAGCGTCTCGCAGATCGGTCAGCTTCAGCGACTGTTTAGACCGTCAGTGATCCTTCGCACATCATGATAGAACCACGATCGCGTCCCACAGAGGCGACGCCTCCGGCTCGCCATTGGAGCTGGAAGCCGAGTCGTTCGAGATAGTAGGCGACACTGACGCCAAGATTCCAACGAGCGTTAGCTTAGGCGGATCAGCTGCTAAAGGCCCCTCATGAATGCGCTGGATGTCTGACCCGTCTATCGACGCCTCTTCCTTCGCCTCGATCATGTCACTCGGCCATCAATGATGGTTCGAGCCTGCTAACGCCCGTCAGCTTCAGCGTGTGTTGGCGAGACGAAGCGGCTTGATGCGAGCCACATCGGCCTTTATCGCGCGGCTCGCTTCCCAAAGGTCGACGGCATGTTGCGCATTTATCCAGAACTCGGGTGAGTTGCCGAAGAGACGCGTTGACATCGATTGATGCCGAGTTGGCGGAACTCATCTGCGCATTCCGGAGCGAGGATCAGTTATAGAGAGCTCGCAAGCTCCTTAGAGTTCTCTCCGATCGAAATCCTCGAGTGATGCAGTGGCCGGCGGCGAGCACGACAGCTGGCCTGCTCGCGAGACGAGGACTGGTACTCAAGCGCAGACGCCGCCGGTAGCTTCAGCATCCGGGAGTCATTGCACCGATAACCAAATCTCCAAACGATCTCTGGACCGCAGACCTCGCATACTCCTACGGGGGCGAATGAATTTCCCTAACCACGATCTGGAACCCTCAGTCTCATCCACTAATTGCGCAAAAGGCCGCTTCGCGTTAGCGAAAGCGGCCTAGCCGAGCCAAGCTGGCGTTCCGATAAGGATTAGTGGCCCAAGCTGATCGTTCCGCCAAACGAGCCAGTGGTCGTGCCGGTTGAGAAGTCGAGGGTACGATCAACGGTGACGGTGCCCGACGCCTCACTGAATCGGCCCGTACCGCCCGTGATCGTCTGCGTTTCCCTGAGGGTAACGCCGTTCTCGGATATGTCAACAATCGCTCCGACGGTGCTGGCGAAGATCTGGTCGCCGTTCGCCGCCGTCCAGGTAACGCTCCCGACTCCAACCCCGGTTGAGTTGTCGACGGTAATCTCCGCGGTGTACGTGAATCGACCGAGATGAGTGCCGTTACCCGTGCCAACTAGATGGTGCAGGTTGCCGTCTACCGTTTCTGTCGCCTGGAGGCGGCCCTTGAACGGTGTTCCGGAAACCCCTTTTGCCTTCGTTAGTGCGACGCCGGCCCCGACACTTGGTGTGAACGTTGGTACGACCTGAGCCGAGAAACTGGACGGCGAACTGGTTGCGATTCCGGACGAGACACTGGAAGGGGATGTTGGTGCGCCCGCGCACGCTGTCGCGAAGACACAGAACCCGAGGATTGCGTATCGCATTTGTTAACCCCCTATAAAGTTGGTTGATAACATCAAGACGCCGTACCGACTGTAGTGGACCGATCGGATGGCGTCAATACATTGTTTGGACCCGTCCTCCCCCAAGGCGAATCGCGATTAGCTGTCACCGCGACGCAGGTTAGCGATGAGCCGCATTCGAAAAAAAATCATCTGGGCCAGCACGTTCGTCCTCTCTTCTTCGTTCTCGCTTCTGGCCAATCTCGCGGGGATCGTCTTCTCCAAGCCGCTAGCAGTATGCTGTCAAGGGTTTCCGATCGTGCGGTCGGTTTCTTGCTGCGTTATTTAGACGGAGCTGCCTATTTAAGACCGAAAGTGTTTGCAGTTCCGCAGCTCATCGGTGTCATCAGTGCTTCTGTGTCATCTGTGATGAGCTTTCACCGTATTGCCGGGTGAATCGCAAAGAAATTACCTGTTGCTGCTCCGACAGAAATGTCGTACTGCAGCTATCTCCATATTGCCTACATAGTACCGCTTTCCCGGTCCCATGATCGCTAAAATCAATCTCTTGTCCTGTTCCGAAGCACGGTGCTCGGAGCATCGGGATTCAGCGCCTTGTCGAACGCACCACAGGTAATCTTGCCGTTTGAATGCGGAAAATAATCTTGAACTCCTCCACCAAGAACTTGGCTTATGAACGATCGCTTGTAGGACTTGTTACGTTCGAATGTCACGTGAAATGATCCATGCCTGCTCTCTAACGCCTGTAGCTATGCTGCGAGCGAATCGTACAATTCGCGAGCGAAGCGAACAACCCTAGATCGCTCGTCAGCATCAGCGTGTGTTATGCCTCACGCGCGACGAATCCAAGCCCGCGGGTGGCGGCTGAGATGCAAGCAACCCCGAACCTCGATGGTCGCTTCCGTGATCTGATAGTACACGGCGTACGGGAATCGCTTTACGAGCAACCGGCGTAGAGTTCGGTGGACGACCGGGCCAGCCTCGGGCAATCCCTCCAAAAAGTGAATGACGATTTCAAGTTCGCGCTCGAAGTCCGAACCGAGACCGGGGCGCTGAGCCTCGTACCAGGCATGCGCATCTTCGATATCCGCGCTCGCCCGCGCCGTAAACGCGAGCGTACGACTCACCGCTTAGGCTTTCTCAGTCGCGTCTGAACGTCTTCCCAAGACAACGTCGCCTGCTCACTCGGATCCTCAAGCCGGCGATCGAGCTCCACCTTATGCCAGCCGGGCACGGGAACACTCTCGACAGACACAGCCAGGCTGTCCCATATATCCTCCACGAGCTGAAGACGCTCGTCGGCGGGTAGGTCGAGAATTTCGTTGAGTAAAGCAGATCGCGTCATGGCTTCAAGCTGGCCTGAGATCCGTCGATGGGCAAGTGCCGACGGTGCAGTCATAACGCCAAAAGTTAAGCCGCGAGCGAGTCAAATAAGATGCGGTGGCGTAGCCACCGCTTTCCGAAAATCGCTCGTCGGCTTCAACGAGTGTTATGCGGTGCGGCGGCGTGACGGTCGCTTGGCCTTACGGCTCGCAATAACGCTGGCTAATGAGCGCAGAGCCTCGTTCACCGATGCTGAGTTCGGGAAGATGGCCGCGACATCCGGTTCGAGCACCACAATATTTGACCCAGCTGCGTACCGACTCGCATATGGATTTCGGACCGCGTTAGTCCAGTCGTATTCTGGCCGAATATCGTCGACCTCGTCGGCAGGCGGCTCGCGGGTGGGTTTAGCGGAAGTCTTTTTCATATTTTCGTCGCTCGCGCGGAGTAGCTAGGCGTGCGCTGATTGTCCGCACCAGCTCGTCGCCCCGATTGGTAAAAAGGACTGCAAGAAGCCGATTCTCGGAAGAGCGTCCGAGTAAGCGAAACCGTTCCTCATTGACCGTATGCGTCTCGTCCGCCTGAAACCAGCCGAGGGGGTCGCCAAAAACGGTGCTCGCTTCCTTGAAGCCAACCCGATGCTTCTTCTCATTGGCGGTTGCCTTGAGAGAGTCCCACTCAAACGCCAATGCCACAATCAGAATCTAAAGCGAAGGCGGGGCATCCGCATAACGCCGATTAGACGGTCAAGTTAGACAGCGAGACGAATGAATATGATCGAAGTCCTGCAGTCTAAAGCCGCTCTACGGGCGCGCAGTAAGTGCCAAGTTCCTACATCGCAAGCACATACAAAACAGCAACTCAGAGAGACCGGAATATTAGACAGATTAATCTCGCTGTCTAATTCCGCTCACCCCAAAAAAATTTACAGCACAACGCACAAGCCCTCTTACGCCCGATGATCACGCGCGGTCGGCCACACCTTCTAGTCCAAGGCCTGCCCCAACTGACTCGTCCTTCTTAAAAGCTTCAGGCGCGGCCAGCTCACCAAGGCTCCGCAGTTCAGGCCACGCTGCCGCAACGGCTGTGACAACGAGTATCGTCCCGATTCCACCTCCAACAACTGCGACTACCGGTCCAACCGCCGCCGCAAGCGCACCCGACTCGAAGCCACCCAGCTCATTCGACATATCGATGAAGACGCTGTTCACCGCCGACACGCGCCCGCGCATCTCATCCGGCGTCCACAGCTGAACCAGGGTTCCGCGCACGATCATGCTGATTCCATCGAGTCCGCCAAGCAGAAACAACATCGCCATCGATAAGCCAAACGATCGCGACAACCCGAACACGATCGTGCACACGCCGAAACCGGCAACGGAGCCGATGAGAGTCCACCCGGTTTTCTGCATCGGCGGACGATGCGCAATGCCGATCATCACAATGAGCGCGCCAATCGACGGCGCAGCACGGAGCCACCCAAGTCCTTCAGGGCCAACGTGCAGGATGTCCTTCGCAAAAACCGGCAGGAGAGCAGTTGCCCCGCCAAGCAGCACCGCGAACAGGTCGAGAGTAAGCGCTGCAAGAACAACTTTCGTGTCCTTCACGAACTTCATCCCTGCAATGAGCGATTCGATTATCATCTTTTCGCGCGACTTGAGCGCCGTAGCCGAAGCCTGAACCACCCCGTCGCCCCGGATCGCGAACAGCATCGCCAGATAGATCGACGTCACGCACGCGTCGATTACATATGCCGGCGTTGCACTGTGCCGGACCGCGATCACGAGTCCGCCGATCGCCGGGCCAACGACCGCCGCAGTCTGAAACGCGCTGCTCGACCACGTCACCGCATTCGCGAACACCTGGGTCGGAACCAGCCTTGGCAGCAGCGCCGAACGCGCCGGATTGTTGTACGCTTGTCCGATTCCTCGCACGAGAAGAATCGCGAAGATCAACGGAATCGGCCCCTTCCAGTGCGACACCGCCGCAAGCGATAGCGACATCAGAACAAAAAGCACCTGGCTCCCGATGACGATCTTCTTGCGATCCATCTTGTCTGCGAGATGGCCCGCAGGGAGGGCGAGAACGATGACGGGAATTGCTGTTACAAGTCCAACAAGTCCGAGAGCGAGTGCGGAATGTGTGCGCTCGTACAGTTCCCATCCAAGCGCGACCTGGAGCATCTGCCAGCCGATGACTCCAAGAATCCTTCCAAACAGAAACAGCCGGAAATCGCGATAGCGAAGCGCGGCGTAGGGATCGTGTGAGGCGGCTATGTCGTCGATCCCGGTTGCTGCGCAGGCGCTTGTTGCGGCGGCGTTCCCGCGGGCGACCGATGAACACGCAGCGCTGCGATCCTCCGGCCATCCATCGCGATAACCTCGAGCTCACCGCCAGGCACCGCGACGCGGTCGCCCATCCTTGGCAATCGGCCAAGCTGCGCAAATGCATATCCGCCGAGTGTTGTCCAGTCGCCTTCGGGAATCTGAACGCGATGGTCCGATCTCACATCGATGAGCGACATGGTTCCGTCAAGCTCGAGCACACCGTTCGATTCGATCGCCGTGCGCGCCGCCATATCGTACTCATCGGATATGTCGCCGATGACTTCCTCGATCAGATCTTCCATGGTCATGATGCCTGCTGTTCCACCGTACTCGTCAAGAACCACTGCCATGTGTGCCCGCGTGCGCCTGAGGTCGTCAAGAACTTTTTCGGCGGGCCGGCTGTCGGGCACATAAAGCGCATCGCGAGTGAGCGCCGCGAGAGAGAAGGCCGACCCATCGTCACGCAGCCACAAGTCTTTTGCGAGGAACACCCCAACCACATCGTCCAGCGATTCGCGATAAACGGGGTAACGCGAATATCTCTCTTCCCGCACCATCGACCAGACTTCCGATTCGGTTGCGTCGATGTCGAGCGCGACCACTTCTGTGCGCGGCCGCATTACGTCACGCGCTTTCTTTTCGTGGAAATCGAACACTCCCGCGAGCATGGCGCTGTCGGATTCGTCAAGAGTTCCGTGCGCGCGTGCCTGCATCACGAGAAGTCTCAGCTCTTCTGGCGAATGACTCTGGACTTCCACCGCCCGCGTGAATCCGAAGAGGCGAAGAATTGCGTTGGCCGCCCCGTTGAACAGCCAGATGACGGGGCTCATGAGTCTCGAAAAAAACATGAGGGGCGTGCTCACGAACTTGCTTACGCCCTCAGGATTCACGAGCGCTATTGTCTTCGGTGCGAGCTCACCCAGGACGATGTGCAGGAAAGTGAGGATGAAAAATCCGACTGCGAGCGACACGCCGGTGTGAACACCCGCCGGTGCTGGCGGCAATCCAAACACCTGAAGAAGGCTATCCAGCACCACGGCAATCGCAGGCTCACCAACCCACCCCAGGCCCAGCGACGCCAGGGTGACGCCGAGCTGAGTGCCGGCGATGTAGCGGTCGAGATGCGCAAGCGCTTTCTGAACGTTTCTCGCGCGGCGCTCGCCAGCCTCTGCCATTTCATCGATTCGGCTGCGCCGCACGGCGACGAGAGAGAATTCCGCCGCTACGAAGAAAGCGTTTACCAGAACGAGGATAAAAACAAGAACCAGGCGGCTGGCGACCGCCCCAATGCCGATGTATTCCGGTGGGCCCTGAAGGAGGGCCAGAAGGTTCATAACCATCAAATCTATATTGAGCAGCATCGGAATTGACTGAATCAGCCGGCGTACCCAACTTGGACGCCCCTGAACGACGAGGATACCGATCGAGACGTTAAGCAGCGCGAGGCTCCCGACATTCGACCAGCGGCGCGTGATCCGGGGTCTTTACATTGGACGCCTTACGCTGGCGACCGTTCTGTTCCTCGCGGTTGTGGCGGTCTGGCTGCGAGTGGACAGCGCCTCCACTCTGATCGCGTCGCTCGCCCTGGTTGCAACGATGGGCTTTACCGCGGCCTCGTATATCTGGACGGACCTGCGCCAGCATTCGCCGTCGCAGACCTTCCTCTATTTGCAGGTCGCGTTCGACATGCTGCTCGTGACGGCAGCCGTTCATGTCACGTGGTCGGGCGACCAGTCCCAGCTCGCTCCTCTCTACATCTTAGTCATCGCGGTTGCGGCGCTCCTCGTTTCGCCCGCCGGCGTACCGCTCATGGCGAGCGTTGGAATCGTCCTGTACTTCGCCGATGCGATGCTCGCCCACGGCAGTGCTGATGTCTCGCTGCTCATCCAACTGCTGATCTTCACCGTCGTCGCATTGACTTGCGCCGTCATCGCCGCTCGCCTCCGCGCTGCTGGAAGCGAAAGCGAAGAACTAGCGGCAGAGCTTGTGGAATTCAGGCTCCGTGAGAGCGACGTACGACGGCTGACTGTCCGCGCGGAGCGGCTCGAGGGAGTGGCGGAGATGAGCGCATCCCTCGCTCACGAGATCAAGAATCCGCTCGCCTCGATTAGAAGTGCTGTAGAACAACTCTCGCGAATGCCGCGTGCGAGTGAAGACGAAAAAATTCTCAGCGGGCTCGTTCAGCGCGAAACAGACAGACTGGCGCGGGTGCTGACCGAATTTCTCGATTTTGCACGGACGGGCATGACCCACGTCCATGACATCAACGTCACCGAGATCGCGCGGAATGCTGTCCGTCTCGTGAGCGCCCAGCCCGGACTCGAGCCCGGCGTAAGAGTCACGGAATCCTTTCCGTCTCCCCCGATGCACATCGAAGGCGACGAAGATCTCATGCATCGCGCGATTTACAATCTGTTGTTGAACGCGGTTCAGGCATCGCCACCGAATGGGGAAGTTCGCATCGAGGGCGGCGAGCTTCAGCCACATCAGCTTCCTGGCGGGCTGGGGGAGTTTGCCGGTGGCGCATACGCGATTCAGGTCATCGACCGCGGAGCTGGAATCGCTCCGCAGATTCGTGACCGTTTGTTCGATCCCTTCGTCACCACTAAGCCGGGGGGCAGTGGATTGGGCCTTTCCATCGTTCAGCGCGCCGTGCAGGCGCACGGTGGACTGATCACCGTCAGCGCTCCCGGAGAAGAGACGAGGTTCACGCTCGTCATACCGAAATCCGGATAGCCCAGGGCGCAATGAACGAACAGGAAGCGCGGCCGACCGTACTGATCATCGACGACGAATCCGCGATTGTAGATACCCTGCGGATACTCCTGAAAAACGAAGGCTACGCTGCGCATGTCGCATTTGGCGGCAAGCAGGGTCTCGATCAGATCGCCGCGGTTAAGCCCGACATCATCATCTCCGACATCCGCATGCCCGGTGTCGGCGGCATCGACGTTTTGTCAGCAGCTAAGGCGCAGGATCCCGATGTTCCGGTCATCCTGATGACCGCGCAGGCGTCGCTTCAGTCGGCCATCTCGGCAGTGAACGACGGCGCATTCCACTACGTACAAAAACCGTTTCAGAACGACGCGCTCATGGCGATCGTTCGGCGGGCCGCGGAGACGAGACACCTCAAGACGGAGAATCGGGCCCTCAAGCGTGAGATTCGCCGCCGGGATAACGTAGATCGCCCCATCGGCGCCAATCGTGCATGGCTCGATCTACTGAATATTGCGGAGACTGTAGCAACCACTGACTCTACCGTTCTTCTACAGGGCGAATCGGGAACGGGAAAGGGCGTAGTCGCGCGATATATTCACCAGCTTTCCAACCGTACGCATGGTCCATTCGTGTCCATCAACTGCGGCGCGCTGCCGGAGAGTCTGCTCGAGAGCGAGCTCTTCGGTCACGTAAAGGGCTCGTTCACCGGTGCGATCAAGGACAAGTCGGGAATGTTCGCCGCAGCTGAGCGTGGATCGTTCTTCCTGGATGAAATCGGTGAGACAACCGCTGCGACACAGGTAAAGCTCCTTCGCGTGCTGCAGCACAGGGAAGTGATTCCTGTCGGCGCAACCGAGCCGGTCGCGATCGACACGCGCCTCATCGCGGCAACAAATCGTAATCTCGAAGAAGAGATCGTACGCGGAAATTTTCGCAGCGATCTTTATTATCGATTGAATGTCATTGCAATCGACATCCCGCCTTTGCGCGAGCGGCGCGAGGACATCCCGCTGCTGGCCGAGTCGTTTCTTTCCGACATTGCGTTGAAGCGGGACGAGCCGAAGAAGAAGCTGAGCCCCGAAGCCGCGGAACAGATGCAGGAGTACGCGTGGCCCGGAAACGTGCGAGAGCTCGAGAACGCAATCGAGCGCGCGGTGATTCTGGCGGGCACCGGGACGATTCAGTCGTCGTCGCTTCCCGAGCGCGTTCGTGAACGCAAGACCGAGGCGCTGGTTGCCGACCGGCGTATCAGCAACCCCTCACTCGAAGCAATCGAGCGCGCGTACATCATGTGGGTACTCGGCAGCGAAGGCGGAAACAAATCGCGGACTGCCGAAGTACTGGGTATCGATGCGTCAACGCTTCATCGCAAGCTCTCGCGCTTCGAGCTCGTTGCGTGATCGCGGTGGCGAGAGATGAAAGCTGGATGGAAGTGCTCGAGCGCAACGCAGTCTGGATCGTCGTCCTTCTCGCCATAGCGGCTTCGATCGCCGGCCTGCGCAACGGATTCGCCCTCGATGATATCGAAGTCATCATCAAGAATCCGCGCCTGCATTCGCTACGCGCACCGTGGGGTCTCCTCGAGATGACATATTGGCGGGCCGAGATGGGCGCGACTCTTTACCGCCCGATGACGATGTTGGTATTCGCGCTCCAATGGGTCGCGGGAAACGGCTCACCATTGCCGTTCCACGTTGTCAGCATCGCGGTGTACGCGGCTTTATCGGCTGCAGTTTACAAACTGGCCCGGCTGATTGTTCCGTTCGGCGCGGCCATCGTTGGTGCTACGATCTTCGCTGTCCATCCGGTGCACGTCGAAGCCGTTGCCAACATTGTCGGTCAGTCGGAGCTTTGGGTTGCATTGCTCGTTGTCGTTCTTGTGACGCGCTATGTCGCTGCGCGAAGGCGAGGGGCGGTTGGCTTGCCGGAAGTTGCGCGACTGTCAGCCGGCTATCTCGTGGCATGCGGGTTCAAGGAACACGCGATTGTCCTGCCGCTCCTTCTGATTGCCGCTGACTTTCTGCTCATTGGAGACAACAGGACTGCGAGCGAGCGCGTGCGAGGCCTGGGACCCGTGCTTCTCGGTCTCGCCGCCGCGGCCCTTGTTTTCCTCCTAGCACGCTTCGGTGTGCTTCACGGCTCGATGCTCGACTCGAAGGCGCTGATTTTCAGAGAGCAGACTTTTGCAACGCGTTTCTTCACGATGCTCTCTGTGATCGTCGAATGGATTCGCCTCTTCGCATGGCCAATGAGCTTGTCGGCGGACTACTCGTTCCCGCGAATCAGAACGCACACTGGTTTCGAGGCCGAGATGCTGCCGGCGGTCGCGGTTCTTGCTGGTGCTGCGTGGATCGCCTGGTATGTACGGAAGCGTTCTCCTGTCGCCGCGTTCGGAATCGCATGGATGGGCGTCGCGATGTTGATTCCAAGCAACCTCGTCGTCGTTACCGGCTTCGTTCTGGCCGAGCGTACGTTGATGCTTGCGACCGTGGGTTTTGCGCTGTGCGCTGGTGTTATCAGCGAAGCGATGTTCCGCGAGGCGAGCGCGCGCGGTCGTGCCACCGCGACAGCATGCATCACTTTCCTTTGCGTTCTGCTTTTGACATTCGTCGGGCGAAGCATGACGCGCAGCACGGTCTGGCAAAGCAATCGAGCACTGATCGAGCAGACAGTCCTCGACGTCCCGTCGAGTCATCGTGCGCACTGGATGCGTGCCGTGTATCTGGGCGAGAACAACCGCTGGCCTGCGGCACTCGATGAGATGGATCTCGCTGTTGCACTCGGCGAGCCCAATGATGTGTTGTTGCTCGCTTCCGGTGGTGACATGTTCGCGATGAACGGACGCTGTCCTCGTGCACTACCGTTGTATCGGCGCGCACTCGCGCTCGGGCCGAAGAACGTGCAGCTGAGGGCCAACACGGCAAGGTGCCTGCTCAACATCGGCAAGCTCGAAGAAGCGAAGACTCTTGCGCTGAATGCCGGAGCCGACGCGGGGGATGAAAGGCTGCAGCGACTGGCAAGCGCGTCAGACAGTCTTGAGCTCGCAAGATCGAGAGCTCGCGTTTTTCCCTGACTCGCTCTCTCCCGTTGCAAAATGCAAGGAAGATTGCAAGCTGCGTGTGAAATTATCACGACGCGATTGTCCGAGTCAGACGTAACTGCTTGGCGACACAAGAGTTACAGAAGTTAACGCGCATGGTACTCGTGTTGCCTTCACCGATACCGCGTCGTCTTCCCCCCGAAGCAAACGCAATTCTCTTTACTCTTCTCAGGAGGACCGAAAATGGTTCGCAATAAAAAGGGTTTTACGCTGATCGAGCTTCTCATCGTTGTCGTCATCATCGGCATCCTGGCTGCCATCGCGATTCCGAAGTTCGCCAACACGAAGGAAAAGGCATACGTCGCGTCGATGAAGGCCGATCTGCGCAACCTCGCCACGTACGAGGAAAGCTTCGCAGCTGATTCGGCTGGCGTGTACTTCAGCGGCTCAGCATCTGGAACGACCGCTCTTCAGGGCTTCCTTCCTTCACAGAACGTGACGGTCACCGCCACTGCAGTAACCGGCCCGCCCGCTTCATGGCAGGCAGGCGCAACGCACTCGCTGACGACCAAAACCTGCAGCTCGTCTGCTGGTGGTTTGATCAGCTGCACCTGACCCATATCCGGAGCTGAGCAGTGTTCGCGGCGGTGTGACCCGCCGCGAACATCTGCAGGATGGTCTAACGGAAGGGCGGCCTGTGAGGCCGCCTTTTTCTTGTGCGGCCGTTCGATGTTGTGAATGCGTTGCCGATGTCGTATCGGGCTCGCAGGTCGGTAGAGTGAAGACATGAAACAGGGCGACAGAACAGGCCTCACTCTGGTGGAGGTCCTCATTGCAATGATTGCCTTCGCGGTTGGAGCGCTTGCGCTCGCCGCCTCGTCAGCGTCGATGGTTCGACAGCTCGCGGCGAACGCGCAGCGCTTTCGCAGTCATTCACTCGCGGAGTCAAGGAACGAGGCGATGAATGCAAGCCGGTGCGTCACGGCGAGCGGAGCCGACCGGTTGCCTGGCATCGTGGCCGAATGGACTGCTGGTGCAGGCGGCTCCCGGATGACTCTCGATCAGACCGTAAAGAGATCGGATTGGCGAGGGGTCCATGTAGACGTGTTTCGATCGGGTGTGCCATGCGACTGAGAAGCCGCGGCTTCACGCTGGCCGAGCTTCTTGCTTCTCTCGTGATTGCGGGTCTGGTCGCGGCGGCGGCGACCGCCACATTGGCACGACAGCAGCGTCTCTATGCAGGGGCCGCACAGGTCCTCGACATTCGCGGTCAGCTGCGCGATGCGGCAGATGTTCTCGCCACCGACATTCGAGGGGCCGCCGTCGCCGGATACGGCATGCCGCTGATGTCCGACTCTGCGATCGAGATGTTCACGACCATTGGTACATCGATCGCGTGCAGTGCGCCGGCGGGGACATCTATCGGTCTGGCTCCGTCGGTGTTGGCGAGTGGAAACACGCTTACGTCTCTTTTGGTTACGCCCGATACAGGCGATCTCGCCGCGATTTACACGATCCCTGGAGGCAATCCCGATTCGGCCCGATGGGAGACTCGGCGCATCGTGTCGTTCGCGAGCGGTGCCCTCGCATCGACTTGTCCGCGGTCGACCGGGTTCACGTCGTTGGCTGACGCGTCGGCGGGTGCAACTGGTTACACGCTATTGATTGCGGGCCCCGCCCCGGCATCCGCACGTAAAGGCGCGCCAATCCGATTTGTCAGGCGCGCGAGATACAGTATCTACAAATCATCCGATAATCTGTGGTATCTCGGTTATCGGAGATGCGGCGCAGTGACGCTTGCAGCCTGCACGACGATCCAGCCGCTAAGCGGGCCGTATCGACCTTACACTGCGCGCGGCAACGGAAGCGGGCTGTCGTTTCGCTACTTCGATCTGGACGGGACTGAACTTCCCTCCGGCAGCTCGGATGGAAGAGCGGTAGCGCGTGTAGACCTGGTGCTCCGTGGCGAGTCTGCGCGGTCGGTATCACTGAACGGTGATGCGCGCGCACAATTCCGCGACTCGGTTGTCGTCAGCGTTTCGCCGCGAAACAGACTGCGATGAAGATCCGAGCTGGGTTCGCGCTGGTTGCAGCATTGCTTGCGTTAATTCTGATCGCAGTACTCGTAACTGGTGCCCTGTTCGCGACCAATCAGGAAACGCGCGCGAGTGATGCGGAGATGCTCGATCAGAAGGCCGCGTCATACGCTGAGCTTGCAGCGTTGAATGCGATCGCCGATTGGAATGGACCGGCGTGTGACGCTCTTGCCGTTGGAGAAGTCATTATTGAGAGTCCTGCCGCAGACTCACCGTTCGAGAGCTCCGTTTACGTAACGCGGCTCGACAGCGCGCTGTTTCTCGTTGTTGGCGAAGGACGAATTGCATCAGGCGGAGCGACGCGGCTTCGTCGGCGTGTCGCTCTCACCGTGCGATCAGTTCGCGGTGCCGACAGCCAATCCCGAGCGATGCGTGTGAGTGAACAAGCATGGGCCGCCATTTATCAGATGTGACGTTTTGCACTGTTACCTCGCCGCCATGTGAATCGTGTCTAGCGTGCAATCGACAGTAGTCTCCTACCCCCCGGCATTCATGGCAATCTTCGGCCGCAAGAAAACCACAGTTGGTCTAGACGTCGGATCGGGCCTTATCAAGATCGCCGTCATCGACCACGGAAAAGGCGCACCTGAGCTCGTCAAGGTCGCGATCACGAAGCTTCAGCCCGATGCAATCGTCGAAGGCGAAGTGATGGATCCGGGAATCGTGTCGGATGCGATTCGTGCAGCGCTCGACAATGCGAAGGTCAGCGCGAAGCACATTGTCACCGCGGTTGGCGGACGCGACGTGATGATAAAGAAGATTCAGACAGAGCGGGTGAAAGAGAAACAAGCCCGGGAGCTCATGCGCTGGGAAGCTGAGCAGCATGTACCAGACGTCGAGTCGGTCGAGCTCGACTTCCAGATCCTGGATGCAGGGAGAAGCTCGGACGAGATGAACGTGCTGCTCGTCGCTGCGAAGCGCGATCTCGTCGACTCGAAAATGCGCATCCTCGCTGACGCGGGTGTTGTCCCGTCGATTGTGGATGTCGATGCATTCGCTCTTCACAACGCATTCGAGGTGAACTACCCCGAAGCGATGAAGGGAATTGTGGCCCTCGTCAATGTTGGCAACGAGGTGACGAACATCAACATCATGGAAAACGGCGTGCCGATTCTGACACGTGACCTGCCGCTCGGAACGCGCCGGTTCACCGAGGATCTTCAGCGCCAGCATGCGGTCGCAGCCCGCGATGCAGAGAACCTGATTCGTGGTTACGATCGATCGGCGCAGCTCGACAGCGTATTGAATGCGCGCGTCGAGGAGATCGCTGTCGGTGTTGAGCGTGCAGCGGCTTTTCTCACGACGTCGAAGAACGGCGCAGCTCTCCGGGCTGTGTATGTGTGCGGCGGTGGATCACGCACGCCGGGGCTTTCGGAGATTCTTGCCAACCGTTTGCGCATCTCGGTCGAGCATGCCAATCCGCTCGCACGCCTCAATATTCGCGACGGCGCACTTGAATCACTCAAGACCGACGAAGTCGCGCCGCTGCTGATGCTTCCCATTGGCCTGGCGCTTCGCCAGTAGCCCGCCGCCAACTCATATCCAAATGATCCAGGTCAATCTCCTTCCCGGGGCCGGCGGCAAGTCACAGAGCCGCTCCGATTTCAAGGTCTCCGGAATCTTTTCCGGAGCAGCGTCCGGCATCAAGGACAAGTTCATGATCGGCTCGGCGGTGACGGTCTCGACCGTTGTCGTTGCCATTGCGCTTCTATGGATGGGGCAGAGCAGCAAGGAGCGTGTGCTCTCCGCGCGTGAGAGCCGTGCAGTACAGGACTCTGCCCGCTATAAGGTTGTCCTTGCGGCCAAGGCCAAGGCGGAAGCGAGCCGCGATTCCCTGTATCAACAGGTCGCGATCATCAAGTCAATTGATGACAGTCGCTATCTCTGGCCACACCTGCTGGAAGAGATCAGTAATGCACTTCCGCAGTACACATGGCTGACAGTCGTTACGCAGACAAGCGCTCCCCCGAGCTCGGCCGTTTCGGATTCCGTTGGACTGAGAGCAACATCTCCTACCGGCACCAAAGCAAAAGAGCCAACGGCGGTGGAAAAGAAAGCGCATGCCGATTCCGTTCTCGCGGTTGCTTCACGCGCAACGAAGTTCCGCATCGTTGGTCACACCGTGGATATCCAGGCGCTGACTCTGTTCATGAAAACTCTCGAAGCATCGCCGTTCATCCAGAACGTTCAGCTGACAAAGTCCGACCTTGTGCTCGTCGAGACCAAGGAAGTGACCGAGTTCCAGCTCGAGGCCGAATCGCAGAAGCCACCGCCGTTCATCATTCGCACAGTCGCAACGTCCCTGGGAGGCCACTGACATGGCACTTGGTGCAAGTCTCAGCAAGCGCGACCAGATCCTGATATCCGCAAGCGTGATAGCGATCGCGCTCGCCGGAGCTTACGGCTACTTCCTCTACATGCCAAAGCGCGACCAGCTCGCCGCAATCGAGGAGCACGTCAATGCGCTCGACAAGAAGAACAAGCAGGCTGAAGCGGATCTCGCTAACGGAAGCGTAGCAAAGCTCAAGGCACAGGCGGTCGAGTACGAAGCGAGCCTCAGAATTCTGCAGCAGCTCGTGCCGACGACAAACGAAGTGCCGGCTCTGCTCGAGAACGTTTCAACCGCTGCGCGCCGGGTCGGACTGGATCTCGCTTCGGTCGAGCCGATGCCAGTTCTGACAGGAGAACAGTTCGACACCTACAGGTACAAGGTTTCCGTACACGGTGGCTACCACGCACTAGCCGGCTTCCTCACGAATGTCGGCTCGCTCAATCGCATCGTAGCTCCGGTTGCGCTCGATCTGAAGCAAGCGCTTCCGGCCGACAAGAAGAAAGCCCGTGCGAAAGAGGGTGAGTCGACTCTCGACACCGATTTTCAGATCCAGACCTATATCGCCCACGCCCGCGTTCAGGCGAACCCGGGCGTGGAGGAAAAAAGCCAGTGACATTGAACAAGAGCGTTTTCATCAGCTGCGCGACGATCGTTGTGGCCGTCGCCACTGTCTTCGCCGCGAATGCACAGGCCCCAGCGAAACAGCGCCGAATTGTCCGAGTGGCTTCGAATACAACGGCTCCGGCACCGATTCCGCATCCGGCCGCCGGCACGCCCGCAGCCAATGCCGTTCCGGCACCTATTGCGGCACCTGCTGCGGCACCGGCTGCTCCCGAGCTGGTCATCAACCGCGAGACGTACACGTATCCCGACGCAGGGCGCCGCGATCCGTTCGTCTCTCTAATGAACACGGAAGAAATTCGTCCGTTGATCGGCGACCTCAAGCTCGTCGCGATCGCTTTCGATCCTGCCGGCAGAAACTCCGTCGCCGTGCTGCGCGACATCACGACCAAGGAGCAGTACCGCGTCAGAGTCGGCCAGGAGATCGGCCGCATGCGCGTCGCAGCAATCCACGAGAAAAACGTGGTGTTCGGCATCGAGGAGTTCGGTTTCAGCCGCCAGGAGTCGGTGGCGATGAATGATTCAACCAAAGTGAGGACGCAATGAGGCAGTTCCTGGCGGCATTTGCCGCTTTCGCGCTCGTATCCGCAACTAGCACTCTTCAGGCAGCGGCGGTTCGACCCGAAAGCCCGGCTCGGGCGAGCATGTCGCCGGCGGCTCCGGCTATCAGAGCCGTAAGCGTGGTCTCAGCGTCTGGTCGCGCCGAGATCGTCATTGGTGTCGACGCTTCGGTCGATGTAGATGATTTCGCGCTCGAGGCACCGTACCGCGTCGTAGTCGATCTAAAAGGCGCAACGCTCGGAATGGCGCCCCGCTACGATCGAATCGCCAGAGGCGGCGTGACAAACGTGCGCGCGGCGATGTTCAAGCCGAATGTAGTTCGCGTCGTGATCGAACTCGACGCCGCCCACTCATATGACGTAGTTCGCAAGGACGGCGAAGTTCATGTGATCGTCGCAGGCGGTACGACTGATTTCGCTGCATGGCATTCCTCACCCGACCTGGCAGCACGCTATGCGGGGGCGCCACCATCGGCACCTGCCTCGGCACCTGTTGCGAAAGCGGTCGATTCAAAGGCAGCCTACGCAAAGCCGGCCGATGTGAAGCCTGTCGATGTGAAGCCTGCCGACGCGAGGCCGGTATCTGCGCAGTACCCGCCGACTGAGTCGTACTCTTCCATCACGCCCGACGCGAACATCACGCGCCACGAAGACACAACGCCCCGTCCGAAGACCGCTCCGTCCGACGAATCAAACGGATTTCACCTTTCGCCAGCAACTGCAGCCTCGGATCAACCGCGGATCACGGTGACATATCAGGATGCCGATATTCGCGACGTCATCGCCGCGTTTGCGACATTCTCGGGACGCACCATCGTCGTCGGTAAGGACGTAGCGGGCAGCATCACCGCGGAAATCAAGAACCAGCCCTGGGATGTTGCGCTCCGCGCGATTCTGCAGGGTCAGGGCCTTGCCGCTGCCGAAGATGCAGTCTCCGGCATCATCACCGTTGACAGCTACAAGAACATCGCGTCGAAGCAGGCTTCGGAGCCGCTGGTGACTCAGCTCGTGGCCGTCAACTACGCGAACGCCGGCTCGCTCGTGCCCACGCTTACCGGTCTTCTGTCGCGTGACTGCACACCCGGCGGCGTACCGCAGGCGAATCAGAACGCGCAGACGAGCTGCTTTGCACGCGGTGCAATTGCGGCGGACACGGCCACCAACACGCTCCTCATAACTGAAACGCCGACGCGACTCGCGGATCTTCTTGCGTACGTCAAGAATCTCGATGTCCGCACGCCTCAGGTCGCAATCAAGGCGAAGATCATTTTCGTGAACCGCACCGACATCGAAGAGCTTGGCCTTTCATACGATCTCGGAACCGGGAACGATCAGTTCTTCAGCCAGCTCGTGCAGCGCATCGATCCAAGCACCAACAAGCCCATCGACAGCAACGGAGACGGTGTGCCGGATTCATTCGGCGGCGGCACGCCCGTCACCGGCGATCGCATTCTCCTCGGCGGCAATGCTCTGGCCGCGATCGCCAATGCGAACTCGAGAGTCGTCAACCCGGCTCTCAAGCTCGTCTTCTCGGCTGCGCTCGGAAAATTCCAGCTGACGAGCTTCCTCGATGCACTCCAGGAAGTGCGCCTCGCAGACCTTCAGGCTGAGCCGAGTATCGTGACACTCGACAATCGTCGCGCCGAGATTCTCGTTGGTCAGGAAATTCCGATTCGCGTTCTCGATGCTGGCTCACAGGGGCAGCAGGGCGGGGGCGCACAGGGCGCCAACATCATTCCTCGTGCAACTGTGCAGCTCAAGGAAGTTGGAATCATCCTCAGTGTGACTCCGCACATCACGAACAACCGTCAGATCCTCCTCAAGCTCCACGCCGAGAATTCCGACGCGCAGCTCGCGTCGTCTGATGTCGGATTCATCTTCGGCAAACAACGCGCTGACAACCAGCTGCTTGTCGGCGATGGTGAAACGGCTGTCATCGGCGGCCTGACTGTCACGCAGGTCACGAGCTCCAAGTCTGGAATTCCTCTGCTCGTCGATCTGCCGCTCATCGGAAAGCTGTTCGGCACGACCCGCAAGTCCGAAGAAAAGCGTGACCTTCTGATCCTCGTTACACCGCACATCATCGACGAGGGTGAGCGCACGCTCACTGCTCGCGCGAATGCAGCGGCCAACGCTCTCCGGAAGTAGGCATCAACATGAGCAAAGAGATTCTGCGCCGCGACAGTACATGGGCGAAAATGGCTGCTGCGGGCGCGCTGGTCGTCCTCGCCGGCGCCTGCGCTGACGCAACCGGGGTCATTGGCGGGAACACCGCCGACAATATCCCGCCGACGGTTCATCTTTCGCAGGCAGGCACGGTCCCCGACACCATCGTCGCGTTCCAGGTGGAAGTGAAGGACAACATCGGCATCAAGACGATCAAGGTGAACGTCTCTGGAGGCCTGACGCTCAACTACGACACGACTTTTACGAGCGCTAACGTCGACGCGACGATTCCATTCTCGATCGCGGTCCCGCGCAGCATTCCGCCAGGCACTCCGGTTCTCGTGAACGCGTACGCGCTCGACGGAGCACTCAACAAGTCTGCGGTCGACTCGCTCAGGACAACGGTGGGCAATGTGCCGCCAGCGGTCGTCACCGTGAACAGCCCGGCAAACGGTACTGTCGCCGTGACCGGCAAGTCGATTATCCTGTCCCTGAGTGGCAGGTCTGCGGTGAAAGTTCGCACGATCGGATATCGCACCGCTGGCTCGTTCGTCACGGGAGATTCTGCTTCGTATGCGAGTCCGCTGCCGGATTCGGTGTCGAAACTCGATACACTCGCCATTCCCGCAGGCGCAGCGGTCGGTCCGCTTCAGATCACCCCATTCCTGCTGGACTCACTTGGCCAGCGCATTCTCGGACCAGTGACAGTCCTCAGTATTCAGCCGGTCGGCGCCATTAACTCAACGCCGGTTGTGACCTTCTCGCACACTGCGCGGGTTGAGGTCAGCGATACCATACATATAGAAGCAACCGATCAGACAGGTATCACCGCTCTGGGCTATGAGGTGCGCCGCTCACCGACCGGCCCGATCGATGTTAAGGATTCGGCCACCTCGAGCGGGAACATCACTTCGCAGGTGAAGACGCTGAAGCTGAGTCTTCCGTACACCACGTTCCCGACGACCATCTACCTGCAGGCGTTCGCGCGCAATTCCAACAACGTTCGCGCGTATGCTAAGCTGCCGGGCGGAGCTGATCGTATCGACACGCTGACTGTCGTCGCCGGTGCAACGAAGCCGCTGCCCAACGGTGGATCGATCGCCGACGCGCTGTATCACCCGCGCACCGACCGGCTCTATCTGACCAATATTCAGAAGAACCAGCTCGAGGTGTTCAACCTGAGCGACTCCAGCTTCAAGACTCCGGTCAACGTCGGGTCGAAGCCGTGGGGCATCGCAGCATGGCCGCGCGATCACAACGGGACCATGGGCGACACACTTCTCATTGCGAATTCCGGTGGCACTGACATCAGCTATGTCAATCTCAACTCCGGTTCCACCGGTCGCGAAGTGTATCGCTACGCACTGCCGAACATCATCGCGTTCACCATCACATCGACAAAGTCACCGACTGGATTCATTCTGCAGCAGCGCACCAAGTATGATTTCTCCGATCGCCCTCAGTACATCGGCGCCGACTGCAATGGCGGCGGTGGAGCAGGTGGCGGAGGATTTGCCTGCGGCGACGTAATCCTTACATACTCGACGACTCCGACCGGCGGACAGAGCGCGCCTTTCGACAAGAACAACGGCACGCTTCGCTGGGAAAATCTGATGACCGGCCAGTCACACTTCTTCTTCGAACAGGCCGAGGGCCAGGAAGCCGATCGCTCCGATACGCTCGAGATCATTCGGTATGACGCGAATGGAGTAGACTCGAAAGTTCTCGTTCCCTACAAGCAATGGGCAAAGGCAGGGACAGATTCAGTTGAAGTATCGACGGTCGTGCGCCGCGCAGACCTTGGATTTCGTGACACAACATTCGTGCGCAATTCCGGCAACTTCAGTCGCGCCGCTTTCGGTGAAGGCGGACCGGTGCAGGGGACGCGTGCGATCACGTACGATGCGACTCGCGGTCTCGCCACGCAGGCTTCCGTAAACGGCAAGACTCGTACGCTTGCCCTGCCGACCCACGATCTCGGAATCTCCGGGGCGCAGGACGTCAGCGACTTTATCGCCAACTCGTTCGCCAAGGTCTCCGGCGTGGCGATGAACTTCGACGGTTCACTGACGGCTATCAGAGCGGATTCGACTTATCTACTGAATCCAGCACTGAGACTCCAGGGGATTCTCCCAACGGCGGCAAGCAATTCGGGTATTGATTTCCACCCGAACAACTCGGGGCCGAATAGTTTCCCGCTGTCGAGCCGTCTGGTATTCGCTGCGTCGGCTGAGGCAGTGATCGACATTTTCGACAGCTACTGCTACAAGCGGATCTCCATGGTTCCAATCAAGGATCCGATCATCGGTCCGATCAAGGCAGCGATCAGGTCGAGCACGGGTCAGATTGTTCTGGTGGGTGCAACTCGCGGAGGGGTTGTGATCGTCACTCTCCCGAATACGTTTACGACAAGCTGCCAGTAGCTCGCCGCCCGCACTCGACGAGCGCGGGCAAAGCTTCAGGTCTCAAAGTGTGAACTCGAGCCCGGCTTCCAGCCGGGCTCGCGTGTTGGGGGGATATGCTTCGATTCACGACCGCTGGAGAATCACACGGTCCCGCGTTGATCTCGGTTCTTGAAGGCGCACCGGCGGGTATTCCCCTGCTTGCGTCCGACATCGATGAGCAGCTCGCCCGCCGCCAGCAGGGCTACGGTCGCGGCCGTCGCATGCAGATCGAACACGACTCTGTCGAGATCCTGTCCGGTGTACGTGCAGGTGAAACGCTGGGATCGCCGGTCGGAATGCTGATCCACAATCGCGACTGGAAGAACTGGACCGAGATCATGGATACCGCTCCCGATAGCGAAGGCGCCGAGCCTCGCAAGCGAGTCGTCACTCGGCCGCGCCCCGGACACGCCGATCTCCCTGGCATGCTCAAGTACGATCGTGCCGATGCACGAGACATTCTCGAGCGAGCGTCCGCCCGCGAGACAGCTGCCCGTGTCGCCGCCGGCGCGATCTGCCGAAAATTCCTGCGAGAGCTGGGCGTGAATATCGGGAGCCACGTCGTCGAGCTCGGCGGAATTCGAGCCCAGACTCCAGCCGATTGGCCAGAGGATATCAATGCTGCCGCTGACAAGTCAGAGCTTCGGACTCTCGACCCCGCTGCCGAAGCGCGAATGATCGAGCTCATCGACGTCGTCAAGCGCGAAGGCGACACGCTCGGCGGTGTATGTGAGGTAGTATGCCGCGGACTACCAGTCGGACTCGGCTCACACGTCTCGTGGGATCGCAAGCTCGACGGACGGGTTGCTGCTGCAATGATGTCGATCCACGCGGTGAAGGGTGTGGAGATCGGAAGCGGCTTCGATGCCGCGCGGCGGAGGGGCTCGGAAGTTCACGACGAAATCCACGCGGCGACAGATCGTCCGCTCGCTGGTGATCTCCGAAGGCTCACGAATCGCGCTGGTGGTCTCGAAGGCGGAATGACCAATGGCGAGCCGCTCGTCGTTCGTGTCGCGATGAAGCCGATCAGCACCCTCATGCGCCCGCTCGCGACAGTCGAGATGACAACGGGCAAACCCGCTTCCGCGGTTGCCGAGCGGAGCGATGTCACCGCAGTTCCCGCAATGGGTGTGATTGCCGAAGCAATGCTTGCCTTTGTAGTGGCGCAGGCGGTGATCGAGAAATTCGGCGGGGACTCGGTCGCAGAGCTGAAAAGAAATCTCGACGGATATCTCGGGCGGATCTCGGCGCGGCGTGACGTCTGACCGTCCCAACATCATCCTCGTTGGTCTCCCGGGCGCCGGAAAGACGACGGCGGGCCGAGCGATAGCGAAAGTTTTGAACTGGCCCTTCATCGATTTCGATACAGAGATCGAGCACCGGGAGCACGCTTCCGTTCAGTCAATTTTCGCCGCGCACGGTGAATCTTATTTCCGTGGACTGGAAGAGGATCTCAGCCGCGAGCTGGCTGGCTGCAGGGGAACGGTAATGTCGGCGGGAGGAGGATGGATCACCAACCGCGACGCAGTGGCACTTTTGCGTCAGGCCGGGCGTATCATATACCTTAGAGTGGCGCCTGAGCGGGCGTTTGCCCGTTTGGCGACCGCGAGGGTGAGGCGGCCTCTCTTGGAGGTAGCCGATCCGCTCAGGGCACTGACCGATATTTACGAGGCCCGGCGGCTGCTGTATGAGGATGCCGATCTCGTTATCGATACTGAAGTCGTTGAAAGAAAAGAAGTTATAGAACAAGTCCGGCTCTTCGCGCTGTCACAATGACGGTGCGATTCCGTGCTTGCCGCCCGTACGGTGTTTACCCTAGGTTACGCGAATGGATGACCGTTTGCCCTTGCCGATGACGTTCCGAATCATGGGACCCCATGAACGAGGCAGGTTTGCCCCCGAAGCATGGGGTCACCTCCTTGGTTTGAGCGGATCGGGGGCTATCAACCCGGCCGAGCTCGAGCATATCATCGAGCGGGCCCTCATCCAGATCGATGGCAGGATCGCGCTCGAGGACCTTCGCGGAATGCTGGAAGGATCGGGTCTCGAGGACACCGGCGGGGCGGGTGACAATCAAACCATTCACTAGATAATGGCTACCGCCAGAAAGAAAACCGCCACAAAAACGGCCGCGAAAAAGGCAGCAAAGCCTCGGTCGAAAAAAGCCGCCGCCGTCGAAGACGAGGGACCGGCGCCGGAGCCGGGTACAACCTCACTCGTAATCGTCGAGTCACCGGCAAAGGCAAAGACGATCGGCAAATACCTCGGCCGCGGATATCGCGTCAAGGCGACCATCGGTCACGTCCGCGATCTGCCCGAGAAAAAAATCGGGATCGACATCGAGAATGGCTTCGAGCCCGAATACGTGACAATTCCGGGAAAGGAAAAAACGGTCGCCGAGCTGAAGCATGCGGCCAGGGATGCGCGCGAAATCTTTCTCGCAACCGATCCTGATCGCGAGGGTGAAGCAATCGCGTGGCACGTCGCAAGCCAGGTGCGCCGCAAGAACGGCGCACCGATCAGACGCGTGCTGTTTCACGAGATCACGAAGGACGCGGTGCAGACTGCAATCGCCAGGGCCGGCGTCATCGACGAAAGGAAGGTCGATGCACAACAGGCACGTCGCGTTCTCGATCGCCTCGTCGGCTACAAGGCGAGTCCCGTTCTCTGGAAGACAGTAAAGAAGGGCGTGTCGGCGGGCCGCGTGCAGACAGTCGCTCTGAGACTTCTCGTAGAGCGCGAGCGTGAAATCAAGGCATTTAATCCCGTCGAATACTGGACAGTCGAAGCACTGCTCGAGAAAGAGGGGCAGGAGTTCACTGCGAAGCTGCATCACATCGACGCAAAAAAAGCGACGATCCCGAACGATGCTGCTGCTCAGAAAATTCTTTCAGATCTTTCCTCGCTGAAGACTTTCGGCGTCACCGAAGTCAAGCAGCGCGAAAGGCGGAAGAATTCTTCTGCTCCATTCACCACGAGCACGCTTCAGCAGGAAGCAGCAAAAAAACTGGGCTACGGCTCTAAGCGAACGATGCGTCTCGCGCAGGATCTGTACGAAGGCGTTGAAGTTGGAGAAGAGGGCGCAGTTGGTCTCATCACCTACATGCGAACGGATTCGACTCGCGTATCCGAGGTGAGCGCGACACAGGCTCGCGACTACGTCGCGTTCATGTACGGAAAGGAGTATCAGTCTCCGTCGATTCAGGTTTATGGCGACGGAAAATCGAAGAACACTCAGGATGCGCACGAAGCAGTTCGTCCAACGGATGCGACCCGCCGTCCCGAACATCTCCTCAAATACCTGAAGCCCGATCAGCTCAAGCTCTATCAGCTCATCTGGCAGCGGTTCATCGCTTCGCAGATGGCGCCGGCCCGATTCGATACCACGACGGTGGACTTCGATCTGTCGAAAGATGCCGCAAGGCCGATTCCTTATTTGTTTCGCTCGACTGGCAGCGTGATGAGGTTCGACGGGTATCAAAAAGTTTATCGAGAGACGCGCGAACAAGGCGACGGGCACGGCAGGGCGCTCGAAGACGAACAGGCTCTGCCGAACCTGGAGCAGGGCGACAGCGTGCCCGTGAAAAAGATCACTCCGTCGCAGCATTTCACGGAGCCGCCACCGCGCTACTCGGAAGCCAGCCTCGTGAAGGAGCTGGAGCGCCTTGGAATTGGGCGCCCGTCGACTTACGCGTCGATCATCTCGACACTCGTTGACAGACGCTACGCTCAGCTCGAGCAGCGGCGCTTCTTCCCGACCGAGCTGGGCGACCAGGTCGAGCGTGTGATGGTCAAGTCATTCCCCGACGTGTTCAATGTTGAGTTCACTTCGCACATGGAAAGCGATCTCGATCGTGTCGAAGAGGGGGAGGTGAATTGGCGCAACATGCTCAAGAATTTCTATGGCCCGTTCTCGATCTCGCTCAAGGACGCCGACATCGAAGGACTGATCGCCGAGGCGCACGATCTTTCTGGTCTCGAAACCGAGCGCTGCCCGATTGATGGTGGCAAGCTGGTGGCGCGCGGCGGATTCTTTGGACCGTTCGTCGCATGCGAAAATCATCCGAAGGATTGCAAGTTCACGCGTCCGCTGCGTGGCGACAGAAAGGTCGCGCAGCCAACTGACCAGATCTGTCATGAATGCGGATCGCCCATGGTCATTCGTCAGGGACGCTCTGGCGAATTTCTAGGCTGCAGCAAGTTCCCGAAATGCCGCGGGACGCGGTCTATGCCTACTGGCGTAAAATGTCCAAAGGACGGTGGCGATATTGCCGTTCGCCGGTCGAAGAAGCGCGGCAAGGCTTTCTACGGATGCGCCAACTACCCGACGTGCGACTTCGTCATCTGGGACAAGCCGGTTGCCGAGGTATGTCCGGAATGCGGTTACATCGGTGCCGAGATGAAGTCGAACAAGACCCGAGGGGATTACCGGCGCTGCGTGAGCTGCGCGAATGAGTGGGAGCCTGCCGAAGTACCGGCCGAGTCAGCCGTCGAAGCAGTGGCTGTGTGACGGTCGAGGGTAAAGCAGGGGCCGACCGCGTAGTAAACGTCATCGGCGGCGGTCTTGCGGGATCGGAAGCCGCCTGGCAACTGGCGGAGCGCGGTCATCAGGTTGTGCTGCACGAGATGCGTCCCGTTCGCGGGACCCCGGCACATCACACCGACCGTCTGGCGGAGCTCGTCTGTTCCAACACGTTCAAGAGTACCGAAGTCACGAACGCCCACGGTTTGCTCAAGGCCGAGATGCGACTGCTAGGCTCGATGATCCTCGAGTGTGCCGATGAAGCGCGGGTACAGGCTGGAAGCGCGCTGGCGGTCGACCGCGACTTGTTTGCGAGCGCGGTCACCGCACGAATCGAATCACACCCGAACATCGAGATTCGGCGCGAAGAAGCGACGACTTTAGACGGCCCGTGCATTGTTGCGACCGGCCCCCTCACGTCGGACTTGCTGGCGACTGCAATTCGTGAGAGGCTGGGGGTCAACTCACTCGCGTTCTACGATGCCATCGCGCCAATCGTGTCGCGTGAATCGATCAACGAATCGATTGCATTCACTGCGTCGCGGTACGATCGCGAAACGATGGAGGGCGCAAGCGAAGAAGGGTCATATCTCAACTGCCCCATGGATCGCGACGAGTACGCCGCATTCATCGATGCATTGACGACCGCCGATCAATTTCACGGGCACGAATTCGATGAAGTTCCTTACTTCGAAGGCTGCATGCCGGTGGAAGTCGCAGCGAAAAGGGGAAGTGACACACTTCGCTTTGGTCCGCTCAAGCCGGTTGGCCTGACCGATCCGCGCACGGGCCGGCGGCCCTGGGCTGTGATTCAGCTGCGGCGCGAGGACAAGAACGGGCGCATGTGGAATGTCGTCGGATTCCAGACGCGTCTTCGCATACCAGAGCAGCAGCGCGTTTTGCGAATGATACCCGGCCTCGCCAACGCAGAGTTTCTCCGGTACGGATCGATTCACAGAAACTCGTATCTCAATTCCCCCGCCGCGTTGACGCCGCATCTCTCATCGCGCGACGACTCCTCGCTGCTCTTCGCCGGCCAGATAACCGGTGTCGAGGGCTACACCGAGAGCTCGGCCACCGGCCTCCTTGCGGGAATCAACCTGTCCAGGATCGTTGGCGGATCGGAGCCCGAGATTCCGCCACCGGTAACGATGACGGGTGCATTGTATCGG
>JBBQYO010000006.1:0-28441 GCA_038208605.1 Gemmatimonadales bacterium | reverse complement strand
GGTCGCAGGCACGCTGATGATCGAGCCAACGGAGAGTGAATCGCTTGCCGAGCTCGATCGTTTTTGCGAGGCAATGATCTCGATAAGATCGGAGGTGGCGGAAATTGAAAGTGGCACCGCGGACCGAACTGACAACGTGCTCAAGAACGCCCCTCACACACTCGGCAGGGTGACGTCGGATGAGTGGAAGCACCAGTACACACGGGAGAAAGCCGCATTCCCGGCCGGGTGGACCAGGGACTTCAAGTTCTGGCCGGCGGTGGCGCGTGTGGAGAGCGCTTATGGCGACCGAAATCTTGTTTGCTCATGCCCGCCTGCCGATGCCTATGCGGAGGCGTAATCGCTGAGCCGGGCAGATTGAATAGTGAACTGCCGTTTGTCTAGCGCCACACCACCCGCTTGACTAGCTTAGCGCCGTCCATCATAGCGGAAAAAGCCGCTTGCATTCGCCACAATGCTGCTCCGGAGACAGTATGAATAAGGCGGAAATGCTGGAAGCGCTAACGCGCCAGACGAAGCTGCGTCCAACTCACGTGAAACGGGTCGTTGACGCGATCTTCGATCCGGCGGACGGAGTGATTTCCCGCCAGGTGAAGCGAGGCGGAAAAGTGACAATTGCGGGGTTCGGAACGTTCGACCGGCGCGCTCACAAAGCCCGCGAGGTCAACAGCGTCTTCACTGGAAGAACGGTGAAGGTGAAGGCCCGAAAGATTCCCGGATTTCGCGCAGGGGTCAGCTTCAAGGAAGCAATGCGGTAGGATTCGGTACTCCGCAGTACTTCGGAGTACGCCGCGTTACCAGGTACCAAGGTATCAGGTACCTGATAACGCTTCGGAATCCGGATTTATCCGATTTGTTTTCCGTAAGCTGATGCGTCCATCAACCCTTCTGTCGCCGACGCATCGTCGGGCTTCAGGCGGATCATCCATCCGTCGTTGTACGGATCGCTGTTGACCAAAGCCGGCTCGCCATCCAGGCGTGAGTTAGTCTCAGTCACCTCGCCGGCGATTGGCGAAAACAGCTCGGACACTGCCTTGACTGCCTCGATGGTGCCAAAGACGTCGTGCTTCCCGAGCCTGGTACCGACCTTGGGCAGCTCGATGTAGACAACGTCACCAAGCTCCCCCTGGGCGTAGTCGGTGATTCCCACCTCGACCGTTCCATCGGCTGCCGTGCGGACGTACTCATGTTCTGCAGTGTAGTGCAGATCGTCAGGAATGTTCGCCACTACGCACCTCTTATGTGATGAAGCTTCGCAATGATGGCGAAGCGGAATTCAGAAAAAATATCAGTGAGTCGTTGCCGTATCGAGTGATGAGACCTCATCACCGACTATTGCTTCCCAGACGCGGCTCACTTCGTCCTCGAGATCCTCGATCGAGCCCGAGTTCTCTATTACGTAGTCGGCTCTTGCCCGCTTGAGGTCGGAAGGCATCTGCGACGCGATCATCTTCATCGCCTCGGCCTCGTCGATTCCGCGGTCACGCACTATTCGATCGAGCCGCATCGAGCGCGGCGCGTCGACGAGAACGATTGAATCGAACCCGTCGGCCAGATTGGTCTCGAACAGGAGCGGTATGACTGAGACAACAACGCGATCCCCGCGCGCACTTGCAGCGGCGATCTCGTGGGTGCGGCGCCGCAGCACATCGGGATGCACGATTTCGTTCAGCGCGTCGAGATCCGACTGATTCTCGAAAACGACATGCCTCAGTGCAGCTCGATCGAGGTTGCCTTCGGCGTCGAGAACGCTATTGCCCCATTTCGACACGATCGCGTCCAGCGCAGGACTTCCTTTCATCACTGCTTGTCTTGCCAGCACATCGGCGTCGATGATCGTCGCACCGCGCCTGGCAAGCATGTCGGAGACGGCCGACTTTCCGCTGGCGATGTTTCCAGTAAGTCCGATTAGTCGCATGGGGAGGGGGGAGTAGGTTCGACCAAACTAGGAGCATTTGACCCACGGCACACAACAAATGTGCCGAAAAATTGCTCGTGGCGGAGGTTTGCCGGGATTCAGCCGCCCGTCAGGGGTCCCGCAGCCCGTTTCGAGCAGTTAAGGGAGAGCCAGGATGAGCCACGCCGTGTGTCGTCGTTTAAAGAAGAGAAGCCTGAGTCGCGTCCTTACGAGGTATCGAAAAACACATTCGGCATCGAGCCTCGTACGATTCAGTTCCGCCAACCATGATCGTTGGAGATTCGTAAGGTGCTGGCTGGCCACCGATGAGACGCTGATTTCTGCTTGCCGGGCCGCCGCACAACACGCAGATCGCGTGCAGCTTGTCCACGACTTCGGCGATCGCCATCAAGGCAGGCATCGGCCCGAACGGCTCCCCTCGAAAATCGGTGTCGGTACCGGCAAGGATCACCCGCCGTCCGCGACCGGCAAGCGACGTCACGAGCGCAATCACGCCGCTGTCGAGAAATTGCGCTTCATCGATTGCAACTACTTGAGCCATCGGGTCGATCTGTTGACCGATCTGCGCCGCGGAGTCGGCTGGAATCGCCTCCACGGTTCGCCCGTCGTGACTGGAGATGCTGTAAATCCCGGCGTAGCGCGCGTCGAGATGAGACTTGAAAACCTGGATGCGTTTGCGGGCGATGATCGAGCGCCGCACGCGGCGGATCAGCTCTTCACTCTTTCCGCTGAACATTACTCCTGAGATCACTTCGATCCAGCCGCCGGTCTGGTGGAACGAACCGCTCATGGACGGTCGCGGCGCGGCCGGTCGCTGAACTTCGTGGTCGGGCGGGAATCGCCGCCCCGATCAGACGGGCCTCTCGGCCGGTCGAATGGTTTTCTGTCGCCGCCGCTGCGAGGGCGGTCCGCACCGGGCCTGGCACCGCGGTCTCCGCCGGGCCGCGCTCCGCGGTCCCCGCGGTCCCCGCGGTCACCACGATCCCCTCGATCAGGCCGGTCGCCGCGAGGCGCTCCACGGTCGAACGATGGACGCTCCTCTCGCGGCTGAGCTTGCTTCTCTCTGGCTTCTGCCTGCGCAGCCCGCCTGAGGATCCGCTCCTTCTCGAGCATGCGAAGTGCAGCAGCCGCGATTTCAATCCCGTCATAGCGATCGAGAAGCGGCTCGAGAGCGAGCAGCTCGCGCGTAGCGACGCCTGATTCGAGTGCGTACGTCAGCTCGCGTCTGATCGCGACGTCGCGCTCGCGAGCTGCATTTCCAGGCGCGCTCAACGTGAATGGTTTGACCGACCCGCCCGAAACACGCTTGAGCTCATCGAGCTCGCGTGGCTCGACGAGAGCAAGTATCGTCACTGCACCGGCCGCGACAGCCGCTGCCAGCTCACCGCGCGTTGCGGGCGGCTCAAAGAAAACAACGGCGTTTGTCGAGGGGGCAATCTCGCCACGCGTAACGCGAACGGACGAAGAATCGCCCCCATATCCGAGAAGCTTGAGAGTCCGCGACGCTTCCTCCTCGGAATCGTCTCGCGAAACGACAATCGCTGCCGACGGCGGATCGAGATCGTCGAGCAGACGCCGCAGTGAAGTCGCTCGCGATGTTGCAGATACCGTCACGTACTGAACTGCAACGGGCGCTGCCTCGCCTTCCTCTGCCGGAACCTCCCGGTGAGCGCGCCGCAGATACCGCTCGGCGAACGCATTCACGCGGCCTTCAGATTTTCCCGTGACGACGATTCTGGCTGCGTCTTTCGGCAGCTCCGACATGACAGCTTCGAGAGCTTCGATGTCTTCCGCATCGCCGGCGAGAATCTCGTCTGCCCACGCGAGGACGGCTGACTTGACCGAATCAAGCTTGAGATGACTTCCTCGAACGAGATCGCGAATATCCTGCGGTGAGCCTGCAATCGCGAGCACGGGCCGTCCTGCCATGAGCCTGCTTGCGCGCCGTGCGCTCGTGACCGGAATCAACTCGATTCCGGCGGGCCCGGTAATCTGCAAAACAGATTCGGCGAGACCGATTGCCGTATCTGCATCTGCAGTGATGACAACGAGCTGAGTAGAGCCTGCGGCCGGGTCGAGCCGCTCCAGGGGGCCGGTCAGAAAACGTGGCACCGAAGCCATCGATCGCGGCAATGTGTGGACGACGTTCTGGCTGCGTCCTGAGCCGCGTTCTTCTTTCTCTTCGGGTTCCACTTGGACTTGCTCCTGGTGCATCATGGCGCAGCCTTGGCCACGCCGATACTGTTATAATCCGTTGTCGGCGACAGGCGCCGCCGAGACGAAAAATAGCATCCTGAGACCGGCATCGCCGAAGCGTACTGCGCTCCCTCCCGACCAACTTCTCAATTCCGATGATCACTGCCATCGTCCTCATCAAAGCCGAGCCGAAGTCAATTCCTCAATGTGCATCGCGGCTTGCGGGAATCGAGGGTGTGTCGACCGTCTACTCCGTTTCCGGCGAGTGGGACCTTGTCGCTCTAGTCGAGGTTACCGACTATGAAGGCGTCGCGAGCGTGGTGACGGAGCACATTTCGACTGTGCCCGGCCTCAGGAGCACGCAGACGCTCACCGCGTTCCGCGCCTATTCGAAGAAGGATCTGGAGCAGGCGTGGGACATAGGGCTGGAGTGATTTCATCAGCCGATCGCGACGCAGAGAACAGCTGGCCGAGCTCGGCGCATGAGGCGCGCCGTTTCATCCTCAACCAGCTTCCCGGGAGCGCACCTGTAGAGGGAATCTCGGCTGAAGCCGATCGTTACGGCCGGGCCGAGGAGCCAGCAGTTCTCGTCGAGCCGTCGCTCATCGAGGGAAGTTCGTTCACGGCGATTCGTTTCGATTCTGACAGCCAGCGAACCGAGAGCGCGTTCGCAGGATTTCTTGACGGAACACAACAGATTCGGATCGTCAACCAGCTCGATGGAATCCCCATCGTGTGGGCGACCGTGTCAGCCGCGATTCGCGTTCGCGTCGACAAGCGACTCACTACCTGGCCGGCTCGCCGGCCGAGTGTCGCTGGGCGGTACTACGTTCCATTCAGATATCTCGATTCCCTGACCGACGAGTTCAGGAACGATCGGCGTGTTGTCGATACAGCGAAGGCAAACGAGTCCGGCAAAATCCCGTCGCGGCATCCGGCCGCGCTGATGGAATCGGCGCTCCAGAGAATTCAGCGCGATCGCGAAAGCCTCGAGCTCGATCTCGCGGAGTCGTGGTGCAGATCGGAGAGCCGTCCGCTGTACATCGACGGCAGTATCACCGGGAGCGCGATCGCCTCGGACTCGGAGAATGTAGTGGGTGTGATCAAGACGCACCGCCGGCTCTATGCAGACGGAGACGCGTTTCGGGTGCTGGTCAGACTTCGTGCAGGTGAAAGGTCATCGGTATTTCGCGTTGACCGGAGAAAGGGTTTTCCTGTTGCGAGCTGGTATGTTCGCGTTCGCGAAACGGCAGGTCATGACAGTCTCTTTGGTCTTCTTAGAATCGAGGCGGCCGAAACGCACGACCTTTCATCGCGTGCCGATGAGATCTCGCGATGGATTGCCGCGGAAGGTGCGCCGCTGGCGCTTCCCGATTCGCGCTGGGACAAGATGGCATACGGAATTCGCGACACGGAAGAATTCCTCAGGGCGATATCATGAGCGAGGCTCTCGGACGGGTTGTCGCGACTGAGCGGAAGCCCAACACGCCGCACGAATTTCATTTCTGGACATCACTCGATTGTCCCGTTGGTATCGGCACGATCGTGCGAGTCGATGGTGCGCATCCGGTCGAGGGACAGATTCCGCACATCTACGGCGTCGTCGTGGAGGGATTCAGCTATACGGATCTTCAGTCGCCGATGCACGACGTGCTGAGTCATGATGGCCGCCCATCAAACGCGACATTCGCTGCGACCGATCGCGCGGAAATCCGGCTCTACACCGCTGCTGTATTGCGTCAGATTCCCGAAGAGCCGTTGCAGCCCGTCCCGATGGGCGAGGTGTTTCTTGCCGAGGAGGCGGACGTCGCAACCGCTTTGCGCATGGACGGATATCTCAAGGATGGCTCTAACACGGGCATTCCGGTCGGTGTTTATCGCGCCGGTGCGACCGACTCGGTGATCTATCTCGACGCCGATTTTCTGCTTGGTCCCGAGGCAGCGCACCTGAACATTTCGGGCATGTCCGGTCTCGCTACGAAGACCAGCGCCGTTGAATGGCTGCTGGCGTCGCTCTTCGCGCATTTTCCAGCGGGCAAAGGCTCTGTCGCCGCGGTGTGCTTCAATGTGAAGGGACCCGATCTCTGTTTTCTCGACCAGCCTGGCAAGCTCGAGGATCGTGACCGGGAGATGTACGAAAAGATGGGGGTGAAGCCGGGTCCATTCGAGAACGTCACCTATTTCGCGCCCTACACAGCGAAGGGATTCGGACTCAATACACTTCGCTCGAATGAGGCACTTCTGCACAATGTGAAGCCGCTCACCTGGGGCCTTCGCGAAGTTCTCCAGTACGCGGAAGTGCTGCTCAACAAGGATGACATCGATGCCAAGGCAGATGCGCTCATCGACTTCATCACGGAGCGCGTCGTCGACCGGCGGTTCGAGCAGGATCACTATCTCACTCGCGATCACACAGTTCAGTCATTCGGCGACCTCGAGAACTGGTTCCGCGATCTGCTTCGCGGGATGGAAAAGGCGAACGCCGAATCATGGCGCACGCATCACATCGCGACGATTCGAAAAGTGCGCAACCGCCTGTCGAACATCTCGACCCGGTGCGCGGGTCTCGTAACCGACACGGGCGACGTAAGCGACCTGCCATTCGGGAGCTTCGAAGACCGTGCGGTGTATGTAGTAGACGTCGCGACTCTCGAAGAAGATGCGCAGGACCTGATCTTCGCCCGGATCGTGTCGAAGCTCAGGGAACATCTCGAGCGTCGCGACCTCGGCGTCAAGCATCTGGTTGTTTTTGTCGATGAGCTGAACAAGTACGCGCCTGGCGACGGGCAGGAGACCTACGTTCGGAAAATGCTGCTCGACATTGCGGAACGGGGCCGGTATCTGGGACTCGTTCTATTCAGCGCGCAGCAATTCAGATCGCAGGTGCATCGCCGGGTGGTCGGGAATTCAGGCACTGCGTTGTACGGAAGGATGGATGGAGACGAGCTGGCGACGCCGGGGTATTCGGTGCTCAGTCCCGCGACCCGCACCAAGCTCGCAACGCTGGAAAAAGGGCAGTTGATGGTTCGTCATCCGCATTTCACTCAGCCGATTTTCGTAAGGTTTCCGAGACCTGCAGTGATGCAGGGCAGGGACGGAGCTGAGCGTTATCCGCAGGCGACCGACGTAACACTCGAGCATGCGCTCTACCGGTCGCTGAGAACCGTCGATCCAGCGGTGTCACTGGCCTGGGTCAACGATCTGGTCGCGCTATATGACGAGGGCGAGCTTCTCGCGGCCCGCAACGCCGCGCTCGTGGCAAAGCCTTCGAACGTGCGCGGATTTTTCGAATCGAGATTGAGGAAGAAGATTCCGGCTCAGCCCGCGTTCAGCGGCGGGCTTACGCCGCGCGAGTCGATTTCAGCCCGCTCGCTTCCGGACGACGACCCGTATGGCCCGTAGAGTGGTCGCGGCGATTCTATTCGCCGCGTGCGCTGCAACTTCATCCGCTCTTGCGGCCCAGCCGGTGCTTCTTCAAATCAGTCCCCATGTCGGCGACACGCTGAACGTGCGGATGAATCAGAAGGTGGAGATGTCGGGCACGCCGGCCGGCTGTCCCTCCGCATACCCGGAGCCCAAAACCAGCGCGAAGGTTCCTCCACCGACGCGCCCGTGCAGCGAATCCACTCGTCAGATGACGACGGTGATGGAAGTGTTCAGCCGCGCAATCGTCCATCAGGCCGGGCGCGAGGGCGCACTGGTGACAGCTGTCACCGACTCGATTCGAACGTCAGTCTCGCAGGGCACGGGGAAGAGTCCGGCGCCCGCACGCGTCAACAGCCGCAACGACGAGATCGAGATGCGCGTCGCGCCTGACGGCGGTGCAGAAGTGGTGGATGAAGACGCGAGCGAGGAGCTGCGAACGGTGTTCGGCCAGATGCCCGCGGTATTGTCGAGAAAACCGGTTTCGGTCGGTGACACGTGGAATCGCCAGATGCGGATTCCAATCGCGGGTGAAGCAGGCGCTTCGGGAATAGTCACCGCGACGTTTCAGCTCGACTCGATCGGACGCAACGGCGACATCGCTTACATCTCGATGCGCGGAAGGCTCTCGCACGACCACAGCGACGGGAGCCGGTCGGAGCTCTCCGGGTGGCTGACAGGAGCGCTGCAGCTTGACCGCCGCCTCGCCTGGATCACCGATACGCGAGCGACCATCGACGCCACCTCGACAGTGCAGCCCGCAGCAGGCGGTTCGCCAATGATCGTGCACACGCGCCTGACACAGCAGCTGAAAGCGGCTCGGTCGCAGTGAAGCTCGTCCATCTATCAGATCTGCACCTTGGGTACCGGCAGTACCATCGTGTCACGGCCGCAGGCCTCAATCAGCGCGAGCACGATGTCGCCACCGCGTTCAGGAAGGCGATCGACGCGATCATCGAGATCAGGCCCGATGTAATCGTGATTGGCGGTGATGTTTTTCACAGCGTGAGGCCGACGACGCCGGCGATTCTTCTCGCATACCGCCAGTTCAGCCGTCTTCGCGAGATGCTGCCGGACGCGACGATCGTGATGGTGGCCGGCAATCACGACACTCCCCGAACTACCGAGACCGGTCACATCATCCGTCTGTTCGCCACGCTTGGAATCACCGTAGTCGATACTGCGCCGAAACGACTGGTTTTCCGGGATGGGGAACTGTCGATTCTCGCGGTGCCAAGCGGGATCAGGCCGAGACCGGCGTTTGATCCGGACCCTTCGGCGAAATACAACGTTCTCCTCATCCACGATGCTGTCGAAGGCGTGGTGAAGCGCTTTGGCCCGCTTGCCGAGATCGGCTACGGGGATCTGAAAGTCGACGAGCTCAACGCGAGCAAGTGGGATTATGTCGCGCTCGGTCACTACCACGTGAATCACCAGCTTGCGCCGAACGCTTATTACTCCGGCTCGCTCGAGTACTCGAGCACGAATGTGTGGGGCGAAGTTGACGACCAGATCGAGAAAGGCGTAAGGGGAAAGGGATTCATCGAGCGCGATCTCAATACGGGCTTACACCGTTTTCACGTTTTATCGCTTGCGCGCCGTGTGGTCGACCTCCCGCCGATTCAGGGCGCAAGTCTCTCCGCGGAAGAGCTCAGCGAAGCGATCTCCATCGCGGTTGACGAGTGCCCCGGGGGAATCGAGAACATGATCGTTCGCATCGTCGTTCGCGACGTTCCGCGTCACGTGCTGCGCGACATCGATCATCGAAAGATTCGCGAATTCAAACGGAGCGCGCTTCACTTTCTGCTCGACGTTCGCCGTCCTCAACCGGTGCGCATAGAAGCCAGCGGTGCTCCTGGCCGGAGAGCGTCGCTCATCGAAACTGTGAAGACCATGCTCGAGACTCGCGACATGACTCCGGGAATCGATCGCAAGTCGCTTGTCGATCTTGGTCTTCACTACCTGCTCGAAGCGGATCGCATGGCGCCCGCATTGTCGGGAGACGAGGTTTGAAGCTGCTCGCACTCAAGCTCGAGAATTTCCGGCAGCACATTGCGACGGAGATTGTGTTCGAGTCCGGCATCACCGGGATCATCGGCCCGAACGGCGCAGGAAAAACGACGATTCTCGAGGGAATTGCGTTCGCGTTGTATGCGTGGGGCCGCTCGACGCGCGAGCAGATGTTGTCACTCGCAGCGACTGGCAGGCAGCAGATTCGCGTCGAGCTGGAATTCGAGCTGGGTAGACATAGATACCGTGTCGTTCGCGGGCGTGCGAACGCGGAGCTTTACCTCGACGGCGATGACAAGCCGATCGCCGACTCGCCAGCCTCCGTAACCGAGCGGCTTCAGCGTCTGCTCGGCATGTCGAGGGACGAGTTCTTCCGCACCTACTTCACGGGGCAGAAAGAGCTGGCGCTGATGGCGGCGATGGCGGCCTCGGAGCGCGGCCGTTTTCTCTCGAAAGTTCTTGGATACGAGAAACTTCGTCTCGCTCAGGACATCATCGGTGACAGGCGTCGTACACTCACCGCGGAGATCGCGGGACTGCGTGCGGGCATGCCGGATCCCGATGCCGTCGAGCGCGCAGTTACGGAAGCGCGCGACAGGGTCGAGCAGGCAAGCTCCATCTCGCAAGGCGCCGATCACCGTTTTTCGCTCGCCGACGCCAACAAGCGCATGATCGCGCCGAAGTGGGAGCTTGCGCAGGGCAATCGCGACAAGGCACAGTCCATCTTCTCGGAGATCAGCGCTAACGAGCGCGAAGAGACTTCGCTCACCCGCAACATCGAGCGTGTCGTCACGGAGTTGACGAGAGTCGCAGCGGCGCGCGCCGAGATGACGAAACTCCAGCGATCCCTGGAGCCAATCACCGAGCTTCGCGCCGAGCTGAGCATTCTCGACGAGATGTATCGCCAGGAAGGACGCCGAAAAACGCTTGTCGAAGCCGAACTGTCGCTGCGCGAGGAGCTCGACCGCCAACGGGCGCGACATACGGTCATCGAAAAAGCTCCTGCTCTCGAGGAGGAGGTAACTCTCGACCTGGAGAAAAAACGGAACCAGCTGGAGGACGCGCAGGGTGAGCTTGAAGCGCGCCGAACCGAGTGGGTGCGCGACCGGCAGGACGCCGACACCAAGCGTCGCGACATGACGAAGCAGCTGGCTGAAGTCCAGGATCAGCGGGACCGGGTGATTTCACTCGGGGCCGACGGGGCATGCCCTACCTGCAGCCGAAGCCTCGGCGAGAATCTACAGACTGTCGTCGATCATCTTACTGAAAATGCCGAGACGCTTCGAGTCGAAGGTGTCTATTACTCGAAGCGGTTTGACCAGCTCTCGGAGATGCCCGCCAGCGTCAGAGAGCTCGACGAAACGCGCCGTACGCTGACTGCAGAGACCGGTGCGCTCGAGCGAAAGCTTGCACGGGTGCAGCTCGCCGTTCAGGAGCTCACGAGTCTCGTTCGAGACATCTCAGCGAAGGAGCGGCGACTCGAGCAGATGCGCAAGGACATCGGTGTCATCACCCGAGGCTTCGATGCATCGCGTTACGAGTTCGTGAAATCCGAAATCGGGCTTCTTGCTCCTCTCGAAGGAAATGCCGCGAGACTGAGCGCACTCATCGAGCGCGAGCCGCAGCTGATCAGGGAAAACCTCGATTATTCGGGCTCGCTGTCCACAATCCAGCAGCTGCTGGGAACCCTGCGCGTGCGCCACAGGCAGATGTCGTTCGCTGCGGCCGACTACGATCAGCTCAGAACCACATTCGAGCGATGCTCGGCGGAAGCTCGCGCGGCGGAGCTCGATGCGAACACAGCAAGCGGCAATTTGCGAAACTCGCGTGAAGCGCTCACGAAGGCGCTGGCTGCGAGTGAGGAGTCGCGCAAAGTTCAGGCTACTGTTACGGCACGAGAGAAAGAGCGGCGCCTGCATGAAGAGCTCGACCGGGCGTTCAACGACATGCGCGCCTCCCTCAACGCAGCGCTTCGTCCGGAGCTGTCGGACCTTGCAACGACATTCCTGCGTGAGCTCATGGACTCTCGCTCGGCCGAGATCGAGCTGGACGAGAAGTACAACATCACCGTTCTCGAAGACGGAATCGCCAAGCCCGTTCTGTCAGGTGGAGAAGAAGATCTGGCGAATCTCGTCCTTCGTCTTGCCGTGTCGCAGATGATCGCCGAGCGGTCGGGCCAGGCCTTCTCGCTGCTCGTGCTCGACGAGGTGTTTGGCTCGCTGGATGAAACGCGCCGCTTCAATGTTCTCGAGCTTCTTCGCGCACTGGGCGACAGGTTCGAACAGGTCATTCTCATTACTCACATCGAGTCGGTGCGCGACGGCCTGGATCAGGTGATTCTCGTTCGGTACGACCCGTCGCTCGCGGCGTCGTCTGTGGAGCAGACCGCAGGTGGAGGAACCGCAACGTCAGCGGATCGCGATGCAAGCGAAGAGCTCGAAATTGCGGGGGTAGCGTAGTGGCTGTCGCCCGAACCTGGCGCCAGCCGAGGCCGCCAACCGGACCGCATCCGATTCGGGATGCTGATATCTCCAGACTCAATGAAGTTTTCAGTGAGGCATTCACCGAGCGATATCGCCGCGACGGTCTTGCCGGTGTGCGCGTGCCTCATCTCAACCCGTCGGTGTGGCGGTTTGCGATCGCCGATGCGGGACGGGGCGCAATGCTCTGGCGCGATGAGAAGGGAAGCGTTGTCGCTTTCAACGTTGCTCACCTGTCCGGAACCGAAGCGTGGATGGGTCCGCTGGCGGTGCATCCGGACTATCAGGGTCATGGACTCGGCAAGGCGATGGTCGGTGCCGGCATCGAATATCTCAAGGCAGGTGGCGCAAAGGTCATCGGTCTCGAGACAATGCCGCGTACGATGGACAACATCGGGTTCTATTCATCCCTCGGCATGGTGCCCGGGCATCTGACGCTGACAGTGACAATCGATGCTGAGTTTGCCGGCCCCTCGCCGATGGGCCTGGCGTCGGTGAGGATCGGTGGACTCGATCCCGATGAAAGGGAGCGTGCTATCGAGCAGTGTCTGAGCGCGACGAGCTCACTTCTCGAAGGGTATGACTTCTCCCGCGAGATCAGGCTTACCGAAGAGCTGGCGCTCGGCGACACGTTGATGCTCTCCAGGAACGGAGAGCTCGAAGGATTTGCTCTCTGCCATTCGGTTCCGCTCGTTGAAGGCAGAGTGCGAGAGGAGCTGCGCGTCCTCAAGCTGGTTGCGAGAAGCGATGAGGCGTTCGACGAGCTCATAACAGTCCTTGCCGATCATGCGCGTCGCAGCGGTACGCGGAGGCTTGCGATCAGAATGCAGAGCGCGTCGAGCGCGAGCTATCGGCGATTGATCAGGCGCGGCGGAAAAGTTCGCTGGTCGGACCTGAGAATGACCCTCGAAGGATTTGCCGAGCCACAGCCGGAGAGTGGAATAGTGCTTTCCAACTGGGAGATATGAGGTCGTTCAGCTGAACAGCGATTTAAATGCGGAGCTCACCGTGATGCCGCGAAGATAGAGCAGTTCCTCGGGAGCGAACGGAGTGGGCTGGATGCCGAGCTGGTCGAGGAGATCATTCTGCGGAATGACGTTGTCGATTTCGAGCAGATCGAGAAGGCCTGTCGTAACCGGGGGGCGGGGAAGCAGGTGTCCGGCCAGTGCGACCACCGGCCTCAACGCTGCTACCGGAATTCCAACAAGTGTGCGAGACGTGTTCATCGCGATGAGGATCCGCTCGGTCATCTGCCTGAGAGATAGCGGAGTCGGTCCCCCAAGCGAGTAGCTTTTTCCGACCGCCGCATCGTCGCCCAGGACCTTCACCACGGCGCGAGCGACATCGCTAACGGCAATTGGCTGGAATCTCGCGGTACCGCCGCCGGGAAGTGGAAACACTATTGGCGAGAGCCGTACGAGCCGGGCGAGAACGTTGACGAATTCGTCCTCTGGTCCGAAGATGACTGACGGTTTCAAGACCGTCCACTTCATCCTGCTCGATGTCACTGCATCCTGTGCTTCTCCTTTGCTTCGAAGAAAAGCGTAAGGTGATCTACTGTCGGACCCGTTTTGCGACATGTATACAATCCGCGATACCGCCTGAGCCGCTGCCGCACCGAGGAGGATGCGGGTCGCTTCAGTGTTGGTGCTGGCAAAGCTCTGGCCTTTCGTCTCGATCGCGATTGCTGCGAGGTGGACGATCGAGCCCGCGCCACTCAGCGCATCGCTTAGCGAGTCGGGATCTCGAATGTCGCCGTTCCGGATTTCGATCGGCAGGTGTCCCAGGCGCTGCGCTGCCTTTTTGATGTCGCGAACGATTCCCCGAACCTTCCATCCAGCGTTCGCGAGCTCCGAGCAGACGTGTGTTCCAACAAGACCCGAAGCTCCTGTCACAACTACCGGCTTTTTTTTCCACACCTGGACCGGCTGAGGTTGCTCCGCTACCGCGATCGACGGTGATTCAAAGTCGTGGGTCGAATAGCTGGTGGTCGGAACTGACACGTGTTGGGCGGAATGGGCTAGGTGTTGGAGCGCGGGCCGGGCGGCCTTTTCGAGCTTAGGGCAACGATCCGCCAGATGAGAACGAAGAAACCAAGTGTTAGCAGCAGGTGTACATATCCTGGCGCTTCGGTAGTGAAGGTCACGACTGCCCAGGTGATGAGCATTACGACAGCTGCGATGATTCCCGGATCCATTGATGATTTCGTTGACGGTTAGTTTGCTCTTCCGTAAATTATAGCCATTCCAGTGATGTGAAGTTGCATCACTGAGGGACGGGGAGATTCACTTTTTGAGCCGATAAGTCCTCCGAGAGGGTCCGATAGGTCGTGCTGATGTCATGCCCCAGTGCGGGGAAGACAGAAGGCTGCGGTGAGGGCCTCAAAAATTCGACAGGGCTTCAAAAACCCTCTTCGTTCCAGAAGTCTGTGGCTCCGCCGTCGCCGTTGTGTGCCGGCGGAGCTTTTTTTCACCTACCCAGTCGCACCATGCCCAGCGTTACAGTCACCCGGCGCATGAGATTCAACGCCGCTCACCGGGTTTTCAATCCTTCGTTCTCTGATGCAGAAAACGAGACCACTTTCGGGAAATGCAATAACCCGAACTGGCACGGTCACAACTACATCCTCGACGTTTCCGTCGAAGGCCCCGTTGACGATGGAACGGGCTACGTTCTCGATCTGGCGAAGCTTCGCGACATTGTCGAGCGCGAGGTAGTTGGTGTCGTCGACCATCACAACCTGAACCTCGACGTTCCGTTCATGAAGGACGTGATCCCGACGTCCGAGAACATCGTCGTGGCGTTCTGGAAAATTCTCGAGCCGGCAGTGACGCCAGCGCGTCTCGCCCGGCTCGTTCTCTGGGAAACCGAAAACAACTATGTCGAATACTCAGGTCACTGAGGATCTTGAGGATCTCGTCCGCAGGCAGCTCGAGCTGATCGGAGAGGATCCCGACCGCGAAGGACTGTTGAAGACTCCTGAGCGCGTCGCGAAGTCGCTCAAATGGCTTACGCGCGGCTACGAGCGGGATGCGCGCCAGGTGATTGGCGACGCGCTGTTCGAAGAAAGTCATTCCAACATGGTGATGGTGCGCGACATCGAGCTGTATTCGATGTGCGAGCATCACATGCTTCCGTTCTACGGAAAGGCTCACGTCGCTTACATCCCGAACGGCCGCATCGTCGGATTATCGAAGCTTGCCCGAGTGGTCGATGTGTTCGCGCAGCGACTTCAGGTTCAGGAGCGGCTCACTGAGCAGATCGCGGAGGCACTGACGGACGTGCTCGATCCACTGGGCGTGGGAGTTGTGATCGAGGCGTACCACCTGTGCATGATGATGCGCGGAGTGCAGAAGCAGAACTCGAAGACAATCACGTCGGCTCTTCGCGGAGCGTTCCGCGACGATCACAAGACGCGCGACGAATTCCTGAGGCTCGCTCACGCGGGGTGAGTGAATCTGCTGGGACGCTGGCCGGAAGAACGGCCGTTGTCACGGGAGCGTCTCGCGGAATTGGCGCGGCGGTGGCAGAGGCGCTGGCAGCGGCGGGCGCGCGAGTGGCTCTCATCGCGCGAAGTCGCTCTGTACTCGAAAATGCCGCTGCCGTTCTTGGAAATGGTGCGATCGCCGTCCCGTGTGACGTCAATGATTCCGATTCAGTAGTCAGCGCAGCGGAGAGCATTCGCCGAGAGTTTGGAGAAGTGCCCGACATCGTCGTCAACAACGCCGGACTGTTTCAGATCAAGCCGCTCGCGACGATATTGGCTGCGGAGTTTGCTGAAACGGTGCAGACGAACCTCGTCGCGCCGTTTCTTCTTCTGCGCGAGTTCCTCCCGGCGATGTACAAGCGCCGAAGCGGCGATGTCGTGACGATCGGATCGAGTGCGGACCGCAATATTTTCCCCGGAAACGGCGCGTATGCGGCGAGCAAGCATGGGGCACGAGCTCTGCACGAAGTATTGCGCGCCGAAACGCGCTCGACGGGAATTCGCGCGATTCTCGTCTCGCCATCCGGCGTTGACACCGCTCTGTGGGATGACGTGACGTTTCTAGGATCCGACACGCCGCCCGACCGCGCCGGGATGATGAAACCGTCAGCAGTAGCTGACGCTGTCATGTTCGCCCTGACGCAGCCTCCCGGGATCACGATCGACGAGCTGCGCCTTTCACGCAGCTGAACGCGCGAGATACGATTGTACATCGAGCTCATCGATCTGCTGAGGTGTCCGCGCGAGCACGAGGAGAGCTGGCTCGTCGCCGCGTTCAACAGGATGGAAGGGCGGTTCGTGATCGAGGGCCGGCTTGGATGCCCGGTTTGTTCAGCGACCTACGACATCACGGGCGGAATCGCAGACTTGCGAGACGCTGCCGAACGTATTGAAGCTCCGTCGCGGACAGCTCCAAGCGCCGATGATGAAGCCGTGCGAATCGCCGCAATGCTCGGGCTTACGCGTCCCGACATGGTTGCGGTCATTGAAGGCATCAGCGCACACGTTGCGTCGATCGTGAGCTCAATGACCGGCGCTCAGGTTGTTGTAGTTAACCCGGCCGGCACTGAATCTGTCGAAGCCGAGAATATTGCATCGGTGCTTGCTGGCGGCCGACTGCCGTTTGGCTCGGCGTCAGCCGACGGGATTCTCGTGACCGATCCATTCGCCGATCAGAAAGAGATTGTCCGCGTCCTTAAAACCGGAGGGCGGGTCGTGGCACCAGCAAATGCGCGTCTCGCCGGAAATCTTCGCGAGCTGGCGCGCGATGAGAATTATGTTGTCGCCGAATCTACCGGGCCGCTGCTGACTCTGACTCGCTGACCCGCCTGCGGCCATTAGGCGGCCGGCTTGTCCTCGTACAGCGAATCGATGATTGCCTTGTAGTTCTTGTCGACGACGCGTCGTTTTACTTTCTGCGTCGGCGTCATCTCGCCGTTCTCGAGCGAGAAGTCGTGCTCGAGCAATCTGATCTTCTTTGGCGTTTCGTAGTGCGCAAGCCCCGTCATCTGGCGGTTGACCTCTTCTTCCATCTTCGCCTGGACGCCTGGCATCGTCAGAAGCTGCGACCGGTCAGTCCAGATGAGGTTGCGTTTCTTCGCCCATGATTCGAGCTGCTCGAAATTCGGAACGATGAGCATCGACGGAAATTTCCGCTTGTCGCCGATCATTACCGCCTGGCTCACGTACTTATTCGTCTTGACCAGATTCTCGATCGGCTGCGGTGCGATGTTCTTTCCACCGGCCGTCACGATGATGTCCTTCTTGCGATCGGTGATGGAGAGAAACCCATCCCGAAGCTCGCCAATGTCCCCGGTGTGAAACCAGCCTTGTGCGTCAATCGCCTCATCGGTTGCTACCGGATTCTGGTAGTAGCCTTTCATCACACTTGGACCGCGAGTGAGGATCTCACCGTCCGCGGCAATCGTAATCTCGACGCCATTGATCGGCCGTCCAACGGAGCCAATGCGAAAATCCTTCGGGTTGTTCACGGCAATCACGGGCGACGTCTCAGTGAGGCCATACCCTTCGAGAATCGTAAGTCCCACGCCGTAGAAGAATTTGTTGATCTCCGGCGCGAGCGGTGCTCCTCCAGATACGAAATACCGGAGACGTCCACCGGTTCTTTCCTTGATCTTCGAGAAAACCAGTTTTTGCGCCAACGCATATTTGCGGGCGAGAGTCGCGCCTGGCTTGCTTCCGGCGAGCGTAACATTCGACCACTCGTCTGCCACGTCGCGCGCCCAAAAAAAGATCTTTCGCTTCAGGAAGCCACTCGCCAGTGCATTCTGAAGCACGCGAGCGTACATCTTCTCGTACAGGCGCGGCACCGAAAACACGATCGTCGGACGCACTTCCTGCATATTCGTCGGCACTGTGTCGAGTCCCTGCGCATACGCAATCGAGCTCCCGGTCGCGAACATCAGGTAGTCGCCCATTCGCTGAAAGATGTGCGACAGCGGCAGGAAGCTCAGTGCTACATCACTTCCCTCGAACGGCAGCTTGCACCGCGACGCTTCGACATTCGAGTGAATGTTGTCGTGCGTCAGCATCACGCCCTTCGGGGCGCCGGTGGTGCCGGACGTGTAGATAAGCGTGGCGAGATCATCCGGGGTGACCGAGTCGGCGACTTCGCGGTGCTTCGCAATTGTCTCGGGATTTTCCACTGCGGCTCCGCGCTTCTCGAGCTCGGCAATGCTCATGTCCGCCGCGTCGCCCATTTCGTCGAACGCAATTACATGCCTGAGAGCCGGCACCTCGTGCCGAATCGCTGAAACTTTTACCGCTTGTTCGAGGGTCGACACGAAAATCGCGACGGTTCCAGCATCCTTGAGGATGTATGCAATCTGGTCGGCCGGCAGCGTCGGATAAACCGGAACGTCGGTAAAACCGCTTGTCAGGCACGCATAGTCCGCGATGGCCCACTCCGGCCGGTTCTCGGAGAGGATTGCAACGCGGTCGCCGCGGCCAATCTCGAGGGTGCCGAGCCCTAGTGCTGTTCGAAGCACGCGCGCCGCCACTTGCCTGTGCGAGATCGGCTGGTATTTGCCCCCTATGTTCACCTGAAGCGCGTCGCTGCGGTCAAACTTCGAGATCGACGAAAAGAAGAGCTCGTTGAGCGTGCCTGGCTTGGGCGCGGGTCCGCCGTTTACAATCACGCCGCCCTCCTTGCTCGGGATATCATGGAGGCTTCGGCTTGTACTTGAGAACAAGACGCACCGGACTTCCTTTCACGGGAGCGCCGCGGTAAGAAGCGGAAGCCAGCACGACGACGGAATCCGACACAGCGGTGAGCTGAGCGACATTCAGCTTGATCCGGCGGGAAGCGACGCCAGTCGCATCGGTTGTATCGGCGGTGCTCCCTGCAACGCCGGCATCGTTCAGGAGCTGCGCGATCGAACCCGTCGGCCTGATTATCGAAAACGAGACTCGGTATCCCACAACTGCGCTGTCACCGCCCCTGCCATGAAGGAGCTTGACGCTCATCGCTGGCGAGACGTTCACAGTTGTGTCGAGAAGCGAGTAAGAGAGGCTGTCGCGCGCGTTCATGCCCGCGAGACTGTCTGGCCTGAGCGCTACGCCAAGGGTTATGGGCGCTTGTATGGACCCGACCGTGACGATGATTCTTGCGCTCGAACGAACGCTGTCGCCGGTAACGATTCCGGTGAGACTGTCGACGCGAATGCCGCGATCGGCGGCAGCGAACCGAAGCTTCGGTGATTGTGCGGCGCCCCCCTGATAGTTGAATGCCGACACGGTGATCGGCTTCACGACTCCAGTTGAATCTCTCAAGCTGTCACCTACAACAACGCTCGGCGACGGCAGGGGATTGACAGTGAATGAAAGAATTTCATCGGACGAAGTCGGGATCTTCGTGCAGGCGAGTGCGATCGCCGCGGATGCCATGAGCGCAAAGAGAGCGCAATCTGATCTGCTCATCACAGGAATCGGTCGGCGAGCTGCGTTGCGAGGTTCACATACGCCTGTGACGCAAGATCTGCTGGACTTCTCAGGACAACCGGCTGGCCGGCCGCGAACGCATCCGCAGTGGCAATCGTGCGCGGAATGACTATCGGAAAAACAACATTCGCGGGAAGATGGCGGCGCACGTAGTCTACGACTCGCTCGCTCGCCGGATTTCCTTGCTCGAACATCGTCATGAGAATTCCATCGAGAGTAAGCTCGGGATTCACCGACACTACATCCTGAATTCCGCGAAGAATCTGGGGTGTTGTCTGAAGCGCGAGAGGCTCGCACTGAAGCGGCACGATCACATGCTGGCTGGCTTCGAGAACTTTCCGCGTGATTGGCCCGATTCCCGGCGGAGAATCGACGACTACCACATGACATCTCGATCTCGCGGTGTCGAGCAGCTCGGGCAGAATATTCGTCTCTGCGATGAGCTGTTGGTACGTCGCGTGGTCGGCTTCATCGGAGACCGATCCGGCAAGGATCACGCGAAGCCACGGCAGCGACGTCGGAAGAATTATTTCGCGCAGCGACTTCTGGCCGTTCAGGTAATCCGCGAAACCTGATGTGTCGTGATCTCGCCGCAGTCCGACGCCGTAGCGAACTGATCCCTGAGGATCGACGTCGATGATGAGAGTCTTGAGGCCGCGTCGCGCGAACGCTGCTGCAAGGTTAACCGCCGTTGTTGTTTTGCCGACGCCACCCTTCTGACTGACTATTGCAAGGACACCGCCCATCTACTCGGACACCTCGGGGATCTCCCCGGTGTCGAGGACATCGCTTGGCGGCGGGTCGCCGCCACTTGTGCGGATTTGCTCCAGGGTCTCTCGCGCATGCCGAATCCAGCGGTCTGCTTCCGCACTCGGAGCCGGCGGATCCATCAGAAAGGATTCGAGATGAAACGCGGCATTGTCAGTTTCGCCGCGGCGAAGCAGCAGGAACGCGAGCCCGTAATGAGCACCCGACAATTTCGGTTGAATCTCGAGAGCTCGGCGATAGCACCGAATCGCTTCGGTCTGCCTGCCGGTGCGTGAGTAGGCGATTGCCATGTTCTGCAGCACGCGATGGTTGGTCGGCTGATCCCGAAGCGCAAGCTGATAAGACGTCAGAGCTGCCTCAAAATCTCCCTGACGTTCGAGCGCGAGCCCCTCACTCAGATAGTCGAGGCGCTTCTGCTCGTTCTTGGGCTTATTGCCGCTAAACCGACTCCATAAAGACATCGCCCCGAATCTACCGACGACCACGATATAGAGCTAGGTTCCAAAACACATGTCACCGCGCAAGCAAACTGTCGATCCCGCCGAGGGCGTGCTGCATGTGGAGTGGCCGCTGTTCGGTGAGCTGTCGCGCGCACTGGCACTGAAAGTCTCACGCGAATACGACCCCGATCTGGTCGTCGGCGTCGCCACCGCGGGTGTTGTCCCGGGTGCCGTCGTTGCAGCAATGCTGGGAAAGGAATTCCATTCCATCGTCGTCAGCCGCAAGTATCAGGCGGAGGAGATCAGGGAATTTCCCGCCGTCCTGAGCAGCGCACCGGCCGAAGTGAGAGGGAAGCGTGTTCTCATTGTCGACGAGACGTGCGATTCCGGCGAAACGATGAGACTTGCGATCGGCGCCATCGTGAATGGCGGAGCGAGTGAAGTTCGAACGGCGGTTGAATTCCGCACCGGAAGTTTTCAGCCTGACTTTCACGCTCTTGCAACTGCCAGCACCATTGTGCTCCCGTGGGACCGCGAAGTCATCATCGACGGTGAGCTCATGCGAAACCCCGCGTATGCGGAGGCGCTCGACGCGAAGTAGCTGGCCGTAAGCGCTGCTACTGCATCTCCTGCCACTTGTGGGTCATCACTTCGGCATTGCCCATCAGGAACCGGCAGCGCGATTCGTCTCCATGGCAGCACTCTGTTTCGAGAACGGCGACGGGATATCCCGCGATCTTCCCGAAGAACGATGCAAGCATCCCTGTGGTGAGGTGACATCCCGGGTCATCGCTCGACTCGGCGGCTCCTTCCCAGCACTCCGTGATGTCGATGATTGCAACGCCATCGTCGTCATCATGACTGAACTCAACATTGCCCCATCCCGCGTTCCGAAAGAAATCGGACGCCCGTTCGCCGAACTCGTCGAGCGCGAGATTCCCCGAGTCGCCGCTGGCGCTCGCGGTCGATTCCGCCAGCCATTTCTCGAAAGCGGAATGGACCGACTCACCTCCCGCATATCCGGCTTCGCGAAGCGAGGCGACAGCATCCGAAGATTCGGAGGTCGCCAGGACGGCTGAGCGAAGATGCAGGAGGGTGGGAATCGCGATTCCGACAAGATGTGAGTTCGAATTGTCCATCACGTCACCGGTAAGATTCATTCAGGTTCGTTGTCTCCGTCACCGACCCGTCTCAAAAGCTCTGCCTCGTCGATGACTTCAACGCCGATACTTTTCGCCTTCTCCAGCTTGCTGCCCGCCTCCTCGCCCGCGACGAGAAAACTCGTCGCTTTGGAGACCGAGCTTGTCACTCGTCCCCCGGCCCGCTCGACGACTTCCGTTGCCTTCGGCCGAGTGAGCGTCGGCAGCGTGCCGGTGATGACGACTGTCTTTCCAGCGAGCGCGCCTCCCGCGGCCACCTGACGCGGCTCACTGAAATTCAATCCACGCACGCGCAACTTTTGTATGAGATTGCGCGCGCCTTCGTCCGCGAAAAAGCGAGCAACTCCCTCCGCGATGACGGGACCGACACCGCGTACCGATCCGATCTCTTCAGCGGACGCAGCTGCAAGCGCATCCATCGTTCCAAAGTGACGGGCCAGAAGCTGTGCCGCAATGCTGCCGACGTGCCGAATGCCCAGGGCGCCCAGCAGGCGCGACAATGGCTGTGCCGCCGATGCGGCGATCGCTCCAAGCAGCGCATCGGTGCCCTTCTCGGCATAGCCTTCGAGCGAAAGCAGTTGCTCGCGCGTGAGCGAAAAGATATCTGCTGCGTCGTGCACCATGCCTTCACGAATCAGCTGATCGATCCGCGCATACGACAATCCGCGAATGTCCATTGCACCGCGCGAAGCGAAGTGAACCAGCGCCTCGAGCTGACGTCCAGGGCACGCAATGTTCGGACAGTAGATCGCTACTTCCTCTTCATCTTTCTCGACAGGAGTTCCGCACGAAGGGCAATTCCGCGGCATCCGCCAGGGCGCTCCCCTGGGCTGGCTTTTCTCCGGAACCGACGCGATGATCTGCGGAATCACCTCACCGGCGCGCTTCACCTGCACGACGTCGCCCTCGCGCAAATCCTTCGCGCGAATCAGGTCTTCGTTGTGAAGTGTTGCAAGCTTGACGATGACTCCGCCGATCTCCACCGGCTCCAGCTCCGCGTAAGGATTGATTGCGCCCGTTCGTCCGACATTGACCTTGATCGCAAGCAATCTCGTCTCGGCGATGTCAGGCGCGAACTTTCGCGCGATTGCCCAGCGCGGATCCCTTCCTCCAACAACGCCAAGATCCTCCTGCAATCTCAGGCTGTCGATTTTTATCACGGCGCCGTCGATCGCGAAATTGAGGGATCCGCGAACCGAATGTTCAATGTCGTGCGCCCACTTGTGAACTTCTTCAAGAGTTCTTAGCCGGGCACGGTTGGGAGCTACGGGGATGCCCCACGAGGCGAGCTGCTCGAGAAGCTCCCACTGGGTTCGAAACGGCAGGGAAGCCGGATCCTCAGCCACGACTGAATACCCGAAGAATCTCAATGGCCGCCGTGCGGTAACTGCTGGATCGAGCTGTCGAAGACTTCCGGCAGCAGAGTTTCGCGGATTGGCGAATACGGGCTCTCCTGCCCGCGCTCGTTCCTCGTTCATCGCTTCAAAACGATCGAACGGCATGTAGACCTCGCCGCGAATCTCAATGCGGCCCGGCGGAAATTGTCCGGCGAGCTTGAGTGGAATGTCCCGCACGGTGCGAAGATTTTCCGTTACGACTTCGCCAACCGATCCGTTGCCGCGCGTGGCACCGATTGCGAAGAGTCCGTCGTCGTAGGTGAGCGCGACAGCTGTGCCATCTATCTTCAGCTCGACTGCGTAGCCCGATACCTCCACATCGTTTCCAGCAAGACGCACGAGCCGCTCTTCCCATGCGCCGAGCTCGGCGTCATCGAACGCGTTGCCGAGCGAGAGCATTGTCGAGATGTGCCCGTGTTTGGCAAGTGACGATTGTGGTGTGGCGCCAACGCGAACTGTTGGAGAGTCCCCCGTCTTCAGCTCCGGATATTCACCTTCGATCTCCTGAAGCTCGCGGAAAAGCTTGTCATACTCGCGGTCGGAGAGCCGCGGCGCATCGAGAACGTAGTACTCGTGCGCAGCCTTATTGAGGACTTCCCTCAGCTGCGACGCGCGTTGCGCCGGGCTGCTGGGGCTGGACGTGGTTTCCTGCTTCGGTTTGCGATCCATCCGGCTTGGCTTCGGCCCCGTTGTGTTCGTTGAATTCGGCGCTGTCGAATCGAACTACCCGATTTCTGCCGGTTTCTTTCGCTACATACAGCGCGTCATCGGCAGCCTTCAGCATTCCCTCGCGGCCGTGAATTTTCGGATGAGGCCAGGACGCAATTCCAAAACTCACCGTCCGCTTGAGCGTCCCGCCTTCGTACGAAAATGTATGCGAGTCCACGCGGTGCCGCACCCGCTCCGCGAATTTCACGGCTGCGTCTAATACAGTTCCGGGAAGAAGCATGAGGAATTCTTCGCCCCCGTACCGGCCGACACGATCAATTTCGCGTGCCTCTTCTTTGAGAATGCTCGCGAATTGTTTCAGCACTTCGTCACCGGCCGCGTGTCCGTATGTGTCGTTGACATGCTTGAAGTGATCGATATCGCACATCACTACCGCCACCGGCTCATGCAGCCTGACCGAATGCTCAAACATTTCGTGCAGCCGCTCCTCGAGCGAGCGGCGGTTGTCGACTCCGGTCAGACCATCGGTAAGGGAGATCCGAAGAAGCTTGTCATTCATAACCGACAGCTCTTTCTCACGCTCGGCCAGGTCCTGCTGGAGCTTCTTGATGCGAAGCAGAGACCGAACCCTCGCCTCGAGCTCGGCGAAGTTGATCGGCTTGGTGACGTAATCGTCGGCCCCCGCTTCAAGGCCTGCGACCATACGCTCGGTTGAATCGAGAGCTGTCTGCATGATCACGGGGATGAACGGAAGGCTCTCGTCGGCCTTGAGGCGTTTGACAACTTCGAGACCGTCCATGTCCGGCATCATCACGTCGAGCAGCACGAGATCGGGAATCCAGCGCGCCACATTGTCGAGCGCTTCCTGGCCGCTCATCGCCCCCTCGACTTCGTATCCCCTCGACTCCAGACGGGCGCGCAGGACTTCTACGTTGTCTTCGTGGTCATCGACAACGAGAATCTTTTTTTTCGTGCTTCCGTTTGTTGCCTCAGTGGCCATTGTTTCGGCCGAGAAACCGCTGAACTTCGGCGACCACGGCACGGGGCTCACAGGGCTTGGCGAGGTAGCCGTCACAACCGACTTCGAAGGCTTTCTCACGGTCCGACGCCAGGGCGTGGGCAGTGAGAGCAATGATCGGGATATGCTTCGTCGCAGGGTCATGTTTTAGAACCTGCGTAGCTTCCCAGCCATCGATGATTGGAATCGATATATCCATCAGGATGAGGTCAGGGTGTGACGTTCTGGCCTTGGATATCCCTTCTTCTCCATTCCACGCCTCGGTTACTTCATAGCCGAAGTGCTTCAGAATAGTTGAATATACGATACGGTTGTCTTCATTATCCTCAACAAGCAGAATCAATTTACCAGACTCGCTCATTTGACCTCGCATGGGTATTGCAATCTCATGAGTCCAAGCAAATACCTTACCAGCCCTCTTCCACAGTCATGAAAAACAGCGGCGAAAACGACGAAACCAAAGTTCTCGAGCCGGTGAGGAAGCCCCGCGGAAAACCTTCCAGGACCGTTCCCAATGTCCGTTCGGTGAGCTTGCTCGGGGTCGGAATGGTGATCGGCGCGGTGGTTGGCGCTGGCGTAACTCTCCTGATGGCGCCGCGGACGGGACGCGAAATGCGTGCGCTACTGGGCGACAGAGCCGGGCGAGTCCGCAGCGGCGGCGGCGGCGTCTGGTACAAGCTCGGCAAGGAGCTCCGGAAAGCCGCTGCCGCCAAGCGAAAACTGCTCGAGCGAGAAGAAGCGCGTCAGCGAGTCAAACACCACTCCGCCGCTCAACCGGCGGAGACAGTCTAGAGCGCCGCCAGCTCGGCCTTCGCTTCGTCCTTGTAATGCTGGTCGTTCACGTCAGTCACCGGCAATCGTAACACGACCTCGAGCTCGGATCTGGCTTTGGCTTTGTCGCCCGTGTCGCGGTAAACACCTGCAAGGTCGAGATGGTGCACGATACGCTGCGGATCGCTCGCCACCGATTTTTCCATGTATGCCACTGCATCCTTCCAGCTCGCCGACCCGAAGATCTGTCCGCCGAGGAAATTCTTCGCGAGCATTCGGGTGAGGCCATTCAGCCGCATCACTTCCGCGTTCCACATTCCCATGACGTGCAGACAGCCCGCATGACGGGCATCAGATTTCAGACAGCTGAGCGCCTCGGACCTGACGACAGTGGCATATTTAACACGACCGCGCGCGCTCTGGGTGAGCGCGGTCTTGCCGAGTGCGCGGGCGAGCGCAAAGTGACCCTCGGCATTGCCGGGGACCGCTGAGATAGCACGCCGCGCGTATTGCTCGGCGGTCGAAAACAGAGACGTGCGTTTGGATGCGTCGGGAGAGTAGGAACCGATGTCGACTGCCGACCGGGAAGCCTTCCAGAGGGCCTCGAAGTTCCGGGGATCCGCTGCAAGGGCTTTTTCATAATGTGACAGGGCGCTGCTGGCGTTCATCGCCGCATATTCCTTGTCGGCAAGACCAACCTCCTCTGTCGCCGACTGAGCGCCCGCTGTCGATGCGGCCAATACAAACATCAACGCTGTGATCTGGATTCGCATGAGAGTGACCGAGAGTGGTTTGGTGAAGGAATTATGGAATACCGCAGGGGATCAATGATCGTTCCCCGGATCATTGAACGAAAGCGGGACGGAGGACGGCTCGAGACCGGGGAATGGCACGAGCTGATTCACGCCTATGCCCGAGGCGAAGTACCCGACTATCAGATGTCGGCGCTTCTCATGGCGATTTTCTTCCGCGGTCTCGATCGCGAGGAGATGAATGCGCTGACCGATTCGATGATCGAGAGCGGTGCACGTCTCGATTTGTCTCATCTGACAGTCGCGCGCATCGACAAGCATTCGACGGGCGGGGTTGGCGACAAGGTCTCGATTGTTCTCGCTCCCCTGATCGCATCGCTCGGTGTTGCAGTGCCGATGATGTCGGGAAGAGGACTCGGCCACACTGGCGGTACACTCGACAAGCTCGAGTCGATTCCTGGTTTTCGCACCGATCTCACACTCGACGCTGCGCGCGCGCAAATAGACCGCATCGGGTGCGCACTTATCGGCCAGACGAGCGAGATCGCGCCTGCGGACCGCAAGGTGTACGCGCTCCGTGACGCGACCGCCACAGTGGAAGTAATTCCTCTCATTGCCGCGAGCATCATGAGCAAAAAGCTCGCGGAAGGACTGACGGGTCTGGTACTGGACGTGAAGGAGGGTTCGGGAGCGTTTCTCCCAGAGAGTGAGAAGGGAATCGCTCTCGCGAAAGCGATGATTGGCCTCGGCGCCGATCGCGGGTGTCCCGTGGTGGCACTGATCACGGCGATGGACCGCCCCCTTGGCCGCGCCTGCGGTAACGCGCTGGAAGTCCGTGAGTGCATCGACGCGCTGCGCGGAGACGAGCCGGCCGACCTGATGGAAGTGACTTATGCGCTCGGGGCCGAGATGCTCCTTCTCGCGGGTGTAGCGGCCGATGCGACTGCGGCGTGGAGGCTGATGAGCGAGTCGATTTCCTCGGGAAGTGCGCTGGAGAAATTCAGGGAAATCGTGCAGGCTCAAGGCGGCGATCCGCGCATTGTCGAAGACGAATCGCTTCTGCCGGCAGCGCCGTTCACTGAGGCGTTCGTTTCAACTCGTGATGGTTATGTGTCTGAGATTGCCCCTCGCGCGATCGGATACGGGATCATCGCACTCGGCGGCGGCCGCCGATCTATGGAGGACACGGTCGATCCGGAAGTTGGATTTGTGATCGATACGAAGCCTGGAGCAGCGGTGCAGCGTTGAGAACTGCTGGCGAAGGTGCACGCCAAAGACGAAGCTGGAATCGAAAAGGGAATGCGCGTTCTTTCAGAAGCGATCACTGTCGGCGACGAGCCAGGGAAATGTCTGCCGCTCATCTCGACAAGGATCTCGGCGGATGGAGTGACAACCTGGGTGAAGCCGCGCGCTTGAAAAAACAGGATGACGGTGCTCGGCCGTCTCGTCAGCAGTAGCCCGGATCTGGAACCGAACCTACATTCGCGTATGGCCGATTTGCCCGCGAGAGACAGAAAGTTCAACGACGAAGAAGTCGCACTCATCATCAAGCGTGCTGCAGAGCTTCAGCAGACGCAGCAGGTTCAGCAGGAGCCATCGACCGCGCTTTCGCTTTTGGAAGTCGAAGAGATTGCGCGCGAAGCGGGGATCGATCCAAAGCTGGTTCGCCAGGCTGCGCACGGGCTCGATCGTCCATCTGAGACAACCCGCCCGTCAGCCTGGGTTGGCGCTCCAACGCGCCTCGTGTTCGAGAGGGCCGTGGACGGGGAGATTCCCGTCGATGATTCGAGCCGATAATCAACGAAATCCGCAGAATATTCGGCGACAACGGTATTCCGAGTGTGCTCGGTAGAACGCTGGCGTGGACGTCGAGCTATCAGGGCGGCGGCCGCCGGCAAGGTGGCAGGATGATCAACGTGAGCGTCGTGTCGCGAAGCGGCGTCACGACCATCAGAGTAGAAGAGGAGTTGCGAAATCAGGCGGGTGTGATAT
>JBBQYO010000005.1:0-36588 GCA_038208605.1 Gemmatimonadales bacterium | reverse complement strand
CTCGTGAGATCCGGGCCATCCGTCCCGAACATGCATAGGCGCATCAGCGTGAGTTCCGACATGCGGACTGCACGTGATACTGGAAAGATTGACAGCTGCCCCGCCGGAAAGAGTGGATGTCCAGCCACACGAGAACGGCGTGTCACCGGGCCATTCCGGGGTTCCCGGTGACAGGGTCGTGCTGATATCGCGAAGGCGCATGACTAACCGGCGTGGTTCACGATACCAGCCGTTTAGCGGTCTCCACAAGCTTGGCTACGGTCAGTTCGAGGTGCTCGTACAGTTCCTTGTAAGGTGCCGAGGCGCCAAAGCGCTCGAGGCCTAAAACCGCACCGTCGTCTCCGACCCAGCGGTACCACGACATCGGGTGAGCGGCCTCCATTGCGATACGTTTTACCGCCGGTGGCAGAACACTGTCGCGATACTCCTGCGACTGAGCTGCGAAAAGCTCATGACTCGGCATACTCACCGCTCTTGTCCGGATTCCCTCAGCTTCGAGCTTCTGTTGCGCTTCCATGATCAGTCCAACCTCCGAACCGCTCGACATCATCACTACCTGAGGAGCGCCACCGGGAGAATCGGCGAGAACATAGCCTCCCTTCGCCAGCCCCGAGGCCGCCCCGAATTTTGTGCGATCGATGAAGCCCAATTTCTGGCGGGTTAGAACCAGGGCGACAGGTCCTTTATGCTTTAGGGCAGTCCTCCACGCCTCGGCTGTCTCGGAAGCATCCGCCGGACGAATGAGGGTGAAATCAGGAATTGCCCGAAGCGTGCTGAGCTGCTCGATCGGCTGATGCGTGGGGCCGTCCTCACCCAGTCCGATCGAGTCGTGCGTATACACATAGATCACGTGGAGCTTCATGATCGAAGCGAGGCGAATGGCCGGCCGCATGTAGTCCGAGAAAATGAGGAACGTCGCTCCGTACGGGATGACTCCCCCGTGAACCGACATGCCATTCATCACGGCACCCATACCGTGCTCGCGGATTCCGAAGTGATAATTCCGGCCCGAATAGTCATCAGCACTGATACTGGGCGCATCTTTTACTATGGTACTAGTAGACGTCGCCAGATCGGCCGATCCACCGATGAGCTCCGGAATCTTCGGAGCAATTGCGTTCAGGACGATTCCCGACGCAGCTCTGCTCGCGACACTTCCATTTTCGCTGGTGAAAGTCGGGATCAGATCTTCCCACCCATCGAGCAGATCACCGCGAAGCCTCCGCTCGAGCTCGGCAGCATCGCGCCCATTTGCTGCTTTATACGCATCGTATTTCTTCTGCCAATCGGCCTCGAGTGACGCTCCTCGCGCCGACATCCGGCGCCAGTTCTCAAGCGCCTCTGGCGCGACGTAAAACGGCTCGAGGGACGGATATCCCAGCGCTTCCTTCGTAAGCTTGATCTCATCAGCTCCGAGTGGCGATCCGTGTGCCTCGGCCGTGTCGTGCTTGTGCGGACTGCCGAAGCCGATATGCGACCTGACGATGATGAGCGACGGCTTATCCGTTACCGCCTTCGCCGCAACGATCGCCGCATCGAGGGCCTCGAGATCATTGGCATCCTCGACGCGCTGCACATGCCAGCCATAACCCTCGAACCGCCTGGCTGTGTCGTCGTTGAACGTGAGATCGGTGTTGCCTTCGATCGTGATGTGATTGTCGTCATAGAAGCCGGTGAGCTTGCCAAGCTTGAGATGTCCACCGTATGACGAGGCCTCGTGCGAGATGCCTTCCATCATGTCGCCGTCACTGGCAATGAAATACGTATCGTGATCGATGATGCTATGGCCTTCGCGATTGAACGTCGCAGCCAGGTGGGCTTCGCCGATCGCCATGCCGACTGAATTGCCGAGTCCTTGTCCGAGAGGGCCGGTCGTCGTCTCTACACCAGGCGTGTGACCGTATTCAGGATGACCCGGTGTCTTGCTTTCCCATTGGCGGAACTGCTTCAGATCGTCCAGCGTCAGATCATATCCCGTGAGATACAGCACACTGTAGAGAAGCATCGACGCATGGCCGGCCGACAACACAAACCGGTCGCGGTTGATCCAGTGTGGATTCGCCGGATTGTATCGCAGGTGCCGCGTGAACAGCACATACGCCAATGGCGCGAGTGCCATTGGAGTACCGGGATGGCCTGAATCGGCTTTTTGAACTGCGTCCATCGCGAGAACGCGAATGGCGTCGATGGATAACTGATCGAGTGACGTATCGGTCGAGGTAGGCATGCGTTGGAAGTTAGAGCGTTTCAGGCGTTCGGGCCGGGGATTTCCATGGGAAGTCGGATGTTCGGAAGCAGTGCCTCGATTTCGAATCGCCGGGTCTCGAGCCACTCAGGAAGCTTGAGTGATTGTCCGAGCTTTTCGAGCGGCTCGTCGACCGTGAAGCCAGGCGGATCGGTCGCGATCTCGAACAGGACACCGCCGGGCTCCCGGAAATAGATCGATCTGAAATAATCGCGATTCATCAGCGGGGTGACGTTGTGGCCTTTGGCGACGAGATCGTTTCTCGCGGCCTCCTGCTCAGCATCGCTTTTTGCGCGAAACGCCACGTGGTGGACAGTCCCCGCTCCAAGCACACCAGGCCAGAGTCCAGGCACGCACCGAAGATCGACGACCGATCCAAGTCCCCGGTCCTTCGCCGCATAGCGAAAGATGCTCGCCTGTTCGCGAACGGACTCGAAGCCCAGGGAATCGACCAGAAGCTTGCCCGTCAGATCAGAGCTCTCCTGCCAGAGGGTCACCGAATAGATGCCTCGCAGCGAGTGCTCGACAGGAACGACGGGAGTCGCCCATCCAATTCCTGATTCAGCCAAGGGGTGAGCGACGAGCTCGCAGAGCATTCCGTCCGGATCCTTGAACGCGATGACGCGCTCTTCGTCGAACCGGGTCTTCGGATGCTCGAACTCGACGCGGTGTTTGATGAATCGCTCGATCCAGAAGCCGACGGAGCTCGGGAGAATCGCGAACGAGGTAACGCCGACCTGTCCGTCACCTTGTCTTCCGCGGCGAGAGCCTGGCCAGGGGAAAAAAGTGAGAATCGATCCGGGATTTCCCTCACCGTCTGCAAAGTAGAAATGATAGGTGGTCGGATCGTCGAAATTCACCGTTCGCTTCACGAACCGCATGCCGAGTACGCCGGCATAGAAGTCGAGGTTTTTCTGCGGATCGCTGGCGATCGCCGTGACGTGGTGAATTCCGCGAGATACAAGACTCATGCGGGCATTTCCGGCAGCGCGCCCTCAAAGACGAACTCGGCCGTGTGCTTTCGCGTGCTGGGGTGTTCGCGCTGGCGATTTTTTTCGTCGAGCAGAGACGGGTCGCCGTACCGGCCAATCGCAATGGCGGCCATTACTTCGTACTTGTCGGCTGGAACGCGCAGAATCTCACTCGCCTTTTCCATGTTGAACCCGGCCATCGCATGTGCATAGAGGCCGAGTCTGCGTGCTTCCAGGGCGAGCGATATCCACGACGAGCCGGCGTCGAACTGAGCGGTGCGGTTGCGTTTCCCGCTCGACCGTATCAGCCGCGCAAGCACGAAAGCAATCATCGGAGCATGCTGCACCCAGATTCGGTTCGAATCGTCGAGTACGCCGAGGTAGCGCTTGCGATCGTCTTCGCTTGTGGCGTAGAGGTAGACCCAGGGCTGCTCGTTGCCCGATGACGGCGCCCATCGGGCCGCTTCGAACAAAGAGGAAATCGTTTCGGCCTCGAGCGGCTCCGGCGAGAAAGCGCGCGGCGACCAGCGATCGAGAAACTGAGAGTCTACCGGGGCGTCGGGTTCACGCGGGTTTACCAGTGGTGGGACGGACAAAGTATCGGACATCTCGAAAAGCTAACTACGATCGGTCTTCGTCTCTTTCGGGTCGGAGCTGGTTCGTGGCTTTCCGCCTTCACCGCCGTAGCCGCTTTTGTGCTCGGTCGAGCCAGTCTTACTGGGATCCGTTGGATTTGGCGTGCCCGAATGGGTGTCTCCCGACTGCTTCGTGGGAGAATCGCCCGAATCCATGTGTTCCTTGGCATCCTTGTGCGTCATACATTAGGCCTCTGTCGTGACTACCAGACTCAAAGGCAATGCATATGCCGAAAATCGGAGAAGACTTACGTTGACCAAAGGGGATTCGGCGATGGGCAAGTCGCGTTTTCGCAGTCTCAGTGATCCGGAGACGCTGGCGAAGTTCGCGCAGAATCTCGGTGAGGGGATCTACATCACCAATGAGGCGGGTGAGATCCTGGACGCCAATTCAGCGTTTCTGAGGATCTTTGGGGTCAGCAGTCTCGATGAGCTGAAGAATTATCGTGTCAGCGATTTTGTCGACTGGGAAGCGCGCAAGAATGAAGTCGCCATAATCGAGCGTGAGGGCTCGTTACGCGATCGCGAGCTTCAGATCACCCGTCCCGATGGTGTCGTGAGAACATTGCTCGACACGTGGTACATCAATCGCGACCCGGAAACGAACGAAATGATCTTTCACGGGATTCTCGTGGATATCACGAGCCGGAAGGCGCTCGAGGACCAGCTGATCGAGCAGAGCATTCGCGATCCGCTTACCGGGTGTTACAACCGCCGTTATCTGGCAGCGCTGTATGCGTCACGTACGGATCCCGATGCGGCATGGGGCTGCATCTACGTGGATATCGATCACTTCAAGCAATACAACGACATTCACGGACACGCGGCCGGCGACACGGTCCTTCTGAAAATGAGCCGGTTTCTGATGCGACACATCAGGGCTGAAGAAGCGGTTGTGAGAATGGGTGGCGATGAGTTTCTGATCACGCTGTTCGACACTGGTCTAAAGGCGACCGAGGCTATCGCCCGGCGGCTCGAAGCTGCGGGTCACGAACGCGGACCTGTGTCCTTCTCACTTGGCTGGGCGGCGCGTGAAGAGCGTGAAACACTCGAGGAGACGGTTAACCGAGCTGATCGTGAGCTCATCCAGGTCCGGGTTGTCAGCAGGCCGGGGACCTACACGAGACGAACGCCACCGGAGCTGCAGGCGGAGTCGGCGTAAGGGATTCCTGACCTGATGTGCAAGGCAGGGAGCGGGGCACGTCTCATGGGTAGCCTAACCAGAGATAACAATGCGCTCCGCGATAGCAATCTTCTGTATTTCGTTTTTTCCTTCGGCTGTTTTCGGCCAGGGAATAATCCTGCCACGTCCGTGCAGGCCGATACCATGTCAATTCGATAGACAGTGTTCACCGTGCCAGCCTTCCGGGCCAACGGTGGTGAGACAGTCCAGCGATGTTCGTGCAGACCTCGCGGACCGGGTGCTTCGATACGAAGTGACCGAAACGTTCGTAAACCGTGGAAGCGGAATTGGCGAAGCCGACTACATCTTCCCGTTGCCCAAGGGCGCCGCGTTTCAGGATCTCAAGCTCTCCATCAACGGTGAGATGGTTTCCGGAGAAACGATGTCCGCCGACAAGGCGCGCGGAATTTACGAGCAGATCGTGAGACAGCGGCGCGATCCGGCCCTCGTCGAATGGATGGGTTACGGAATGCTTCGCGCAAGAATATTTCCGATCGCGCCAGGCGAGGTGAAGAAAGTCGTCGTGCGCTTTCAGATGGTGGCGGAGCGGGAAGGCGATGCACTCCGAATCGACTATGCAAAAGGACGAGAGTTGAGCTCCGGAGTCGTGCGCTTTGCGAGCGCCACGTCCGAGGACCGGCCGCGCGGCTCCTTCACTCTGGCGTATCCGTCCGATGCGATGTACGGAACCGCATATTCTCCAACCCACACGCTGACGACGACTCGCCGGGGTGATCGTCGTGAAGTTTCGGTGACGGGCAGCTCGAGCGAGATCACGCTGCTGGTGCCTGTCAGGCGAACGACAGAGCCGTCGATCTCCGTTCTTTCATACGCGCCACGAAATGAGGATGGCTTTGCGCTGATCACGCTGTCTCCGCCTGCTCTCGCACCGCGTGTGACGCCTCGCGATGTGACACTGGTTCTCGACGTATCCGGGTCGATGTCGGGAGTAAAGATTCAGCAGGCGCGAGCGGCGGGAAGGCAGGTTCTCGCTACTCTCAACGCTTCGGACCGCTTTCGGCTGATCGATTTTTCAACTGATGTCCGGACGTTCAGAGACGGGTTCGTGCGCGCGACCCGCGAGAATGTTGCGGAAGGATCGAGATATCTCGAATCACTCGACGCATCCGGATCGACGAATATCTCCGGCGCGCTCGACGCTGCTCTTCAGGAGAGCGGATCAGCCGATCGGCTCGGTCTCATTCTATTTGTTACCGATGGTGAGCCGACGATTGGAGAGCGCGACCCAGACGCCATCGCTTCCCGCGTTGCCCGACTTCGTGGAAACCGGCGAATCTTTTCGTTCGGAGTCGGTGCCGATCTGAATGCGGCGCTCATCGAGCGGCTGGCTGTCGAAGGGCGGGGAACTGCGCAGTTCGTTCGGCCCGATGAGTCAGTAGAGCGTGCAGTATCACTTGTGGCAAGCAGACTGACTAATCCAGTCGTAACGGACGTACGCGTGTACGCCGACGGCGTTCGCCTGATCAAGCGGCTTCCCTCCGATGCAGCGGACATCTTCGCGGGGCAGGATTACGTCATGCTCGCGAGATACTCCGGAAGTGGTGATGCGCGCATAAGGTTCGAAGGCCAGACGGCGAACGGGCCTGTGTCGTGGACTTCCCGCGTGGCGTTTCCTTCGTCATCGCGCGAGAATTCATTCGTCGCCCGCTTGTGGGCGACCCAGCGCATCGGATATCTCAGCGCGGAGAAGCGAAAGAATGGAGCGTCGCATGAGATCGACCACGAGATTCGCGAACTGGGTGAGAGGTATGCGATTCCAACCGAGTTCACATCTTACCTCGTTGTCGAGCCGGGAATGATGAATCAGGCGGTGGCGACCACAGGCGATTTGCGACGTGCAACGAAGTCCGCGGTGGCGCTCGACCATGTCATTATGACCGGTGTCGCTGCTGTGCCGTCACCGAGTGCGAAGGCCTTTGACAATGCGCGACAAGCGTCGGAACAACGTGCGGCAACCAGCCTTGCGGCGACTGACGAGCTCAATGCAAAGAAAGACGGTTCATCGACGCGCCGAGTCGGTACGCGAGTGTTCGTGCTTCGTGATGGAGCGTGGATCGATGCGGCCAGGGCCGATTCGTCCCGGGTCGTGAAGATCAAGCCATTTTCTGAGGGATATTTCAAGCTGATCGACGCAATCCCCGAACTGCGCGATGTATTCGCGCTGGGAGACAGGGTGATCGTTGCAACTCGGGGCATGTCGATCGAAGTGACCGACGCCGGGTCGGCGACGATCAGTGATGCCGACATGCGAGCCATTCAATCGAGCTGGTAAAAACTTGAGCGACGTCGAGCGGTTGTTTCGCACCTACAACACGGCGCTGGTGAGATATCTCACCCGCCGACTCGGCGATCGCGACTGGGCGGAAGAAGTTGCACAGGAAACGTTCGTAAGAGCGTTGCGGCAGGAGACAATCACCAATGAGCGAGCGTGGTTATTCGCCGTGGCGACGAATCTCGTGAGAGACGAAGCAAGGAAGGACGCGCGGCGCAGACGGCATTTATCGCTGCTGGCTGAACAGGAGCGCGACAACGTGGTCGAGCCGGAAGCGACGACACTCGAACGCGCTCAGGAAGCAGGGCTGGCGCGTAAGGCAATCGATGCGCTCGCGGAACGCGATCGTCTCGCGCTACTGATGCGCGAAGAGGGGCTGGACTACTCGGAGATTGCCGAAGCACTCGACCTCTCGCCGGGCTCGGTTGGAACGACGCTATCGCGTGCGAGAAGACGGCTTGTCGAGAGCTATGAAGACTTGCAGCGCCAAAGAGACACGAGGGAGAAGAATGCAGCATCCTGACGAAGGAATGATTCATACGTGGCTCGACGGTGAGCTACTGGCTGAAGAGGCGGCGGCGCTCGAAGCGCACATTGCCGAATGCCCGGAGTGCGCACCGGCCATCGCCGAAGCTCGGGGACTGGTTGCTGCGTCGTCGAGAATTGTGAGCGCTCTCGACGTCGTACCACGCGGAGTGATCCCGATTGCGAAACCTGTGTCGCGCGCGTGGTATGCCTCGACGCAGTTTCGCGCGGCAGCAGCGTTGTTCCTTGTCGCGGGAACATCGATGCTGTTGATGAGAGGAAACAACTCGCGGAGTGCGGCGCTCAACGACAAGCCTTTGTCAGTTGCGGCCGACTCGCGTGAAGCGCCCGAAGCGACGGCACAAATCCCGCCGACTGTGCCAGCGCCTGCCGCGGCAGAGTCGCCTGCACGAGAACCGGCTCAAGCACCTGTACAAGCGCCCTTACGGATGCCAGTACAAACATTGAAGACGACATCAATGCCGGCAGCGACTCCAGGATTCGTGGCGCCCGAAGCACAATCTGCAAAGAAGTCACCGACGTCACCGACAAACAGCTCAGAGCCAAAAAGAGGAATAGCTGATAGCAGATCCGATGAGGCAGCGGACCGTGTCGCAGAAAAACGGAATTTGGGCAGAGAGTCGTTCAACGGCGACGTACATCTCGATCACGTCGTCGTAACTGGTGTGGCGGTAGCAAACGAAAGCGACCTCGATCTCAAGATCATCAGCATAGACAGCTCCGGAGCAACGCGCCGCACTGTATTGGAGGCCAGTCAGGGGGTACGGGTAACACTTGTTGAAGATGCAGCCCCAGGATATGCCGCGAAGGCGATGAGATCGACGGGAATGCCAGTGGCGGAGGCAATGCGGCAATCAGCCGCATCTGCGCCGGCTCCCAGGGTAGCCACAACAACTTCAACTCCGGCTACGCCACCAACTGCGCCGGTTCAGCCGCCAGCGGCAAACATGGTAAAATCCGCGCACGAAACACGCACAATCAAATGGGTCGATGCTGCATCAGGCCGCAGCTATTCCCTTACCGGCCCACTGACGGTCGAGCAGCTCGAAGCGCTCAAGCCACGAGTAAAAAAACTCGAGCGCTAAACCTCAACCATTCGGGTCGAGAATACGCTTGATTTCCGCCCGTGCATCGAGAATGTGAAGGCGCGTTGTGCGATCCGCTGCGCGATCTAGCGCAGACTTCAATGAAGCGTCGAGATCGATCAGCTCTCCGCGCATCAACGCTCTAACATCGGTGTTCGGACCGCCGCCTCTTCGCGCGCGCCCCGAGCCTGATATGATCACCGCAGGCGATGAGTTGAGTTTGCCATCTGCCTGCATGAGGTAGGCGCGCTGAAGTGCGCGACGGAATGGATCGATCGACACGCGGCTCTCGGCAAGCTCACCCCAGATTGCCCGCCGTACGTCAAGAAGCAGCTCGCCCGGCGCGTACGAGCTCGAGCCATTCTTGCTCAACGCCTGATATTCAGAGAGTCTGTTGAGCCGATCGGAGTCGAGGAGGTCGCTCAAAACCCTACTTTGCGCCGCGCCGATTCTTCTAAGAGTGCCTTCCGGCTCGATTCGGCTCAGCACGCTTTTGTCGATCAAATAATCAGGTGTACGAAATGTATTCTCAGCGACGAACTGAACTGCGCTTCGCTGGCGGGAGGGTGGCAAGGGCGTGAACCGCGGTCCCGGCTGGTCTCCGTATTTCTCCTGCGACTCCGAACCGCCGACGACCGCAACGACAGTTTCCATTTCCGCGTTCCACTGATCGAGAAGGCGGTCGTAAATTTCCGCCAGCTGCGAGTTGTCTTCACCCGTGCGCTGTGTTGCCGACAGAAGAAATGGCACAACACGGCGGATGTTGCGAAGGCCGAGCGCAGTTGACTTCACTGCATCAGCATCACCCACTGCTTCGGCTTCGTCGCCCGAATCAGCATCCTTGCTGCCCGAAACCGAAAACCTGTACCACGGAATGCTGTCCTGCATTTCTGCCCAACTATTCAAAGTCTGACGCTCTGCCTCCGGCGTGTGCGCGCCTGGCAACGGAGCGTATCCCCATCGTGTCGCAAAAAGATCGTAAGGTCCGATGCGCGGAATGAGAAGCTCGGGCGGTACATGATCTTCGGGCTGCGCGACGTAATTGAAGCGGGCGTAGTCCATCAGCGTTGGCGTGTGTCCCATCCTTCGGAGCCACGAGATGCTGCGAAGGCTGTCGACCGGATAGGTTGAACTTGCCTTCATGTTGTGCTGGAAGCCGAGTGTGTGGCCGACTTCATGTGCAACGACGTATTCCAGAATCCGGCCCATGAGAGAATCAGGAAGCGGAAGCTTCTGCGCGCGCGAATCCAGAGGCGAGGCCTGAGTGAAGTACCAGTCGCGCGCGAGGTTGAGAACGTTGTGAAAAAGACGAATGGATCCGTTCAGAATCTCGCCAGTGCGAGGATCGTGAACGTGCGGACCTTCGGCGTTTTCAGTCGTCGAAGGCAACCATCGCACGACCGTGTACCGAACATCATCAGGTGACCACTCCGGATCGACAGCATCGGACGGCGCTTCGCGAGCGATGATGGCACGCCGAAAACCCGCAGCCGCAAATGCAGGCTGCCAGTCTTCGATTCCTTTCCTGATCCACGGTATCCACTGTTTTGGCGTAGCCGGATCGACATAGTAGACAATCGGTCTGACTGGATTCGAAAGCGCAGAGTCTGGAAATTTTTTCTCGAGACGCCAGCGAGTGATGTATCCACGCGTGACCGAGTGATGCTCCGCGCTTCCAAAATCTGTCTGACGAACTTCGTTGAAGCTGAGGCGCTTGTCGGCAAGGCGCGGCATCATTGGTCTGGCCGGCAGTCGAATCATGCTCCAGTGCGCGAGAACGCTCTGCGCCGGAATCGGGCCGAGCCCGCGCTGCGAGTCTGGCGGATTTTCAGGCGTGAATGTCTGTGTGGCCTCGACCTCGATGTTGTCGGGAAAGGTGGAGACCGTTTCGATAAATGAGCGCTTCTCATCGAATGAGCCTCGAGCTCCGACAAACTCGGGGATATTCGTCGTATAGAGTGGCGTCACGTCGATGACGGCCGAGCTGTCGGGACCGTACGCTTCAACCTTGAAGGCTGCCACGATCGGCGGATACGACGCCTGGGATACAGCCCGATAAACCGGCAACGTAGAGTCGGCCGTGATTTCGAACGTGACGCTTCTTAGCAGAACGCGATTGCCCTGGCGCTCCCACCGAAGGACGCGCTCGGTAAATTCATCGCCGCCGTATGTGTTGCCGCCCGAGGCCCGCGCGAAACGCCCGACGAGAAGCATCTCCTTGTTCAGCTCCCGCTTTGGGATTTCGAATAAGAGCGTGTCGCCCAGGCGGTGCGTTTTGAAGAGTCCGGTGCGAGTGCGGGCACTTGCGGTGACGACCTTGCCGTAGGGCTTGATTCCCGCTGCGGTATTTGCCTTGTCGATACTGTCGGCGCGAATCTGCGCGGGCGTTTTGGGTACCACCGGTGCAGGCGCTTCCCGATGGAATACAAAACAGCCTTGCGAGCCGGCGAGCAGGGATGCCGCGGCCAGCCAATGACGAATAGGTCTCAGGTGCGTCTCGTGGAAGGTCTGCCTGATGCTTTAACCGGGAGGCTCGTCTCCGCCGACGCCGGTGGTGGCCATTCCCATCGTGTGATACCCCTTATCGACGTAAATAGTGGTGCCGGTGATCCCGCTTCCAAGAGAGCTGGACAGGAATGCCGCGGCAGATCCCACTTCTTCGGCGGTGAGCGGATCGGTGATGGGCGAGTTGGCAGCGCAATACGTGACCATCTTGTCGATGATTCCAATCGCGCTTGCGGCACGTGATGCGAATGGACCGGCAGAGATTGTGTTCACCCGAACCCCGTATTTTCGGCCGGCTTCGAATGCGAGCGTGCGAGTATCGCTCTCGAGCGCTGCCTTCGCTGAGGACATTCCGCCACCGTATCCCGGAATGACCCTCTTGCTCGCCATGTATGTGAGCGAGAGAAATGATCCGCCCGGTCGCATGAGAGGCCCGAGCCTGCTTACGAGGCCGATCATCGAATACGCGCTCACGCCAACCGCGGTGAGGTAGCCATTCCTGCTCGTTTCGAGGAGTGGTTTTTTTACCTCGGGGGCATTGGCCAGTGAATGCACCACGACATCGAGCGATTGTTCTCCAAAATCGTCCTGAATGCGTTTTGCCATGCCTTCGATCGAAAAATCGCCGGTTTCCTTGTATCGCTTGCTTGTTTTCAGGTCGTCAGGGGCGTCAGCGAGGGTGTCAAAGGCTGCATCGAGAGGATAGATGCGCTCGAACTGAAGCAGGTCGCCGCTGGACAATCGCCGCGATTCGTCCATTTTCCCGCGTTCGAGCAGGTTCATGAAAATGTTTAGGGCGGGCGGCCAGGTTCCCACGGACACCGATGCTCCGGCTTCGGCCAGAGCCTTCGCGATCGCGAACCCAAACCCGCCGTCGTCTGCGACTCCCGCTACGAGAGCTCTGCGCCCTGAAAGGTCGATTTTGAGCATTATGGGGATATGTCCCAATCCTCCTGGTGGGGCAAGGGGCGTAGCGGGACGCTAATTGCAATAAAGGCGGTATCAAACAAAACAAATCACCGTTGCGGAGGACTGCTTGCTCAAGAACGGCCTTCTCGCTGTGCTGTTATCACTTACGCTTGGCGTTGCAGCTCAAGCTCAGACGACAGACACTCTGTACACCTCGCGGCCCCTGCTGAAGGGTGCCGATGCCCTTCTGGTGCTGGGCTTCGCCGCGGCGGCTTTCGCTGTGTCTCCGGCCGACAAGTACTTCACTCAGAAACTTCAGGATCCTGCGAGACAATCCAACAGGTATCTGCATACCGGCGCAACTTTTTTCCGCCTGATCGGTGATCCGGGAAGTCTCGCTGTTGGCGGTCTCACCTATGCGTTCGGACGGGTCAGAGGAAGCAGGCGCGCAGAAGACATCGGATTGCATTCGGTCGAATCGGTATTGCTCGGCGGTGCCATCACCGGGGTGACAAAAATGGTCGCCGGCCGCGCGCGCCCATACAAGGATACTGCAAACTCCAGGAATTTCGGATTCCTGAGAGGGTTCAAGGGCACCGACTATCAATCGTTTCCTTCGGGTCACACGACCGCGGCGTTCGCATTCGCCTCGATCGTCTCCGCCGAGACGAGCCACTGGTGGCCGCGATCACGCTGGATAATTGGACCAATCTTCTATGGAGGCGCGGCTTTGACCGGAACTTCACGCGTCTACAATCAGTTTCACTGGGCGAGCGACGTTGTATCGGGGGCGGCGATCGGGACGCTCACCGGAATCAAGGTTTACCGCTACACGCATTCGCATCCCAACAATCGCGTCGATAAATATTTTTTGAGAGCCGGCGTGCAGATGTCGCCCGGAACAGGCTGGATGCCTCTTTTGTCGGTCGGACCGCGTCAGTAAGTGCAGGCCAACGGCATCTTCATGATTGCCGAGCTCGGGGGCGAAGCAGGGAAGCGCATTAGAGAGATCAACGAGAAGTACGATCCGCGTCTTGCGCGGTACAAGGCCCCGCACGTGACGATCACCGGGTCCTCGGGGGTTGGTCCGATTCCCGGCTCGACGTCAGCCGTGGAGCTTCGGGAAAAACTTGCACCGATCACTGACGACACATGTCAGCTCGTACTGCAGCTCGGGTCGCCAATCCGCTTCATGCAGACGGAGATAGTGGTACTCCCACTCGATCCACATGGACCGCTCCGGGTCTTTCACGATCGCGTCGCGAGCTGCGGCCTGCAATTTGAGCGAGCGCGATTCACGTTCAGTCCGCATTGCACTCTCAGCCTGTACCCAACCCTGAGTCGCGAAACCGCCCGGGAGCTGCTGTCGATTCGCATTGATGAGCCAGTGTTGATCGACCGCGTGACGATGTACCAGGCTCTCGATCCGCAGCCTTCGAGAAAGCTTCTCGAGCTTCCGTTGTCGCGCAGAGGTTGAACAAAACCGCCCCCGAAGCGTCTAATACATTATGAAATACTCCATTCTCGCTGGAGCGACTCTCGCGTTCCTCTCGGCCACTGCGGCTGGGGCGCAGGCACCGGCGATGAGTGCTGCCGATATGAAGGCGATGTCGGCGCACATGCAGATGACGAATCCCCGTCCGAAGGATGCCGCAGACTCGGAGCGCGCTGCGAAGCTGGTGACTGACCTGCGCTCGTCCATTTTGAAATACAAGGATGTGAACGCGGCGATTGCCGATGGGTTCAAGCAATTCGCGCCGCAGCTCAAGAATCAGCCGGTGTATCACTTCACGAACTACACGTGGGCGCTCGAGAACGCATTCCGGTTCAATCCGGAAAAGCCAACGTCGCTCCTGTACAAGAAAGACGCGGCCGGAAATTTCGTTCTCACGGGGGCGATGTACACAGCGCCCAAGCGTGCTTCCGAGAAAGATCTCGACAAGAGAGTGCCGCTGAGCGTAGCCCAGTGGCACAAGCATGTTAACTGGTGCCTGCCGCCGAGCGGTGACCAGGCCGCATGGCTCGCAAAGAAGAACGATCGTCCGATATTCGGACCCCTAGGCGTGTCCACCGAGGAGGAGTGCAAGGCAGCGGGCGGGCGCTTTCAGAAGGAAGTCTTTGGCTGGATGGTTCACGCGAATGTCTTCGCCAGCGACGATCCAAGAGTCATCTGGCACGACGATCACGGAATGTCAGGCGATGAAATGATGGATCACGACCACCACTAGGACTTCGCGAACTTCGGAAGCTCCGGATGACGCTTGAGAAATTCGACGTACAGGTTGGCGTCCGTGTAATCCCGCATATCGCAGATTTTCCCGTCGCGAAACCGCATCACGACGCACGTTCTCTGATCCATTACATCGTCGGGCGATGACTTGAGCCAGCTTTTTTCGCGAATCTCGACGGTGACGATGTCGTCGCCCGATTTCCAGTCGCGCCATACTTCCTCGTAGCCCCAGTCCGCGGCACCGAGTCCGAACTCGCGGTCGGCGAAGCATTTGACGATAGCCTTCGGGCCTTTCCATGTTCCGCCGATTCGAGGCGGACCGGCCACCCAGTAGGTTGCGTCATCTGCGAAATAACTCGCGACTTCGTCCGTGCGTCCGGCGAAAAGGGCGGCCTCGTATTTCTTTGCGGTGCTCAAGTTGTCGGTGATGCCATCACCTCACCCGGACGGTTCATCGGCTGCGCCTTGCGGCCGGTGCGCTCCATCGGCTGCTCCAGACGCGCACGATTCGCATCGATCACTTTCCACGTCATCAACGAGCGTCCGGCTAAGTCCTCCGCCGCCGATTTCAGGGCGGAGCTCGCTTTGACCTGTCTGACATTGTTCTCCATGTCCTCTGTGTCCCAACCGCGACTGTGCGCGATGAACGGGAACTGCGGAAACACGAAGCCCAGCTCCGACCAGAATGTCAGCATTCCACCCGCGACCTCCTGAACATTGTCCTGACCGCCGGTGATGATGAACGAAGCGACCTTGTTCCTGATCAGCACATTGTCAGCGATCGTCACCTGATTTTGAACACAATTGAGACGCTCGGCCATCTTGAAATAGAGAGAAGATGCCTTGCCCCAGCGAATAGGTGTCGCGATGACGACGATATCGGCCCAATGCACGAGGCCTTCGTACACCGCGCCCAACTGGTCGGAAGGATCTCGCTCGGTGATGGCGCATGGCCACGTACATGCACGGGCAGCTTTGGAGTAATTGCCCTCGCAGTGCCGAAAGGCGAGATCGCGAAGTCGAATCAGCTGTGTATCTGCTCCGAGCCTCGCGGCCTCGGCCGTGCGTGGTCGAGAAGGTCATCCGATGTTGAGAATCGCGGCTTCTCTCCATCCATGCCCGTTGTCGAGATGCCAAGTAACCGTCTCGCCGCGGAGACGGCCTTCACAAAGGGGACCACCCTTGTGATTGCACCGATTTCCAATCGCGCGCAGACGACCCTGGTGACTGAAAACGGCGATCGAGAAACCGCCGTGGTTTACAGAAAAGGGCGTGCGGGCAACGACTTCTTGGTTCGTACCAACGCGATGCCATTCTAACGGCGCGGACTCCATCCGGCTCCTGGCGTGTTTGCGCTAGACGCTACACGTACGCTCCGATTCAGGCAAGACGTAGACGACGCTACCCGCACAGCACGCTTCCCCCGTTCACGTTCAGAATCTCGCCTGTGATGTGCCGGGCCATCGACGAACAGAGGAATACGATCGGACCAGCGATGTCATCGGCTGATGCGATGCGTCCAAGCGGAATTGAAGCTTCGATTCGCGCGAGTCCTGTTTCAGCTACTGCGTCCTTCACCATCTCGGTAGCGACCCAGCCCGGCGCGACGCAATTCACGTTGATTCCGCGTGGACCGAGCTCGACAGCAAGCGATTTTGTAATCGAGATGACGGCTCCCTTCGTTGCAGCGTAGTCGGCGTGAAACGATTCCCCTCGCTGCCCTGCCGTGCTCGATATGAGAACAATGCTTCCGTTGTTCCTCATCGAATTGATCACGGCTCGTGACGTAAAGAAAATCGAGTCGAGATTCTCGCGAATCGTGCGGTGCCACCGATCATCGGTCAAGTCGGAAAGAGCGACTTCATCCGGCGGCCAGATCCCGGCATTGCCGACGAAAATGTCAATCGCTCCGAGCGCGGCGGTCGCGGCGGCCACGAGTGATCTCGCTCCGGCGTCAGTCGATACATCTGCAGCAGAGCATCCCGCTTTTACTCCGAGACCTTCGCACTCACTTGCGACTTTTTCGGCATCAGCCTTACGCGCCCGATAGCCGATCATGATATTTGCGCCCGCAGATGCAAGCTGGCGCGATACGGCCGCTCCGATTCCACGCGAGCCGCCTGTAACGAGCGCACATTTTCCCGACAGGTCGAGCAATGAAGTGTTGGTCATGTCCATAGAATATTATTTTCTGCCCATGTGTTTCAATAAATCACGTCTCTGCGTTTCATTCGCACTCTTGTTGCTCGCAGCCGGCTGCATGCCGCCTGCACAAATTGGGGACACCCGATCGTCCACGGCTCCGACAACCTCTCGCGTAACCGCGCCGGCGCCGGGTGAAAACCATCTTCACAATATTCGCCAGATAACGTTCGGTGGGGAAAACGCCGAGGCGTATTTCAGCAACGACGGCAAATGGCTGACGCTGCAGACGACGCGCAACGGTCATCCCTGCGATCAACAGTACGTGATGCGCATCGACGGCAGCAACGCGCACCGGATTTCAGATGGACGAGGAAAGACGACGTGCGGATGGTTCTTTCCCGGGGACAAGCGCCTTTTCTTCGCCTCGACCAGTGCGCACGATTCGATCTGCCCCCCAAAGCCGGATCCATCGAAAGGATATGTGTGGCCGCTCGACCGCTATGACATCTACACAGTCGCTCGAGATGGAAGCGACCTCAAGAGGCTGACTCACTACGACGTCTACACGGCCGAAGGCGTGCTGTCTCCGGATGGAGCGAAGATCGTGTTTACGTCGCTCAAGGATGGCGACCTCGAGATCTACACAATGAATTCCGATGGCTCTGACGTTCGGCGGTTGACTAACACACCCGGCTACGACGGCGGCGCGTGGTGGTCGCCCGACGGAAAACAAATCGTTTACCGCGCCAACCATCCGAGCGATTCAGCGGAGCTCAAGGCATACCGTGATTTGCTCGCTCAGAATCTGGTTCGACCTGCGAAGGTCGAGCTCTACATCATGAACGCCGATGGCTCGAACCAGACACAGATCACCCATCTCGGTGGAGCGAACTTCGGTCCGTCATGGACTCCTGACGGAAAGCGGATCGTCTTCGCGTCGAACTACAGGAATCCGAGAAGCGGCAACTTCGACGTGTTTCTGGTTGACCCAACCGGTGAAAACCTCGAACAGATAACATTCGACGAGACGTTCGATGGATTTCCGATGTTCAGTCCCGATGGAACGAAGCTGGTATGGGCGTCAAATCGGCACGCCGACAATCCCGGCGAGACCAACGTATTTGTGGCTGACTGGCGATAGGATTTCCAACCCGTAGAGGATCGCAGCATGAATGAAAACACACTTATGATTGTCCTTCGCGTCATTCACATAATCGGCGGAGTGTTCTGGGTAGGAACGGCGATGCAGATCGCATGGTTCCTTGGGCCGGCACAGAAGACGACAGGTCTGGCCGGACTAACGTTCATCGAAGAGGTGATCGTCGGCCGCAAGCTTCAGGTATATCTGCCCGTCGCAATGATCGCTTCGATACTGGCTGGCCTGGCAATGTACGGACGCCTCGTGATGATAACGCACGGGCAATGGGCTTCCACAACTCCGGCGATGGTGCTTGGCTTCGGTGCGCTCTGCGGAATAATTGGAGGCGGCATTGGTGCTTCGGTCGGTAAGCGCACAGGAACGCAAATGGTCGCGCTGAGCCAGGCAATCAAAAGCTCGGGCGGTTCAATGAGTGAGCAGCAACGGTCCGAGCTGTCTGCCTTGCAAAACAAGGCCGCGAGCGAAATGCGAATCGTCGCGGCTTTGCTTGTCCTTGCTGTCGCCGCCATGGCGTCAGCCCGGTATCTCTAACTGCAATCATCGCCTGCATCTATAACTGCTACGTCCGCTCATATCGGGCGTTTGCATGTTTAGATGGAAGCGACATGAAAATCGTTTGCTTTTAGTGAAGCCCTGGAGGTTTAGAAGCTAACGCGAAGTCCAGCGCTGATCGTACGACCGGGAAGCACCGTAATGTTGTCCGGCTCGCCGCGCTGATTGTCCAGCAGATTCTCGGCGTCAATGGAAAATGTCGTGCCCCTCCCGATCAGCACGCCTGCTCTTCCACCGATGCGCGTAACACCGCTGTAGTTCTTCCAGTAACTGCGAAGATTCCATCCGATGAAATCGTCAAGCGGCTTGGTGTTGTTGGAGAACGCGCTGGCGAGGGCAATTCGGTCGTAATTGATCCAGTCCGAAGCGCGCGACAAGCTCCATGAAGTAGACCACCGGCTGCGCGCGTACGATGCATTCACGCCGACTGTCCTGGCCGGGATCTCGAGCATGCGATCGCCGGGACGCAGCTCGCCGGTGTAATGCGTCGCCAGCTTTTGAACCCTGCTGTCCACCTGGGAGAACGTTGTGCCGATTGCCCATGGCCCGTTTGCAAAGCTGCCCTGCAATTCCCAGCCGCGATTCGTGATCTCGCCCACGTTCTGAAGCTCGTAAGCTATCCGCCGAAACCTCGGCATCGTGTCTGCCTGTGTGCCCGACTGCTGGATACTGACGGGCTGAATGAGTCCCGACGCCCGCTGGTCAAATCGCGTGGCGTGAAGCGAGAGATACTTCCCGATGAATGCGTCTGCCCCGACTTCGATTCCCGCCTGCTCTTCCGGTGATAGCGTGGTGCCATATAGCGACTGGCGAAGACCGAGAAACGTGCCCGACCTGCTCGATGTCTGCGGCGGGCGAATTCCCTTTCCGTACGCGCTTCGCAACTTGAAAGTGTTATCGCCAAATGAGCGAACGAACGAAGCGCCGACCATGGGAAGTGTGGCGATGTCTCCGATACCGGTTACTCCGGTCGTTCGCTCGACACGCAGACCCCCACTCAGAAACACAGATTCGCGAAATCCGGCATTAACCTGTGCGATGAGCCCCGTGTTGTTGCGTGTTTCGACGACCGACAGCGGATCATCGCGATCCATAGGTCTATCTGGTGAAAAGAGTCCAGGAGTGCGCGTCTCGTCTCGTACGTACGAATGCTCTGCGGCCAGTGTAACAGTGGCAGTTGTCTTTTCAGAGCTTCCGAATTGTGCAATGCTGCTGGCACGCAGACTTGCGCGTATCGCGTTCCCCGATGCTGCGCGCAAAGCCGAATCGATCGCCGACGGAAACGCACCGTCGAGAATTGCCGCAGTCTTCAGGTGATAGCCGTCAACTCCAACGACGGCAGTGTGAGTCCACCTGTCGTTCTGCCGGTATGTCCCGGTCGCTCCGACCGTGTACTGGCGAATTGACTGGCGATCGCTCGAATCGACAACGGCGAGCCGCGACAGCGAATCGAGTCTGCGCTGTCCCATCGAATCGTACGGCATCTCGTTCGATGAGCCGTGACCAAATCGCCGGTCCCCACGAAGCCTGTCCGGCTGCTCAGGAGCCGTTTGAGTGAGATTCAATCCCGCGAGAAGAGGACTCGACGGCGTTCGCGCATCCTGTGCAAAGAAACGCATCGTGCCCGTGATGACGCTTCTCGATCCGACAAATCGCATTCCGCCATTTGCCGTAAGCTGGTGGCTGTATGACTGCGGAATGAACGCTCCGATACTCGTGAGCGTCATTCCGAGACGGCCCGAGCGTACGCCCGTTCCGTAACCAAGCGACAGAGCGTGCGATTGAGCGAGGACACCGTTCGCAGAGTAGTCGCTTGCCATCTCGCCGCCCTGACTTCTGATCTGAAGGCGCGGCGCACCACCCTCTGTGCCTTCCTGTCGGGTGACGATGTTCATCACTCCGCTAATCGCATCCGCGCCGTAGAGTGCAGCGCCCTGAGGGCCGCGAATCACTTCGATTCGAGAGATCGATTCAGGATCGAGATGCGTGACGAGCAGTGAGTTTGCCACTTCGATACCATCGACATAAACCTTCGGATAGCTCACACCGAACGAACTTGCTCCGCGAATACTTCCGTACCGCGCGAGAAGACTGAGTGGCGACTGTTCCCAAATCCAGAGGCCGGGCACCTGACCATCGAGCGCTGAAGACAGAGTGCTCGAGCCGTGCTGCGAAAGCTGTTTACCGGTGACGACGTCGAGGGCAATGGGGAGTGATCGCTGCGAGGCGCCCGCTGCGCTTCCAGTAACCACAACGCGATCGAGCTGGCCAACTCGCTGAAGCATCTGCGCAGGCTCGACTGGCTTTTCCGCAACCGCATGATCGCGCACAGGTGCGAGCACAACCTGATCACCAGCGAGAACTACAGGTTGAACAGCGACATCCTGAAGCAAGTCAGCCAGGATCTCACCAATAGTCGCTGACGCATAGTTCAGACAGACAGAGCGCGTCAGCGGCAGCAGCTCGGCAGTGTACGAAAGACGGATGTGGGCTGCGGCTGCGAGACGATCGAGTGCCTCGCGTAACGAGATGTCACGTCCGCGCAGTGAAACTCGCCGGGAAAGAATACCTGTCTCATCATTTACGGTGAGACTGACCTGCATAGCGCGGCTGGCCGGTGCACAAAACGACTGGGCGCCGGCCGGTCTGGAACTGCCTGGGAGCAAGACTGCGAGCGCGCATGCAGTGAAGCACACGGCCCGGGCTCGGGGAGACATTACTCTATCGAACTCTTCCTTTGATGGAGCGAACTACTGCGGTGTCACCATGTCTTTCAATATCGGCACCAAGCGCGAGGCTCAACACTTCGAGAACTCGATCGGCAGGCTCGCCGGTGAACGTAGCTGTCAAATGACGACTCGACAGCGAGGGATCTGCAAGCTGGAGCTCGATGCCATACCAGCGCCTCATCGACGAAACCACTTCGGAGATCGGACTCTCACGGAATACGAGGCGTCCGGTGAGCCAGGCCATGTCGTCGCCGGTCGCTGCTCCGCGCCGGGTCACCACTTTGCCCGATGGATCGAGCGTGCCGCGATCGCCCGCTCTTAGTACAACCGGCGGTGACGCGGACTGCAGTGGTGCGAGCGAAACAGATCCTTCAGTAACAGTCACTCCAACTCCTTCAGCGGCATCTGAACGAATGGCGAACTTCGTACCGATATCCTGCACTGTTGCGTTGGCGGTGTGCACCGTGAACGGCCGTGATGCGTCATGAACGACTTCGAAGTACGCGTCGCCTCGAATTTCAACTTCGCGATTGGAGCTGCCATAGCCCGCTGCAACTTTCACTGAGCTCTGCGGTCCGATGACAATCCTCGTTCCATCAGACAACTGAAGTGAGTCTCTTGTTCCAACCCCGGTCGCAACCATACGCGGAGCATTGGCGGCAGGGACGCCAGGCGATTTTCCCCTGCCGACAGTGAGCCAGGCACCAAGCCCAACCGCAACCAGGCCTGCCGCGGCAATCGCGGGAAACGGGATCCGCCACGTTGTCTTTCGCGACCTGTCGAGATCGCGAGCCGACCCCTCGAGCTTGAGCGAACGCGTGTCGGTCGCGTTCATCCGCGCCTTTACCTGTATAAGGGCGCTCTCGACGTCGATATCCGAGGGGATATCTGCGGCCATTCCGCCGGTGATATCACCGAGTGCCGCAATCAGGCCCCGTTCAGCAGGCTCACGCAGCAAAGCCTCAACGTGCGCGCGGCTCTCGGCGGTGTCCTCACTGGTGAGGTGACGGGCAAGAGCCTCCCAGTCCTGAGACTGGGGGGAATCGCTTTTGCCGAGATGTGAGGGACGCTCTGTCATGTGAACCTTAGAACACTCGAACCGTGCAGTACCCTATGGAACCCGTAAATTGTGCAGGAGTAAAGAGTAACGCCATCGTACGCGGACCCGGTCCGCCCCCTCGAAATACCCGCCACTGGAAAGCAAAGAGCTCCTCGAACGCCTCCGCCGGGGAGATCAGACGGCGTTCGACACGATCTTCCGCACCTGGTATCCGTCGCTTGTGAGATCGGCGGAATCTCTCGTCCACTCGCGCGCAGTGGCCGAGGAGATCGTGCAGGATGTGATGCTGGAGCTGTGGAGGCGGCGGGAGTCCCTGGCCGAGGAGAGCTCTCCGCAGGCTTATCTGTTTCAGTCGACCCGGAACAGATCGCTCAATCATATTCGGCACGAGCGCGTCGAGCGAATGGGTGAGCCATACGCAGTTCGCGAACAGGCGATTGATGCGCCGGCTCCGTCACTTCTTGTCGAAGAAGAGATACGAGTCGCAATGAAGCGGGCGGTCGAGGGCCTGCCGCAGCGGTGCCGCGAAGTGTTCGAGCTCAGCCGGACGCACAATCTCAAGTACGCAGAGATTGCCCAAACGCTTGGGATCTCGGTAAAGACAGTGGAAGCGCAGATGGGGAAGGCACTTCGGGTGCTGAGAGAGGAGCTGAGACCGTGGCTTCCCGAAAGCGGGCGGGTTTAGACCGATAAATCCGGGACAGTCCGGAGTTTTTCACTTCACAGTCGGTGAGTAGTCAGTGATCAGTTTTGTTGAGCGAAAACTGAGCTGAAGTCTACCGCGATAGGGTACCCGATTGCTCGCGTGTTACTGGATTTGTAGCCGAGCTCCACTCAACGGCCGATCGGTTTGTATCCAATAACTGCACAGGGATGGTTCTATGAGAAAGGGTATGGCGCAGGGGATTGCCATCGCAGCAGCCGCAGTCGTGGCGGTAGCCTGCATGGAAACGACGACGCCGTCGTCAGCGGACTCCATTCTGGCGTTGTCGCAGGCATTCGTGACACTGCCCGCCGGATTCTCGCTGACGAACAACAGTTTTGGCGGCGACGGAACGACAGGCAGAGCGTTCATGCCGCGGTTCGATAACGGTGGCGGCGGCAATCATGGCCGTGGTGGACCCGGAGGCGGCTTCGGCGACATAAGCGGGCACGGAGCAATGGGCGGCGGGTTTGGTGCCGATTTCTTCGGAGGAATCGGATTCGGCAGAGGGTTCGGACACGGGCCGTTTGGTGGGGAAGGCCTTCGCGGCACGTGCGCATTCTCGAGCACGACCGGGATCGTCACCTGCACCGATACACGCGACGGACTGACAATCAACTCTAACGCTTCATATAAGACGGCGGCAGGAGCTGCGCAGTCGGCACCCGACAGCACCACCAACTCGTCGACGGTCAGCATCAGCGTCGCCGGAACGGTGACGCGTCGCGATAGCGCAGTCTCGGTTGTGAGCAGCACCAGCACGAGAACAGTGACGGGGCTCGCATCGACGAGTACGCAGCGAACGGTCAATGGAGCGGCGCAGTCGCAGGAGTCGACCACTGGCAAGACAGATTCGGCGGTCGCATTCACGGCAGCCCGTCTTGTCGGTGATACGACGACCGGGATTATCATTCCAATAGTTTCCGGAAAGCCGACGTATCCGACAGCCGGCAAGGTCGTTCGACAGATGAAGGCCACGATCACTCTCGCAGGCGGCTCGCCGACCACGAAAGAGCGCCGCGAAGTTCTGACCTACGACGGAAGCGCGACTGCTACCCTTGTCATCACGAGCGATGGAACGACCAAGACCTGCAAACTGCCGCTGCCACGCGGCGAACCGTCCTGCTCATAGTCACATGATCACGAGATTGGTGTTGTTCGGCATGATTGCTGGAGTCTTCGCGGGTGCTTCCGTGGCAGGTGGACAACGCGTCGAGCTATTGCCGGCAACACCAGCTCCACTCGTACTGAACGACAGCACGCATCGCAGGCCGCGCGTGATCGAATACAGCGACTGGTATGCAAAGCGGCTGATGATTCACAGGATCGGCAGCTACACCATGCTGCCCCTCTTTGCGACTGAATACGTGCTCGGCGACAAGCTATTGAACGGCAACGGCACAGATGCGGAAAAGAATGGGCACGTAGTCGCTGCGGCGGGATTGGGAGCGCTGTTCACGATCAATACTTTGACAGGTGTCTGGAATCTCGCGGAGTCGTGGAAGGATCCGAGCGACCGCAAGCGACGCCTGATTCACAGCGCGTTGATGATTGGTGCCGACGCGGGTTTTGCCTGGGCGGGCGCAATTGGCGGAGGTGCAAGAGAATCATCGAGCACACGCAGCCTGCACAAGAACATCGCCATCGGCTCGATGGGGTTGAGCACGGTCGGCGCGGCAATGATGTGGTTCTGGAAGGACTGATTCACCTAACGAGACTGGAGCAGCAAAATGCCGGATAGAGTCATGAGTACCGATCAGAGTTGCGGAGCAACATGCGCCTGCAGCGGAGAACAGTCCGCGTTCCTTGTGAGCCCGATCGATAGAAGAAAATTCATCTCGCTGGGAGTATACGCTGCGGCTGCTGCTGCGTTGGCATCGTGCGCTGGAGCGGGCGGTACCGATGCGACATCGCCGGAATCGCCAACATCGATAAGCGCGACCGTCAAGGTTTCGGATTTCAGCACGCTTGCCAGTGTTGGCGGGGTTGCGGTAACATCGATCAATGGGTCGCCTGTCGCGATCGTGAGGACCGCATCGTCGACGTTCATCACCTTGTCGCGCATTTGTCCGCACCAGGGTTCGACAGTCAACGCAACAGCGACTGGATTCAAGTGTCCCAACCATGGAGCAACATTCAACGCGAGCGGAACGTGGACAGGGGGGGAGAGGACATCGAGCCTGAGAGCCTACGCGACAAGCTACGATTCCGTTGCCGGGACACTAACCATCGGGTGAATTGGAACCAGCAAAACCCAATCAGAAGCGAGTTCGGAGTTCACAGTCGTAGAGTTTGAGAGTAGAGAGTTTGCCGACGAGTTCAGAGTCAAAACTGAAAACTCGTCGGCAAACTCACTTCACTCACCAACTGAAATAACTGTAAAACTCCGAACTCGCATCTGATCGGGTTAGCCCGAACAAAAAAGCCCGGCTCAAAGGAGCCGGGCTTTCTCATTCGACAGTCCGCTACTTCTTGTCCATACTGTCTGCCAACCCTCTCTGCTCGATCAAGTACTGCACGCTCGGATCCTTTCCTCTGAACGCGCGATAGAGATCAGCGACGTTCTGGGTGCCGCCTCGGGATAAGATCATGTCACGGAATTTCTGCCCGTTGGCGCGCGTCAGCCCACCGTTCTCCTTGAACCACGCGTAAGCATCGTCGTCAATTACTTCACTCCACAAGTACGCATTGTAGCTCGAGGCATAACCGCCGCCCCAGATGTGGTTGAAGTACGTCGTACGATAACGCGGAGGCACTTCGTACATCCCGATGCCATAACGCTTGAGCGCTGCAGTCTCAAAAGCGTCCACGTCCTGCTGAGGAGATCCGGGCGGAATGGTGTGCCAGGCGATATCAAGAAGCGATGCAGCTAGATACTCCGTCGTACCGAATCCCTGGTTGAACGTCCTCGCCTTCTTGATCTTGTCGACAAGCTCCTGCGGCATCGACGCGCCGGTCTGATAGTTCTTCGCATAATGCGCGAACACAGTGGGATCGAGTGCCCAATGCTCGTTGAACTGCGACGGGAACTCCACGAAATCACGCGGCACATTGGTGCCGGCGACCGTTGGGTACTGCACGTTCGAGAACATGCCGTGCAGCGCATGGCCGAACTCATGGAACATCGTCGTCACGTCGCTGAACGTCAGCAGCGCAGGTTGTCCCGGTGCCGGCTTGGTAAAGTTCGCGACGTTGAACACCACCGGCTTCGTCCCCATCAGGCCCGACTGGTCGACGAATGAATCCATCCACGCGCCGCCGCTCTTGTTGTCGCGCTTGAAGTAGTCACTATAGAACAGCGCCATCGACTTGCCATCCTTGTCGAACACTTCGAACACTCTCACGTCAGGCTGATAGACAGGAATGTCCTTGCGCTCCTTGAACGTCAGTCCATAGAGCTGGTTCGCGGCGTAGAACACACCGTTCTGAAGCACGTTGTCCAGCTCGAAATAAGGCTTGAGCTGGGACTCGTCGAGCGCGTACTGCGCTTTGCGCACCTGCTCCGAGTAGTACTGCCAATCCCACGGGGCGAGCTTGAAGCCGCCATCCTGCTTGTCGATCAAGGCCTGCATCTGCGCTGCTTCCATTCTGGCCTTCGCCGTCGCGGCCGGAACAAGGTCAGTCAAAAGCTTCTCGGCATTCTGAGGCGTCTTCGACATCTGATTGTCGAGCGCGTAAGCCGAGTAAGTCGGGAAACCAAGAAGCTTGGCGCGCTCGCCACGAAGCTGTGCAAGCCGCTTCACGATTTCGCGAGTGTCGTTCGCGTCGCCTTTCTCCGCACGGGTGGTTGACGCAATGAACAAACGCTCGCGAACCGCACGGTTCTTGAGCTCGGCCTGGGCCGGATGCTGCGTCGTGTTCTGAAGCGGAATGACCCACTTGCCAGTGAGACCGCGCTGCTTCGCGGCCTCAGCCGCAGTTGCTATCTCTGCCGGGCTGAAGCCATCGAGGTCGGAAACATTGTCGACGACAAGCGCACCTGCCTTCGTTGCAGCAAGCAGGTGATTCCCGAAATCTGTCACCAGCTTTGACTCTTCCTTGTTAAGTGCGCGAAGTCGCGTCTGATCTGCGTCGGAAAGCTGAGCGCCCGCGCGAATGAAGTTCCTGTAGTACAGCTCGACCAGATACTTCTGCTCGTCATTCAGGTTGAGCGACGCACGCCCGTCGTAGATCGACTTCACACGCTGGTACAGCTTCGGATTCAGGAAAATCGCATCGCTATGCTCGGCAAGCTTCGGCGCGAGGATTTCCTGAATCTGCTGAAGAGTATCGTTGGTGTTAGCAGCGGTCAGCGCGTTGAACACCTTATCGGACCGGGTCAGCAGCTCGCCCGACCGCTCGAGTGCGACAATCGTGTTGTCAAAAGTCGCCGGCGCGCTCAGGTTCGCGATTGCATCAACTTCCGAGATCTGCTGGCGCATGCCCGCCTCGATCGCGGGCTGAAAGTCGCTGTTCTTGATGCGGTTCAGCGGCGGCGCCATGTACTGCAGCGTGCTCGCGGCATAGAACGGGTTTGCCGGTGAAAGACTCATCGAGGCTGAAGTTCCGGGAGATGCTGAAGTTTCGGGAGTTGCCGCTGTCGTTCCTTGCTGCATTGCAGTTGTGCAGCCGACAAGGCCAAGCCCGACGAACGTGAGAGTTGATAGTCGAAAACGATGCATTCAGAAAAATCCTCAGGATGGTGCGTTAAGACGTCAGACTCTCTAGTACCCCGCTAACTGGCGCCGGTTACCTTGGTATCTGACGCCCGTTTTCCGTGCGCGTGCCAGATTCTCCGCTTACCGTTTCAGGACTTGGGAGCGAGAAGTTTTTCTCGTCCCACCAGGTACAGAATTCCCATCATTATCAGGAGCGGGATCAGCGATAGCAGATCCGACGACGCACCCGTTCTCATCGGGTTCGCATCGCCAAAAGCTTCGATCCGGCTGTTGAAGCTCGCCATGGACGGAACACCGGCCAGGAACGCGATGATGATTCCCGCGATTGCGCCGCCTGCGATATAACCCGACGCCATCAGCACACCCGGACTCTTATCACCCTCGGCGATCAATTGATCCTCAGTCAGGTTCGAGCCGGCGTGCTTCTTCGCGATCCACCTGTCGACGCCCCATCGAATCAAGCCACCGAGAAGAATCGGGGACGACGATGAAAGCGGGAGATAAACACCCACCGCAAATGCGAGCGATGGAATGCCCGACAGCTCGAGCACGATCGCAATCATCGCACCAAGCAGCACGAGCGCCCACGGAAGCTTGCCGCCGAGGATGCCCTTGATGATGTACGACATGAGCGTCGCTTTCGGTGCGTCGAACTTCGGAACTTCCTGTCCGCTCGCCAGTTTGCGGATCGTTCCGTTGATTCCGCGATCGACGAAATACACCGGCGTGCCTGCATCATCGACCAGGTACTTCTCTGCGTTTCCGCCCTGCGGATCCTGGCGATGCCACACGAGATACTTTTTGCCATCTGGCGAGCCCGAAGAGAGCGTGCCTTCGACACCTTCGCGACGCCCGCTGAGCGCTGAGACGTTCGCTTTCTCTCCAGGATGAACCGAGCCCGCTGAAATACCCTGGACTGTCGTGCCCACCGGGACGTAAACGGAGCCTGCCGCGTTCAGCTTGAGAAGGATCGGACCGAGTGCAATCGCGGAAACCAGCGCACCCACCAGAATCGCTATCTGCTGCGAGCGCGGAGTCGATCCAATGAGATAGCCGGTCTTCAAGTCCTGCGACGTGGTACCACCGTTCGATGCAGCGATGCAGACAATCGCACCGATCGAAAGCGCTGTGACGAAATAATTGCTTCCGGTCCATCCGAGCACGACGAACGTCAGACAAGTGAGAAGAAGAGTTGCGACTGTCATGCCCGAAATCGGATTCGACGAAGAGCCAATCTCACCCGTAAGGCGCGATGACACGGTGACGAACAGGAATCCGAACAGAATGATCAGAAACGCCGCGGCGAAACGGGTGATGATCGACGTGCCGCCAATGTAAAGCGGATTCGCGAAAGCGATTGCGAGAACGAGAGCGACGATGCCGATGAGCACCGTCCGCATCGGCAGATCGCGATCGGTGCGGAGAGTTGCAGGTGCTCCGCCCGTCTTCGACGCGTTGAAGTCACGAAGACCGCCCTTCATTCCATGCCAGATCGTCGGCAGCGAGCGGAACACGCTCACCAATCCGCCCATCGCGACCGCGCCCGCGCCGATGTACAACACGTACGCGTTGCGAATGGCGCCAGGACCCATATCCTTCACCAGCGTCGTCGTCTCAGGAGCCAGAGGCACAGTGAGACCAGCGCCGAAGTAGCTGATCATCGGAATGAGAACGAGATACGCTAGCACACCACCCGCGCACATGATCGCAGCGATTCGCGGGCCGATGATGTACCCGACGCCGAGCAGCTCAGGTGAGATCTCGACAGACAGGGATGCGTTGCTAAACGGAACGCCGAACACTTTCTCGGGCACTTCCTTCCATGTCCTGAACGCGACCATCGCAGTTTTGTACGCAAGCGCGAACCCGAAACCTGAGAAGATGGTCTTCGCGCTTGTGCCCTCACCGAGCTTCGCCTGCTCGCGCCGCGCTTCTTCCGACGCAGCGCCTCTCGACTCGGCCGATGCGCCTGCCTTCAACACCTCCGCGCACGCGGTTCCTTCGGGATACTTGAGAATCCCGTGCTGCGCCACGATCAACGCGCGTCGCAGAGGAATCATCATGAAAATGCCGAGCAATCCGCCGAGGATCGCGACGAGCATGACGCGGGTGATCTCGAGGTCGAAGCCGAGGATAAGAATCGCCGGCATCGTGACGCCGACACCGAATGCGATCGACTCACCGGCCGATCCAGCCGTCTGGACGATGTTGTGCTCGAGGATCGTCGCGTCGCGTGCACCCAATCGCGAGAACAGACGGAAGAGCGTGATCGAGATGACCGCGACCGGAATGGACGCGCTGACGGTCAGGCCGACTTTGAGAACCAGGTAAAGCGACGAAGCGCCGAAGATCAGTCCGAGAATCGCGCCAACGATCACCGGAAGAATTGTCAGCTCCCGAAGATTCGTCTCGGGCGCGATGTACGGTGTGAACGAAGACGTAGGCGGACCATCGGGGCGGAATCCAATCCTGTCCGGAAATTCCTGAGCGGGAAGACTCATTCGGTGGCGTCTCGAGAGGTAAGGGGAAAAAACGGGTACCGGGTACCTGGCAGACGATGCCAGGTACCGAGACAGTTATTTAGTAGCGATATGGTACTAATCTTTCTCGTCAGAGTTCCACATTTTGTCGATCTGCGACTGGTATCGCGACATCTTCGAGCCGCCAGGACCGTACAGCTCCCGTTTTAAACGCAGAACCATCCATACCGCCGCGGCTGTACCGACGGTCACTCTGGCCACCTTCTCGATCTGCTGGCGTCTCTTTGGGGAGACACGCTTCGTAATGGAGGCGAGCGGGTTTTTCGGTTTCATGGTTTTGAGGAGATTCCCTCTATAAGGTAGCAGGGGTTGGGGCACTGGTCACGAGAGCACGGGCGCGTTCTGACTCAGCTCTGACCTCAGCGGTCGTCCCAACACCGCTCCGAAGCCGGATCAGCTCCAGCCGCAGCCTCTCCAGCTCCGCCGCGATCGCCTCGCGATGCTCAGCCGCGGCAGACCGGGCCTGAATCAGCTCGGTCACCACACGCTCCAGCGTATCCGTAGCGAGACCGGCAGTTCCACGGCTCGCCTCCTCCTTCGAGCTTTCGAGCCGCGCCTCCCGCTCGACAAGTTCTGACTGAGCGGCAACCAGCGACGCGATGACGCGGTTCACGTCACCCAGATTGCGGCGCATGTCCTTTGACAATCCATCGAACACAGTCATCGGACCCGCTTCGATGGAAACAGAGCGCTGAGCGGGCCGGGTACGAATACGGCTGGCGATCGAGTTATACATCACTTTCCCGAAACGACCGGTCCACAGCCGCCGAAGCCGCGCATCCATCCGTGCGGCGCCGCCTGCTCCTGCGATCGTGTAAATCAGTGTGCTGATAGCGAAGCTTGCTCCGAGCGCTGCCGAGATTATTCCGGCCCATCCGGTTTGATATCCTCCCTGAGGGCGAGGAACGCGAAGCTTGAAACCAAGCCATATGAAAATGGCGGCGATGATTGCACCCGCCGCGATGAAACGCCATCGCGTGCGCCGACGCTCGTCATAGTCCGGACCGGCGCGCAGCATTGCGCGGGCTTCGTCCTGCTCATTCCCGATCGCGAGGAGTCCCGCGCGCACATCATCGTGCGTGAAGCCCTGTGCAGCGAGCTCTCTCAGGCCGCCCACGGCTGAAAAAAACAGAGCAACTACTGCGGCCATGACCATCGTGAAAAAAATCACCTGGTCTGCGTCACCCCGAACCGAGTTCATCAGAGTGGGCGCCAGAAACACCAGTAGAATACCGTTCCGGATGAGCTGGCCTGACTTGACCGCGAACAGCCGTATCGATCCTGGAATTTCCCGGCGTGCCGCACGAATCGGATCGAGCTGCTCGGCCAGCTCTTCACCAGTCTGAAATCGACGTGCCGGATCCTTCTCCAGAAGCCTGTCGACTGCGCTCGATAGCGATACGGGCAGATCGGGACGCAATGAGCCGACTGCCGGAGCTGGCTTCGTGATGTGTGCAGCGAGGTAACCCTGAGTCGATGATGCATTGAACGGAAAACGCCCAGTCAACGCATAGAATGCCACGACACCCAGTGAATACAAATCACTGCGCCCATCGACGGTTTCACCGGTGGCCTGCTCCGGGCTCATGAACTGTGGTGTTCCGATCAACTCCCCGACCATCGTCAGGCCGCCGGTCGTTTCCTGCGATCGCGAGATTCCGAAGTCGGTGATCATGGAGCGTCCCGATCCGCGATCCATCAAAATGTTGTCGGGCTTTACATCGCGATGGACGATCCCGCGACCGTGCGCATACGACAGGGCCCACGCCGCTTCCTGAAGAAGGCGCACGGCTTCACCGATTGGCAGCGGTCCCGCTCTCTGCACGCGTTTGCTGAGCGTTTCTCCGTCAACGTAACCCATGACGAAGCAGAGAACCTTGTCGCGCTCCTCGACAGCATGAACGGGAACAATGTTCGGGTGCGAGAACGACGCAGCTGTGCGCGTTTCCTGAAGGAAACGAGCGCGCAGCTCAGGTCGGGCGGCAAGATCTGGCGGAAGAAACTTTATCGCGACGGGTCGGTCGAGCTGTACGTCGCGCGCAAGATACACTGCGCCCATTCCGCCGCGGCCCAGCTCCCGTTCAAGCACGTAGTGCGGCGCGAGGGCGTCGCGGACTTCTTCTTCCGGGATCATCGACGCAGTGGGTGCGGTCATGGTGCAGAATCTAGCGTCATCCGTGACGCCTGAACTCGGGGGGAAGCGGCATCCAGCGGTCCTGACCTTTGAAATATTTCCAGGGTTTGAAGTGATGCGTCGCACGAAACGCCACGTAGCGGCGACGCATTGCATCTATTCGTGCATCAGATGACGTGATTGGACGATGTGGAGACTCGATCAGCATTCGCTCGACTCTCCACACATTGCCGGAAGCCAGCCGCCACTGATAGGGAGCGAGCGTTCGCAGATCGAATACTTCATATCCCGTGATACGTCCGGTGTAATCGATGTAACCTTCGATGTAGCTCGACGCGAGAACCCGACATGATGCAAACAACGGCTTTCGGCCATGCAGTCCTGGATCGCGCGAGCGTGCAACCGAGCCCCATCCTGTTCTCGACCTGTAGATGAAGATCACATGGTCGAGCAGATCGACTGACTCGAAACCGAGTATGAGCGGAGGATAGCCATGCTGCTCGAGGATTACCGCGGCTGCGAGCGCTGCCTCCAGACAATGCGCTGTCCGAGTACGCACGACACCGCGGAAAGTCCGCATCGTGTCGCCGTCATCTTCATTGTTGTAGGGGAGGGAATTGAGCCAGCGCTGTACAGCGGCAGGCGTACGCAGCTGGGCAATCAGCCGGCGCTCGGCAGCCGTGAAAGAAAGGTGTGGAGTAGTTGGAATCTGAGGTCCCGGGGCTCGCGCGGATGTGAATTCCGAATATGGGTCATGGTGTGCGCCGCGGCTACACTGCTGTCACGCAGCGCTCGGCACGATTGGGAACGCCGATTTTGCCGGTGACGGTTTCGCGAGAGTCGTGAACTTGAGTGACACACAGAGCACCGCCATTCCAATTCCGAAGCCGGCGAGAACGAGGAATGCGCCCGTGTTGCCACCGGTAGCATCCCTGAAGAATCCGATCGCGTACGGACCAACGAACCCTCCAATGTTGCCGAGGGAATTGATCAACGCGATTCCAACCGCTGCTGCCTCGCCGCCGAGTATGCTGGAGGGAAGACACCAGAAGGGTGCGAGCATGGCGTTGCACCCGATGATCACCATCCCCAGGAAAGCGATGCGCATCACGGGGAAAGGAAGAAGTGCCGCGCCCGTGAATCCGATTGCGATCAGTATTCCGCCGAGTGCGGCATGGTAGAAGCGCTCGTGCCTCCGGTCGGAGCTGGCAGCGACCGCAAGCATGAACATCGTCGACACGCCGGCGATCGCGGCGGTTACGAGGCCGGTCTGTGCGTTGGTCGTGTGCACCGTGTCGCGCACCACGGTGGGTACCCAGAATGTGTAGCCGTAGCCAGCGGTAAGCATGAGGAAATAGGGAAGTGCGAGGAGCCATATGACGGGCAACTTCAGAGCGCTGAGCGCCGGAATTGCGTGCAGCGGGCCGGAGCTTTCCTTGTCTCGTTTCATCCGGTCAACCAGCCATAAACGCTGATCGTCGGTTAGCCAGCGGGCGTCCTTCGGCGCGTCGGTGAGGTACCACAACACTGAAATTCCGACGATGACTGACGGCAGACCTTCGAGAAGAAAGAGCCATTGCCAACCGGCGAGCGCGAAGCGGCCGTCCATGTTGAGGAGAAATCCTCCGAAGAATCCGCCGACTACTCCGGAAAGCGGAAGGGCGACGAAGAAGCGGGATGTTGCGCGTGCGCGGCGTTCTTTTGGAAACCACTGCGTCAGATAATAGACAACCCCGGGGAAGAAGCCCGCTTCCGCAACGCCGAGCAGGAATCGAACGACGTAGAACTGGACCGGTGTGCGGACGAGCATCATCGCGGCGGCGAGAATTCCCCACGAGATCATGATGCGCGCAATCCACCGTCTCGCGCCGACCCGAGCGAGAACCAGGTTGCTCGGAACTTCGAACAGCGCGTAGCCGATGAAAAAGATTCCGGCGCCGAATCCGAATGCGCTCGAGGAGAAGTGCAGGTCGCGATTCATCTGCAGAGCAGCGAGTGCGACGTTCGAGCGGTCGAGAAAGTTGAGAAGGTAGAGAACGAAGAGGAACGGGAGCAGGCGCACGCTGACTTTGCGCATGGTCTCGCGCTCGAGTGCTGTAGCCTCGCTCTCTGTTACCGGCGCAATCGCGGTTTGCAATTCCGGCTCAGCCATGTGGTCGTGGGGTTGAAGGCTGCGGCTAAGCTAAGCGGGCCAAGTGTTTATGCAAATGACGACTTCAACTAGTGCTTTGACCCCTGCGTTGAACAAAGCTGCCGACCTTTCGTCAGTCGCAATCGTGGTTTGAACGGAGATTCCCGGCCAGCTCAGGCTCCTGGTTTTCGTTCCTTCAACCGCTGCCACCGTGCGGTAACTTCCTTGTACTGCGCTCTCGCCTTTTCGACAGCGTCGACCTGTCTTGCAGTTGCACCGACATCGGCGTTCTGCATCGACATCGCGGCGGTCATCAGTGTCGTCTGCACGCTCTGAAGCGTCGGTGCAGACGCCGACTGCGGAGGACCACCAAAGCGCCGGGGAGTCGGGGACGCAGGTGGCGCGATGGAGTCGATCTCCGCTCTCAATGCTGCATCGCCGGCACCGGTCAGTCTATCAGACATTCCGCGGGCGTCAGTGTATGCGGCGTGCGCTGCGACAGCTGCATCGTACATCTCGCGCGTGAGTGTCGCGATTGTCTTCATCGATGACGCCGGTGTTTTCACGCGTGGGTCGAGAACAAGGCTCAACGGCTGCGTGAACATTCTTCCGTCCGCTATGAGTCTCACCGTGTACAGACCTGGTGGTGCAAACGGGGAAGTCGATGCGAAGTACGTGCGATGTGGTACGGCGTTCGCCTCCGACTCGCTCGTCATTCCCTGAATCGGATCGAAGCGCATATCCCAGAGAAACCGGTGCATGCCGGCGCCCGGCGAGAGAGCAAGGTTCGCGGCTGCCCAATACAGCGGCACGGAACAGTGGGGCGCGTTTGGATTTCGCTGGCAAACTCGATTGTATGCTTCGGGCTCCAGCGCAGGATCAGGCGGGAGTGCAGAGTCGGTGCTTGAATAAGTGCGAAGGAGTTTACCCGCTGCGTCGAGAATCTCGAGCTTTACACCTTTGGAATTCCCGGCGAGGAAGTAATCGATGATCGCGCCGGGCGGAGGATTCTCGCCGGCGGGAATTTCCGGTGGCCATGGCGTCGGGTCGTTGTTCGCGAATCGCATGCGGACTGCAGTCAGCGGCTTGACGAGGTATGAGTTGCGCGTGTCATGCGCTGTCGCCATTGCCCGAATCGGAGTGACGTCGTCCAGAATCCAGAATCCCCGGCCGTGTGTTCCGGCGATGAGGTCCGAGCACATACACGTCGCGTCATCCTTCAACTGAAGATCGCGCACCGAGATCGCTGGCATGTTGATGCGGAGCGACTGCCAGTGATCGCCGTCGTCGTACGAGACCCATACCTGCGTGTCGGTACTACCATATAGTAGTCCCTTCACTTTCGGGTCTTCGCGGATCGAGTTCGTCACCCAGCCCGGTGCGATACCTGTGTTGATCTCCTTCCACGTCTTGCCGCCGTCGTGCGTTCGCCAGAAATGGGGATTTCTGTCGTCTACGCGCATCGTGTTTGCAGCCGCGTAAGCAGTGTTCACATCGAAATGGCCTGCTTCAATATTGAAGATGCGCGTCCACGGCTTGATCTCCGATGGCGTGACGTTGGTCCATTTTGCGCCGCCGTCGGTCGTCACCTGAATGTTGCCGTCGTCAGTACCAGCCCAGATAATGCCGACGCTTCGCGGGGAGGCCGAAAGCGCAGTAATCGCTCCGAGCGGTCCCGGTTTCACCCCACTCGCGTACTTGCCCGTATTGGCTGGCACTGGCCACGTCTGCCGCGCGAGATCGGGACTAATACGCGTCCACGAATTACCACCCGTTGTCGTCTTCCAGACTGCATTCGATGCGTAGAACATCGTCTTCGAGTTCAGTGGTGACCATATAACCGGCATCGTGCGCACGTTTCGATTGTAGCTCTCACCATTCGGACCCTTCGCGGTCATGTCCGGACCGACGAACGCCGTCTGCGATGTTCGTCGATCATAGAGCGACACATTCGTGCGTGCACTCGCATAAACCCTATCAGGATCATCGGGATCGGCCGCCGCCACACCGTACTCCTGGATGTTCACCGGATGCCAGTCGTGAAAAGTGATCTCGCCATCGGGTGACCAGCTGTCCACGCACGCAGATCCCGAATCCTGCTGTCCGCTGCAAACGCGATATGGAAACGCGTTGTCGGTCGATACGTGATACATCGCGGCGGTGGGCTGCGTGTAC
>JBBQYO010000004.1:0-39954 GCA_038208605.1 Gemmatimonadales bacterium | reverse complement strand
GACTGGGATTTCCGCGCGCGCTACGAGCCAATTCCCCACCACTCATCGCACGGTGCACTTCATCGCGATCACATGCTCGTACCGCTCTTGACCAGCAAAGTGTTAAAGCGAGTCCCCCGGCGCACAGTGGACGTTATGCCGAGTGCGCTCGATGCTCTCGGAATTCCAATCCCGCCGGGACTGGACGGCCGATCTTTTCTCTGACAACAACGAGCTAATCACATGTCCATCGCTCTCGTATTTGCGCAGGCACTCGCGGTTGGGTCGCTTCAGGCGGCCACTCCGTCTCCGATGGTGGATCAGATGCCGCTCGGGGCCACACTGAGCGGCGACTCGACCAATCGACGTCCGCGCGCAATCGAATTCAGTAAGGCGTACGCGGTGAGACTGAAGATTCATCGGTATGGCAGCTATGTGATGCTGCCGTTATTCGGTACGCAGTATGCGCTGGGCTCGCGACTACTGAAGCAGCGCGAGGACATCGTCGAGGGCACGCGAATGGAGGGCGTAACGCACAGCCTTAACCGTGCGCATCTGTATACCGCGCTCGGTATCGGCACGCTGTTCGTGAGCAACACGACTACCGGCTTGTGGAATCTGTACGACAACCGGAACAACCCGGATCATCGCGGGCTTCGCACCGCTCACGTATTGACAATGTTGCTCGCCGACGCGGGGTTCGTGGTGACGGGTCATATGGGAGCCAACGCCCCGAGGGCCTCGGTCAGCTATGCGCGACGGCATTACGACTTCGCGATCGGCTCGATGGCAATCGCAACCGTCGGCGCTTCAATGATGTGGTTTTTCGATCACTGAAACCGAGTCACGGAACCAGCCCCCGCATCTCGACGCGCCAGCCGGATCCAGCCGCGACGACAGCGCCGATATAGCTAGCTCCAAGGTCCAGCATTGCAGTCGTGAATTCCGTCGAGTCGTCTGCTTCGATTCCGGGACGACGAGCCATCCGCGATCCCTTCCAGCTGCCGAGTCCCCGCCATACGCTCGCGCCACGCGCCTTTGTGCCGGCCTCACGGCGTGTCCAAATCCGCATGAACTCGCGGATCATCTCTTCTGCCGGCAGCAGGGTCAGGGACTCATGCTCGTCCGGCGTGAAGAACCGCTTCGACAGCTGAAGCGCTCGCTCGAGCGGCCGCACTCTTTCCATGTCAACCCCAACTTCTCGTCCGCATGTCACTGCGATCAGGCCAAGCTCGCCGGAGTGCGTGTTGTTGAAGAAGATCTTCGATTCTCGCTGGTTTCTGAGCGCGGGCTTGCCATCGCCAACGACCATGAAGTCGATGTCCCTGGGAGGAGTGTCGGTGCACAGCGACAGGACCTTCCGCATTTGCGCACGGGAGATCACGTACTGCCGGTAGCCGCGATCGTCGACAAATCCTCTCGACCGGCCCTGCTCGGCAGCAGTAAGAAGCTCGAATAGCTCTGCCACTTCCGTATCGGGAATCGTGAGTGGCGTCTCCCAGACGTGAACGACGTCGCGCGCGATCTCAATCAAGCGGAACGATCTCCACACGTGCCGACCCATCCTCGATCGACAGGAGGGCAACGCTGGGAGTCAGCTTGAATCGCTGTTGCCCCGCCGCTCCAGGGTTCACGACCAGCTGCCTTCCGATTGTGGTCACGAGCTGCCTGTGGGTATGGCCATAGACGATCACGTCCTGCGCATATCTGGCGATGAGCCGCTCCGGAGTAGGACTCCCAACTTCGTTCCCATGACTGACATGGATGCTTATTCCGCAAACCGCAAGAGAAATCTCCTGCTGGAGACCCGGATCTGAAGCATCATCCGTGTTGCCATACACCGCATGCACTGGCGCTATGATGCGAAGCTCATGGAGAATTTCGTCCCCGCCAACATCGCCGGCGTGCAGAATCAGATCGACTCCGGCGAGCGCCGTGTGAACAGACCCGCGCAAGAGGCCGTGGGTGTCGGATATGAGTCCGATGACAGTGCACACAGGCTCGTCTTTCATCTGTTCTATATTACCTGAGCGATGTCATGGTCACGACTCTCAATGGTGCTGCTCGGCAGATCAATTCTGCGGCCGACGCTTGGAATGGATCTTCTCAAAGTCGCCTGGCGGTTCAGGTCACGCGGATGGAATACGCGGTTTCCCTTCGTGCCGCTCCCGGACAGGACATACGTCCGCTGGCGCATGTATACGGCGTATGGGGACTATGACGCTGTTCCGTCAGCTCGCGACGTCGAGCGATACGCACGCTGGGCAGCCACCGAACAGTGACCGCGGCAACCGTACCGGCTTCGGTGGAGCTAGGCGACCTCATCAAGGCGCAGGCGTACGGTCTCGGGTTCGACCTGGCCGGTGTCACGCGATTGGGACCAGCCGAATCCGCCCCTCTTTTCGAGGATTGGATTTCGCGAGGGTACGCCGGCGAAATGGGTTACCTGCCGCGCGGTGCCGGGAAACGACGCGATAGCCGCCTGCCATTTCCGGGAGCGGTAAGTGCGATAGTTGTCGGGCTCGACTATGGCGGAAGAGAGGCATCCGGACCCGTTGCCCGATATGCCCGGGGTGACGACTATCACGATGTCATGTGGCGAATGCTGGACACCCTTCACGCCTGGATCGGCTCCGCCGTTGGAAGTGCGGTCGCCGGAAAGTCGTACGTCGACACAGGCCCGATTCTCGAGCGTGACCTCGCGCGGCGCGCCGGACTCGGCTGGTTCGGCAAGAACACCAACCTCCTCAACCCCGGCCTGGGTTCCTTCTTTTTCATCGGTGCTCTGCTGATCGATCTGGAGCTCGAGGCCGATCCGCCTTTCGAAGCGGATCGATGCGGTACTTGCACGCGATGTCTCGAAGCATGTCCAACTAACGCCTTCGTTTCAGCGAGGGTGCTCGATGCGACGCGGTGCGTTTCGTACCTGACAATCGAAGCTCGCGAGGAAATTCCTGTCGAGCTCCGCGAAAAAATCGGCGGGCTGATCTACGGCTGCGACATCTGTCAGGAGGTGTGCCCGTGGAACCAACGGTTTGCCCGGAGTGCGACACTTAGGGAATTCGCGCCGCGCGAGGCGGTCGAGTCAAACGACTCTGTCGCAATCGCGCGCGACATCCTCACGATGGACGACGATCGTTTCCGGTCGGCATTCAAGGGCTCCGCGATGAAGCGAGCGAAGCTTCGCGGCCTCAAGCGGAATGCTGCCGTAGCTCTGGGCAATGTAGGTACGAGTGCCGACCTTCAACTGCTGGCCTCGCCGGCAGCGAACACCGATCATCTGGTTAGCAGCCACGCGTCATGGGCGATCGACCAGATCCAGCTCCGGGAAAACAAAATTGATCAGAATGTCGATTGGGAAAGCTCTCGTTCGACGCCCTCATATAGCAGCGTGAATAACGACATTGGCCGGACAACCTTCGGCCAAACACACAGGAGACATCGATGCGATTTATGGTAATGGTGAAGGCGACCGGGGATTCCGAAGCTGGCGTCATGCCCAGCGAGCAGATGCTGGCTGAGATGGGCAACTACAACGAAGAGCTCGTTAAGGCGGGAGTCATGCTCGCGGGAGAAGGTCTGCACCCGAGCTCCAGGGGAGCGCGCGTAAAATTCTCGGGCAGCAAGCGGACGGTGATCGACGGTCCGTTTACGGAGACCAAAGAGCTCATCGCCGGTTTCTGGATCCTTCAGGTCAAGTCGAAGGACGAGGTGATCGAATGGGTGAAGCGGTGTCCGAACCCAATGCCCGGCGAGTCGGAGATCGAAATCCGCCAGATATTCGAGGCGGAGGATTTTGGTGACGCATTCACTCCTGAACTTCAGGAGCAGGAAGACCGGATTCGGGCGCAGGCAGAAGCGAACAAATAAAGCCGAACCGGCAGACACGAAAAAGCCGGGACCGACGCACGGTGCGACGGTCCCGGCCTTCGTCTCAAGCTCAGCTGTTTGGCTTCTTTGCGGTCGGGGGCAGCATTCCGTTCAGTCGCATGTAGATCGCGGACTGGCTGTAATGATCGGCCCAGTCGGCGACAGTAACCGTCATGACGTGCGCACGGGAAAATTTTCGTCCGCCGAAGAAATCGAGCTGCTCGTCGAGCTTTGAATCGTCGAGCCCCGCAAGTGAGGTGGTGCAGAAGTCAAACGTCTCTTTAAGACGCCCGACCAGCGCAGCCTTTGGAGACGTTGCTTCGACTTTCGCGCGAGAAGGAGCTTTCGTCCCCGCAATCGAGCCGCAGAGGTAGTCGTTTCCCTCGGCGAGATGGACGACGATCTGGCCAAAGCTCATCTGCGCCGGCGTCGGCTTGTACGAATACTTGCTTGCCGGAACTTGCTCGGCCGCAGCGATCAGGTTCTTGGCCTCGTCGGCGGCGAAGGCGCGAAAGGCAGTTGCAACCGGACTTGCCTGCTGCGCAGATGCGACGCCGGAAGCGAGGGTCGTTGCAAGCAGAGTGGTATAGATGCGAAAACGCATGACGGGCTCCATTTGGGGACCCACAATTCTGCCGCGAGAACACAGCTATGTCTAGCCCGCATTCCGTCTACGCGGTGGCCGGGTAGCTTTGCGAAATGCGAATCGTGGCAGGAAAGTTTGCGGGGCGCGACCTGACCTCGCCTCAGGGCTCGCGCGTTCGGCCGACTGCGGAATCTGTCAGATGTGCGATGCTCGACCTGCTTGGGCCCGACTTGCCTGGCGCCCGTGTACTCGATCTGTTCGCGGGCACTGGTGCACTGGGCCTGGAAGCGATTTCGCGCGGAGCGAAGTCAGCGGACTTCGTTGAATTCAGGCCAGACAGCCTTCACGCTCTCAAGGCCAACATCGCGGCGCTTCGGCTGCTCAGGTCGACCCGAGTTTTCAAGCGCGATGCGCTTCCATTTGCCGAAGCGCTTACCGAAAGCGCTTACGATATCGCCTTTGCCGACCCGCCCTACGGATCAAAGATGCTCGACAGAATCATTGACAGCTGGAGCCGGCTGCGTTTCTCCCGGATTCTGGCCGTCGAGCACGACCGGGCTCATGAGCTGCCCGTCGGAAAGACTCGGCGCGAGTTCGACACCACCGCCATTACCCTTTACAGCATCTGATTCCATCAGACGAATCTCCGCGGTCTGAGCGGGCCGGTCTTTTTTTGCCAGCTTCTTCTTTTCCCTCTTTTCCGAATTTTTCTCGGGCTCGATCAGGCCCTTCGACATCTCGCGCCTGATTCGCTTGAGATCCTTGCGGCCGATCATTCGCTGCTGAGCCAGATAACGCACCAGCTGGTCTGCTGAACCTTCGAAGAAAGAATCGATGACCCGGCGAATCGCGGCGTTCGTAGCTTCTGACCTGCCGAGGAGCGGCGCATAGCGGTGAACCCTGCCCTCTTCCTTGTGCGCAACGTAACCCTTGCTCTCGAGATTTCTGAGAATCGTGAGCACGGTGGTGTACGCAAGCTCTGCGGCGAGCTTTCGCCGCACTTCGGCAACCGTTCCGGAGCCCGCAACCCAGAGGGCTCGCATGATCTCGATCTCCCGCTCTCCGAGGGCCGGTCCGTCCGCGCCCGGCTTGGATACTATCTTCATAGTTATAAGCTCGGTCCGAGCGGGAACTTTGTCAACTACGAAGGTAGTAATGACCCTTTTTCAGTGAGAGGCGGCCCATTTTCTAACGACCGACATGATGTCGCCGGCCAGGCGCGGCCGCCATGTCTCAGGGTTGTGTACTCCGCCCGCCACCTCGGTGTATTCGACTTCGTACCCTTTGGCGACGAGCGCGTCTCTGAAACGCCGGTGAGCGTCGATAAATCGCGGACCCGTGCCGCCGATGACCTTGATTGTTTCGAGCGAGCCGACGTCCAGCAGGAACCGGATGTCGAGTTTGGGCGACGCAGCGTATTGAGAAGCGAGCCATTCGTACGGCGCACCGTTACTGCCATTCGCGCCACGCCAGAACACTCCGCTCTTCGATAGCACGTTTCCAAAAAGGTCGGGCCGTTTCAATGCTACGTACCCGGACGCAAACCCTCCTGCGCTCAATCGTCAATCGAGACAGCGACAAAGGCAGGTGCAGCCCCCGGCGCTAAAAGAGGCTATCCAGCACTTTCGGGAGGCCCATCACCCTGAAATCGGTGTAATCGCCCCCGTCAAAAGCGGCAATGAGCGGATAGCCACCCGGTCTGCCGACCAGTCTGCGCGCGCAGCTGATGGTCGGGTTGCGTCAAAGCAGCGAAGACGATCGCCAATCCGAGGCCACGCAAACTCTGTCGAGCCCGGATTCCAGGTCCCGCATCTGCAAGTGTCCGCATGTCTACATTATACAGGTTACCAGCGCTCAACTCTCGCAAACGTCGTCTCTGCGTGATAGACTAGCCGTGCATAGCATGATTTCTCGCAGCATACCAGCTTGACCAATCCTCCCCAGTCAACCTCAGAGTCCGAGCTCCGGGCTCGCGTCGAACGCACGCTCGCGCCCGGGTATGAGATCCAGCGCGAAATCGGCCGCGGCGGAGCGGGTATCGTTTACCGCGCACGCGACACCCGGCTCAAGCGCGATGTGGCGATCAAGCTTCTGCCCCCGGATCTCGCGTTCAGGTCGGATGTGCGCGAGCGCTTCATGCGAGAAGCCGAGACGTCGGCGAGGCTGACTCACCCGAACATCGTTCAGATCTATTCGGTCGACGAACGCGACGGACTCGCGTATTTCGTGATGGCGCTCGTCGAGGGACAAAACCTGGGCGACCGCGTTCGAACGCATGGGGCGCTTCCAGCCGCCGACGTGAAGCGAGTCCTTCGCGAAGTCGCGGACGCGCTTTCATATGCGCACGAACACGGAGTCGTACACCGCGATATCAAGCCCGATAACATCCTGCTGGAGAGCCCCTCGGGCCGCGCGATGGTGACGGATTTCGGAATTGCTCGCGCGACAACGGAGGGCGATTCGCGGTTGACCGCGACCGGCACTGCCATTGGCACTCCCGCATATATGTCGCCCGAGCAATGCGCCGGCGATCGCGAGCTCGATGGCCGCTCCGATCTCTACTCGCTCGGTGCCGTGGCCTACTATATGATCACGGGCCAGCCGCCGTTCACGGGGCCGACGACGCCGGTGATCATGATGAAACAGGTCACCGAGCGCGTCGTGCCACCGTCGCATCTTCGCGCCGGGGTCCCAGCCGACATTGAACGGATCGTGCTGCGGTTGCTCGAGAAGGATCCCGCAAATCGTTTTCGCGAGGGCGGTGACGTCGTTGCCGCGCTCGACGGCGCGCCGGTCCAGTCAGTCGATCCGTCGTCATATCCAAGAGCTGCACGGACTGAGGGAATTCCCGGATTTCCATTTTCGGGCCCGATTACGCGTCTGAAATTTCCAGATTTGCCACTTGCACCGATGATGACGGGATTCGCAAACATGGCGGGCAATGCGGAGCTCATGGAGATTCGCACGCGGCACGAAGCCCGAAGACTGCGCAAAGAGCTGCGCGAACAGCGCAAGGAAGAGAAGGAGAACGCCAAGCCCCTTCCCGACCGCATCAGATCATTCAGGCGACAGCTCGCGAGCTATATAGGAACGTCGACTTTCCTGTTCGGCATCAATGCCGTCACCCAGCAAGGGCAGCATCATTTCTGGTGGGCGTTTTTTCCGGCGATGGGCATGGCGATGGGATTGTGGTCGCAGATCGGCGGACTGTGGGCGTCAGGCGCGAGGATGAAGGATGTGTTTGGCGGTCCGTTTCCCGCGGTGCCCCCGTCAACGCAACCGCCGTCGTCGCAATCAGCAATGCCGTCACTCACCGCGCCGTCGATCTCCCAGCCAACCGACACCGATTCACCAGGCGTGAGCCGGGAGGTAATTGTCGGTCTGCGCGGTAACGTTCTTCGGCAGGCAATCAACGATCGGCGCACGGTGCGCGGTATCGTCGAGCGGCTGAGCGACACCGAGAAGAAAATGCTTCCCGATGTCAAAGGAACGTCGGACGGTCTTTACGATCGCATCGCATCGCTCGCGACGGCGCTGCATCGCCTCGACGGAGAGATCGGTCCGGATCGTCTGTCGGGGCTGGACGAGCGGATAGCGAAGCTCGAACAGTCAACGGACAGTACATCCGACAAGGAGCGAATGCTGAGACTGCTCCGACGCCAGCACGACATGCTCGCCAATCTCGTGCAATCGCGCGACTCGCTGTCTGAACAGTATGAGAGCGCGGGTTTGCTGCTCCAGAACCTCACCCTCGACCTGCTCAAGATGCGATCCTCGGGCCTTCAGTCAGCGCTCGAGGATGTAACCAGTGTCACTCAGGAAGCGAGATCGTTGTCGAAAGAGATCGGTTACGTGCTTGCCGCTGCAGACGAGCTTCGCGAGATCGATCCCTGAATCAGGTCTTTGCTACGGCGTCCTTCACTCCGTAGAACGCCGACGCAAGTCGTCCGATCGACCGGTTGTAGTAGAGAATCACCAGAACTCCGGCGACCGCAATCAACAGCAAGGGTGCGTTCACTCCCCCGCCGACTCCGGCCCATGTCAGACCAACCGCAAGGCCAAGCGCACTCGCGAGGTGACCCACCGCGGTGTACGCGTTGGCGGGCACGAGCTCCATCGGCTCGTTGAAGCTGCCGCGTGCAACCACCGCCGCTTTGATGAATAACGGAACGCCGGCGAGCCCGAGCAGGGCAAAGGTCGGAAGCAGCCCGGCTACGACGAAGGCGACAAGCAGAATCATCGCCGCCCCCGCAATCACCGGATACACCCTGCTCGCACGCTCGGCGCCAAGCCGAACGACGGCGGTGCGCTTGGAGACTTCGTCGTCACTTGCTGCATCCTGAAAACCGTTGATGAAGAGCAGCAGTCCAACCAGAATCGAAACAGGGATCGACGCCCAGAGCGCGATCGATGGAATTGTGCCCGCCTGGACGTAAGCGCTTCCGCAGACGATTCCGACGCCGAACGCAACTCCGACAGCAACTTCACCGAGCCCGCGATTCGCGAGGCGGAACGGCGCTCCCGTGTAGACGAAGCCAATGATCAGGCCGGCAAGCCCGAACAGCAACACTCCGGGGCGGCCGGCAAGCGCGAAGGCGATGCCGATGACTGTGCTCACCAAGCCGAAGATCAGCATGCCGAGGAGCAGGTCGCCGCGCGTTGCGAGACCGCGCTGCATCACGCGTGAGCCGCCCGTGAATCCGAGGACAGGAGTGCGATTCTTGTCGTCGGCACCACTGAGCTGATCGTCGAGGTCGTTCTTGATATTCGTGCAGGCCTGGAGCGACACAGCCGCGATGAGGGTCATGACGGCCCACACCCAATCGATCGTCCCGGTCGCTGCAAATGCGGCGGCGGTTCCAACCGCAACGGACGCGGCGCTCGCCGTGAGGGATGCCCAGCGAACCGTCTCTTTCCACACGCCGAGCCGGCGGCCGAGCAGTGAGGAATCTGTCTGTCGGTCCGCTGCGGAGTCGCCGAAGTCGAGGATGGAAGGAGGACGACCGGCGACGATCTCGCCGAATACACGGTGCTTCATGAACCGTGGTGTCACGCGCATGAATGCGAGGATGTCAGTCTGTCCGACCGATTCGAGGTATTGAACGATCGAGGACGTTCGCATCGTCGCCTGCTTGGCGCGCTCGCGTTCCGCAGGGTCGCGGACGACTTCGGCGCGGCCGGTGACTTCCATCTCCCAGCTCGTGTGTTCTTCGCCGGTGGGCGACTCGTGAAGCAGGAGGGCGACCTCGGGACGCGTCGTCATCTCGCGCACCTTCGGGTCGTTTTTCATCGAAGCGAGATAGATGATCGGCCTGGCGGTGGCGTCGTCGGGGATCCAGGCACCGGGGTGCATCATGCGGACGCGGACTTCTTCGCCGGCGTGTGTTCCGACGGCAACTTTCTTTGCATTCAGGAGGGCATCGCGGATGCGGAGGCGCGATTCATCGATTGTAGTCGGTTGCGGAGCAGCGGGTGCGGTCATTGGGATTGTTGGGTTACTGGACGCCTAAATGTATCCATGAAGCGGTCATCCGGGGTGTCGGCGCTCAGCGACAGTCTAGAGAAACCGCGCCACGGAGGCACGGACGGCACGGAGAGTTAAATCGAAATCGAAGACACTCACGTCAGTTTTAAGAGAACTTTTTTGGGGAGACTACGGGACAGCGGTTCGTAGTCTCCCTAAAACGTATTTGTAGAGGCAAGTCGAGTGGGCTCAATGAGCGCTGACCCCTCCGTGACGTCCGTGCCTCCGTGGCGCGGTGGCGTGACCCGGTCGCTTTGTGCTGCCCGGCGAAGCTTGACCTCTTCGAATGAAGTGCTCCACTTGACGTATCAATATTGGTTGATACATTACAGAAAGATGAAAACCGCCACCGATCCCGCTCGCGCTTCACAGCTCTTTCACGCGCTTTCCGACGAAACCCGCATCGGCATCCTCGAAATGCTCCGCGATGGCGAGCGCTGCGTGTGCGACCTCCAGACCGATCTCGACGCCGCCCAGTCCCGGCTGTCATTTCACCTGAAAGTCCTTCGCGACGCCGGACTGGTCTCTGACCGGAAAGACGGCCGCTGGTCGTACTACACCATCGTTCCCGAGACCCTGGCCGAGCTCCACGATGTTGCGGTCTCATTGCAGCCGTCTGCCAGCAAGGGACTTCCAATCGCTGCAACATCCGCTCGCTGCTGTGGATAATCTCTTTTTTTGACTGACATATCAACAATTTTTGATGAGGATTCATCGATGACTGCTCTACCTGTCACCGAGAACACTTCCTGCTGCGCTCCTGGCTGCTGCGATGACGATGCCGATCCAAAGAACAATGCGAGCCTCAAAGCCACGGAAAAGGAAACGCTGGCGAGTACGGTACGCGAGAAATACGGCGCAGCGGCACGACGCGTTCTCGACAGCGTCGAGACGGCCGCAACAACCGGCGCATCATGCTGCGGCCCGGCAAGCTCGTGTTGCGGGGCTGCGGAATTCGACGGGACGGCCGATCCGATCACCTCCAACCTCTACATGATGGGCGAGACCGACGAGCTGCCCGAAGCCGCGGTGCTTGCCTCACTCGGATGCGGCACTCCGACAGCGCTTGCCCACCTCAACCTTGGCGATACCGTGCTCGACCTGGGGTCAGGCGGCGGCATCGACGTGCTTTTGTCAGCGCGCCGAGTTGGGGCTGAAGGAAAGGCTTACGGGCTCGACATGACTGACGACATGCTCGAGCTCGCGAGAAAAAACGCGGCCGAAGCGGGTGTGAAAAATGTCGAGTTTCTGCGAGGCCGCATCGAGGAAATTCCGCTTCCGGGCAATTCGGTCGACGTGATCATCTCCAACTGCGTGATCAATCTCTCCGGCGACAAGCGGAAGGTGATCGCCGAAGCGTTTCGCGTGTTGAAGCCCGGCGGACGGTTCGCGGTTTCCGACGTCGTCGTGCAGGGCGAGCTGCCCGTGGACGTGAAAAACAGCATGGAGCTCTGGGTCGGCTGTGTTGCCGGCGCGCTCGGCGACCAGGAGTTCATCAGCCTTCTGAACGAGGCCGGATTCGAAGAGGCCAGCGTCGAGATGACACGGACCTACAGCTTCGATGACGCTCGCGCATTTCTGGCCAATACCGGCCTCGATGCAGACAGGATCGCGCGCGAAGTAGACGGACGTGTGGGCGCCGGTTTCATCAGGGCGACGAAACCGCTATCAAGGGCGGCCGCCAGCTGACCGAAACGTGCTCATGCGCTACGGACTTATCTCCGATGTTCACGGAGATCGAAATTGCGGGCTACCGTCGGAGTTCGGCTCCGTCCTCCGACTGGGTGCGTAGGCGCAACGCCAACCTATGAAGCGCCCTGCGCCGCACCGAACAGCGGCGCGAGATCCACGTAAATCCGGCACTTCTCGGCAAGAGGAGCTTCGCCGTTGCTCGACGGTTTCATCGTGAACACGGTGCAGGCAGGAACGGTCACCATCATCTTGCCGTCGTGCATGGTGTAAGTCACGCGTGCCTCGAGAAACAAACTGCCGTTGTGATACTCGGTGTTCACCGACTCGTGCTGCACCTTCAGCATCACCGTAAAGAACTGGGCGATCGCGACTTTGATGTTGGCTTTGCCGACGATCGGCGGATTGTTTCCGAACTGCAGCCAGGCGTCGTCGGTGAACGCACCGGCGAACGCCGATGCGTCCCTCTGGTCCACCCCGTCCGAGTACAGCGTCTTAGCCCAGGGAACCACGACCGACTCGGACGGAAATGTTGCTGTATCCATTGTTTCGTTGTTTCTCGATTGGCTCGGCCGTCAGCTACTGGCGGCAGCGAGCGTTGGGATCGCCTTTCGGCTTGTCGACGACGACTGCATGATCGAGGTTCGCCACCTGCATCGCGACGTCACGCACGAGCTGCGCAACGCGGGCGAAGTGGTTGTAGTCGATGTATTGCGGCTCGTCGGTGAGCATATGGTAATCGCGGTGACCACCGGTCGAGAAGAAAGTGATTGGAATACCCCACTTCGCATATGACCAGTGATCGCTGCGGCAATAATATTGGTTCGGATTGCCCGGCGTATCGAAGGAGTAGTCGAAATTGAATCCCGCATGCGTATTGGTGTTGACCGCTTCGACGATGTCGCCGAGCTCGGTGGACAGCCGCTTGGATCCGATGAGCTGAAGGTACGACGGTCCGCCGTTCGGCACGGGGTCGGCAGCGTCGCCGCGTCCGATCATGTCGATGTTGAGCTGAGTGACGATCGAATCGCGCGGGATGGTGGGGTGATCGGTGAAGTAGCCCGATCCCCACATGCCGCGCTCTTCGCCCGTATGCCAGACGAAAATGATGGAGCGCTTTGGCCTGACCGGTGCTGATGCGAGTGCCTGGGCAATCTCGAGGACGCCGACCGATCCGGTGCCATCGTCATCGGCGCCGTTGTAGACCGAGTCCATCCGCGGGCCGCCATGCGCGTGGCGAAGGCTGTCCTTCAGAAGATTGATTCGCGTCCATTCTTCTTCCGTGGGAACTTTCGGCGCGTCTTCCTGGCCGCCCGGGCGCGCAACGGTGTTGAATGCGCGCAGTGAATCGTGCTCGACGGGCGCATGGTTGAATCCGATGTGGTCGTTGTGTGCTCCGATGGCGACGTATTCGTTCTTGAGACGAGGATCGCTGCCGGGCAGAATCGCGACAACGTTGCGCCCCGGTCGCGGCGCTTCAGTCTGCCGGATATCGAATGTGATCGTGGGGCCGAGTGCGCCTTTGCGAAGCGATTCAACGGGTGCGCCGAAGATGGTGGCGCCGGCGGAGCTCGTCGCGGCGATTGCGAAGCCACCGAATCTTCCCGCATTCGTCGGAGTCCCCGATCGAAGCTGAACACTGGTGCCCTGCAGAATGGGGCGTGTGATGGCATCGGAGAGCTGAGCGCCGCGAAGCGTAATCGTCGTGAGAGCGCCGCTGACCGAGTGGACGTACCGCTGAAAGCCTGCCGATTGTGCGAGCGCACGAAAGTTTATCGGACCTTCGATCGGTGACAGGACGAGGATCTTGCCGGCGACCTGTGCCGAATCGAGGAGATTCATCGAGTCTGCCTCCACCCCACCATAGATCACTTGCCCGGAGGTCGCCTGAATGGGCGTTCCCGAGGCCACGAAATCCTTGCCCGCGACGAGTGTCGTGTTGCCGATCCTGATCGTGCTGGCCCTGTCGAGGACCCGAGCGAAAACCGGAATGTCCTGGAAGTAGGTTCCGTTATCGCCTGCGGGTACAAGGCCGATACGCTTCGCCTCGTCCGCGATATACTGCGTTCCCTTCAAATTGCCCTCGAAACCGACCTGCCGGCCCATCATCGAATCGTCCGCCAGGACGTAGAGACGGCTCATCAGATCGGCCGGGGTGATGGCCGCAACGGTGGGTTGAGCGGTGTACTTGAGTGGCAGGTTTGCAGTCGGGACAGGCTGCTGTGAAGTCGACCCGTTTCCTGACATCATCGCTGAAGAGCAGCCAGTGATCAGGACGGCGAAGGCCAACGGCCGGAATACTCGGCGCGTCGGGGGGGCGTTGGTTTTCATTATCTCGTTGGGAACGGTTCAGGTGTGCCGGATAACTAAAGAGCAGCAGGCACCCGGGACAAGGTTGACGGTGCGATGACGTCCCTCTCACATACGCGCGCACGGATTGATCCGTTGAGCCGGTCGGCGGAAGAGCAGCCTCACGCCAATGGCGGGAAATTACAAATCAAACCACGTTCATGACATGACCGAAGACGGTTTTCATCCTGTAGTCCGCGTCGAGTATCCCGACTGGGTCGATTCGGTGGTGCAATGGGACTCAACGTATGCGACTGACGACGAGCGAATGCGGCTGGCGATCGCCGTGTCCCGCGAAAACGTAGAGCGCGAATCCGGTGGGCCGTTCGGCGCGGCGATTTTCGAGTCGGCCTCGGGGAAGATCGTTGCGGTTGGTATGAACAGCGTCGTGCGGCTGAACAACTGCACGCTTCACGGTGAGATGGTCGCTTTCATGATGGCTCAGCAGAAGCTCGGATCGTTCTCTCTCAACGTGCCGAATCTGCCCGCTCACGAGCTGTTCACTTCCTGCGAGCCGTGTGCAATGTGTCTTGGCGCGACCCTGTGGAGCGGCGTTCAGCGCGTCGTGTACGGTGCAGCGCGCGAGGATGCGTCGGTGCTCAACTTCGATGAAGGTCCAGTGTTCCCCGAGTCGTACGAGTATCTGGAGGAGCGCGGAATTACCATCGTCCGAAACGTGCTGCGTGAAGAAGCCCGGGCAGTGCTCGAGCTCTATCGGCGGAAGAGCGGCAAGATCTACAACGGTTGAGCGACGGCAAACCGTTTCGCCCGCCGGCTCGACTAAATGAGTGACGGTCAACCAAACGCATTCCCGACCTTGCCAGTCGTATGCTACTATTTTAGCATTTTGCTAGATTTTTAGCATCTACCGAACGTTTGTTCGCCAGCTCCTGTCCAAGGTCTCGACCCGCTATCCCAACAAAGAGAATTCCGGACTTGCCGATCTTCCCTGGACTTCCAATGTCTTCTCCGTTCCGGCGCCGCGCGCTGACCGCGTTCGTCTTCACTTGTCTCGCGTTTTCATCGACAGTGCACGCGCAGCAGACAACTCCCGAGACGATCCGCGGCCGAGTGACCGATGATTCAGCGCATGTCGTGGTGGGCGCGACGATCATGGTCACTCGCGGCCCCGACCGGCTGACGCAGCAGACGACAACTGACAGAAGCGGCCACTACTCGACGAAATTCGATCAGGGCACCGGCGACTATCTCGTTTATGTCAGCGCGCCTGGATTCAGTCCTGCGCGCCGGCGGGTTCAGAAGCAGGCGAGTGAAGCGGAGTTCGTCGCCGACTTCTCGCTCGCGCGGAATGTCGCAACGCTCGCAACAGTGAAAGTCTCTGCGCAGAAGCCCGTCCGAGCTACGAATTCCATCAGGCCTACCGAGCTGGAGACCGGGGCGTCCGAAAAATGGCAGGACGGAGTCAGTGGACAGATTCCGCCGACCGTTGCAGGCGACCTCAACGCAGTAGCCGGAACAATGTCCAACGTCACGATCACGCCGGGTGGCGCCTCGATTCTCGGATCGGGCTCGGAATCGAATCTCAACACGCTCAACGGGATGGGGCTCGCGGCCGGGTCAATTCCACGCGCAGCGAGAACGGAGACGCGCGTCACTGGCGCAACGTTCGACCCGACCCGCGGCGGTTTTGCGGGAGCAAACGTCGATGTGCGACTCGGACCGGGCAGCCGCCTGTTCATGCGCCGAAACGGATTCGTCACACTCGACGCGCGGCAGCTTCAATTCGCTGATCCATCCACCCGTTCGCTTGGGCAAACGCCTGCAGGATTTCGTGGAAGCTTTGGAATGGATGGCGAGCTGATTCGTAAAGCGCTCACGTACAATGTCTCGGCCGATCTCGCACGAAACCAAAGCAACCCGACAACGCTGATCAGCGCGGAGGCAGATGCGCTGCTCCTCGCGGGAGTATCGCCCGATTCGGTTGGAAGACTCATCGCACTGGCGGGTCCCCGTGGAATCGGACTGAGCGGGTCTGGAATTCCAACCGACCAGCAACATCAGGCAGTGACATTCCTTGGCCGGATCGACGACACGCGCGATACACTCAAGACTCGCGCACTTACGAGCTACCTCGGATACACGCGCGATGGCGCTCTGGGATTCGGCCCGCTTGCCGTGCCATCATCCGCCGGCGAGAAACGCGAGCGAACACTCGGTGCTCAAATTACGCTCGGCAGTTATGTCGGCCCGGGACGGCGCATTCTCACCGAAACGCGCGTCGCTGCGAGCGCCGTGAACACGGACGTCACTCCGTATTTGCGGCAGCCGGGAGCGAGCATACTCGTTCGCTCAACGGGCATCGACGCAACGAGCGATAACAGCAGCCTCACCCTTGGCGGGGGATCGTTCTTCGCGACTGATGACCGCCGGTGGACGGCGGAAGCCGCGAATGAAACCGCCTGGAACGCGATCGGTCGCCGTCACCGCTTCAAGGCACTGTTGTGGGGACGTGCAGACGGACTGGAACAGCAGGGTGTATCGAACGCACTCGGGTCGTTTGCCTTCAATTCGATAGATGACTTTGCGGCGGGCCGTCCGGCCAGCTTCACCCGGACACTTTCGCAGCCAGATCGGTCCGGAACCGTGTGGAACAGCGCAGCGGCGCTCGCGCACAACTATGTCCCATCCAGATTTTTCAGCGTTCTCTACGGACTGCGGCTCGAGGCTGACGGATTCGGCAAGAGCCCTGCTCGCAATGCTGCACTCGAGCAGGCACTCGATGTGAAGACCGGCCTCGCACCGAGCCGCATTCATCTGAGCCCGCGAGCTGGATTTTCGTACACGTACAACAAGAGCAAGGACAATGGGTCGGGGACAAATTCAAACAACGTCGGTCGCTTTTATCGAACGACTGTTGGCGTGATTCGCGGGGGCATCGGAGAGTTCCGTGACCTCCTTCGCCCCGGCATTCTCGCTGACGCATCGGCGGCGACTGGATTGCCTGGCGCGACGACGACTCTCTCCTGCGTCGGATCCGCAGTTCCCGCTGCCGACTGGTCGCTTTTTGCGAGCGATCCAGGACGGATTCCAACGCGGTGCGCCGACGGCAGTGGAATTCTCGCGGAGACATCGCCACCAGTCACTCTGATCGATTCTGATTACAATGTGCCGAGGAGCTGGAGAGCGTCGCTCAACTGGTCGACGAACGTGAAGTCGTGGCTTCTCAACCTGAGCGGACTTGGATCATACGATCTCTCACAGCCCGGAGTGATCGACGCGAATTTTTCTGGTGCACAGCGGTTCAGTCTTGCGAGCGAAGCTGGCCGGCCGGTTTTCGTCTCGACCGCATCGATCGATCCGGCGAGCGGGTCTGTGTCGGCGAGCGAATCGCGAAGGTCGAACCAATTCGGAAGAGTGTCGAGCAGGATCAGCGATCTTCGCGGATACGGCGGACAACTCACGCTCGGCGTTTCTCCCGACGTGTTCCATTTTCGGGGCCCGGCTTCCTTCTACGCGTCAGCGGGATACACGCTGCAGTGGAGCCGCCGCCAATACCGTGGCTTCGATGGGGCAGCGTTCGGCGACCCTCGACTCAAGGAATGGGCGCCCAACGCCGGTGATGCGCGGCACGTCCTCCTTCTGACTGGCGGCTTCAATGCATCGAAGATTGGAACGGTCACACTGTTTGCGCGGACGCAGTCCGGCCTTCCGTTCACACCGCTCGTCCAGGGCGACGTGAATGGAGACGGCCGGGGCGGCGATCGTGCATTCATTCCCGACCCTGCGTCCGTTACGGATGCAGCTCTTGGAAATCAGCTGCGGTCGCTTCTTTCTACTGGCTCGTCCAGTGCGAAGAGCTGCGTTCTCGCGAATCTTGGAGTCGTCGCGGGACGCAACGGTTGCCGCGGGCCGTGGACGCAGTCGCTCAACATTCAGTGGCGTCCACCGATGCCAGGAAGATGGGACGGCCGGGTTACGCCGAACGTCTATTTTCAAAACGTCTTTGCCGGCATCGATCAGGCCCTTCACGGCACTGGCAGTCTTCGCGGCTGGGGATCCCAGATAACGCCCGACCCCGTTCTTCTCATTCCACGCGGTTTCGATCCAGGTGCCAATCGCTTTCGCTACGACGTGAATCCGCGCTTTGCCGATACAAGGCCCGGCCGGTCGATCGGACGCGATCCATTTCGAATCGTCGTCGATTTCTCCATCAACCTTTCGACGAATTTCGATCTTCAGCAGCTTCGTCGCGCGGTCGAGCCGGTGAAGACTCGAGGCAGGTGGGAGAAACGATCCGCAGATTCGCTCGCGTCGTTCTACACGTCGAACACGTCGAGCATTCACAAGCTGCTGCTCGCGAACACCGACTCGCTGTTTCTCAATCGAGCGCAGGTGGCCGGGCCACAGCAGGCGGACTCGGTGTTTTCCGAGCGCGTTCGCGCCGTTTACATCCCGCTCGGACAATTTCTCGCGCAGAGCGGAGGGGTTGCCGGAAAGGCGCAGCTCGACAGCGCGAAGGCGACTGAAAAGTCCTACTGGAAGATTTTCTGGCAGCAGCCCGAGATTGCGGGCGAGTTCGTTACGGTGTCACAGCGCGAGCTCTTGCCGATGTTCAAATCGATGATCGCAGTTCCGATGAAGGATCGCGAGCATAGCCAGTGGGACTTCGGCTATCCGGTGACGTTCTCCGATAAGCCGAGGAAAGCGCCTTAGAGGCGGCACAAACCGATCATAATGGGCGACGGTGCGTCATCCGTTTTAAGGCTTCCGTACACGCGACGTTGTGTGCAACCTTCTCCTCGTGAACGATGACCCGACACTAGCCAAAAGGCACGACTCGTCGGTTTTCGCCGACGTGCAGGAGGCGCTTCGCGAAGCCAATATGGCGTTCGCGGAGGCGCACATGGGCGAGGGTCCGGGACGGCAGCCGGTGCATACGGTATATGGAGGCGCTCAGTTATTTGCTTCCGACTCCGTTCCCAAGCTTGGCGGTCTCGCGCTGCGTGCAATGAGCAACTACATGCCCGACGCGGCAGCAATGGGCGGATCGCTCGACATCGCAAAGCATCCCGCACTCGCGACCATCGACGAGCGAGTGCGAGATAAGCTCTCCCGCGAGCCTATCGAGGATTTTCGAATCGACTTCGAGGACGGATACGGCAATAGACCAGACGCAGAGGAAGATCATCATGCGAACGTCGTTGCTGAAGAAGTTGCAAAGGGCATGAAGGCCGGAACGCTCTCTCCATTCATTGGCGTTCGCATCAAGCCGTTCAACGAAGAGATGCGCGTGCGAAGCGCACGCACTCTCGACCTGGTTCTGACAAAACTCGTCGAGCTCGGCGGCATTCCCGACAACTGGATCGTCACGATTCCCAAGGTGACGATCATCGAGCAGATCGACTACACAGTCGCGCTGCTGAGGCAGCTGGAGCACAAGCTCGGTCTCGCCGATGGGATGCTGAAATTCGAGCTGATGGTGGAAACCCCGCAGATAATCATCGACTCGACAGGGACGTCGCTCCTGGCGCGTGTGCGAGATGCATCTGACGGACGTTTGCGCGGCGCTCACTTCGGGACTTACGACTACACGGCCGGCATCAACATCACTGCTGCGCACCAGCGAATGCGGCACCCCGCGTGCGATTTCGCGAAGCACTTCATGCAGGTCGCGTTTGCCGGCACCGATGTGTGGCTGTCTGACGGATCGACGACGGTGATGCCCGTTCCGATCCATCGCGCGGCCGCCGGCACAACGCTGACTGACGCACAACACGCGGAGAACGCGGCGAGTGTTCACGCAGCGTGGAAGCTGCACTTCGACGATATCCGGCATTCTCTCGCAGGCGGATTTTATCAGGGATGGGATCTGCATCCCGCGCAGCTCGTCACGCGTTACGTCGCACTGTACAGCTTCTTCCTCGAGGGAATCGACGCCGCGGGTATACGCCTGAGCAATTTTGTGGGCAAGGCTGCGCAGGCGACACTCGTCGGCGACGTGTTCGACGACGCAGCAACGGGACAGGGCCTGCTCAATTTCTTCCTTCGTGGAATTAACTCAGGAGCCATCACCGAGGCAGAAGCGCTCGGCATGACCGGCCTGACGGCGGACGAATTCCGTAGCAGGAGCTTCGTGAGGATCATGAAGGGGAGGAAATGAACGGAAGCACCATCGAGCTGTTCGATCTCGTTGCACGGTGGGTTCATGTCATTGCCGGAATCATGTGGGTCGGCAATTCACTTCTCTTCAACTGGCTTGACCGCAGCCTGGTTCCGGCGAAAAGCCGGGGGCAAACAAAAAAGCCAATCGGAACCATCTGGCTCCTGCACAGCGGGGGGTTTTACTACGTCGAGAAGACTCTTCTCGATGGCGAGGAAATGCCGGCGCCACTGCACTGGTTCAAGTGGCAGGCATACACAACATGGCTGTCGGGCGTAGCACTGCTGATCATCGTGTACTACGCTGGCGGGAGGGCGTCGATGGTGGACGATCCCGCCGCCCGGTTCAGTCACACTGCAGCAAGCCTGATTGGCATCGCCGCAATACTGGGCGGATGGATTCTCTATGAGACGATGCAGCGATTCGTCGCTCCACGTGCGCCGAGAGCTGCCGCGTTTGTCTGGGTCGCTGCGTTCCTCGGCATCGCCGTCGGCCTCACATCGGTACTGAGCGGGCGGGCGGCGTTCATCCATGTTGGAGCGATGCTCGCCACGATCATGGCCGGCAATGTTTTCTGGACGATCGTACCGTCGCAGCGCGAGCTGGTCGCGTCCGCATCGGGGGAGCGCGGTGCCGATCCGGCTGTTTCCGCCCGCGCGAAACGCGTGTCGATCCATAACAACTACTTCACATTTCCCGTCATCGTCCTGATGGTGAGCAATCACTTTCCCGCGTTGTACGGACATCGGCTCAATTGGCTGCTGCTGCTCGTTCTCGTCGCGTCAGGGGCTGGCGTCAGACACGTTCTGAACATTCGCTGGAATTTCCCTCAATGGAAGCCAGCGCTGGGGGCATTCGTTGCTTCCAGTGTGCTGTTGCTATGGGCAATCCTGAGATTCGGCGCTGCACCCGCGGCGGCTGCGGTGATGACCACGGGCCCGGTGACATTCGAGGAAGCGCGGCACGTAATCGACCGGCGGTGCGCAGTGTGTCATTCAGAACGCCCCACCGATCCGGCGTTTCCAGCCGCTCCCGGCGGCGTGATGTTCGATACTCCTGAGCAGATCGCCGCGTACGCAGCGCGCATTCGCGAGCGAGCCGTCGTGCAAAGAACGATGCCTCTGGGAAACAAGACCAATATCACCCAGGCAGAGCGCGGGATTCTCGACCGGTGGACGGCTCAGCAATCTCTCTCGCGCTAAGCCGCGGGACCGCCTCCATATTGGCTGAATACTTTCTGGATTCCCAGACCTCCTGCACTTGACCGAACTCCTCGACACGCTGAACGAAACACTCGGCGACACCTACGCCTTCGAGCGCGAGCTCCCCGGCGGAGGAATGAGCAGGCTGTTCCTCGCGCGGGAGCGGCAGCTCGATCGCATGGTGGTCGTCAAGGTTCTGTCGGAACAGGTTGCAGGCAGTGTGCGCGTCGAGCGCTTTCGGCGAGAGATCCAGGTGTCTGCACGTCTTCAGCATCCGCACATCGTGCCGGTGCTGTCCACCGGTGAGATCGAAGGCATTCCGTATTACGTCATGCCCTTCATTAAGGGTGAATCGCTCAAGGCTCATCTCGAGCGAAGCGGGGAGATTCCTGTTGGTGACGCAATTCGCCTCCTGACGCAGATCGCGTCAGCTCTCGCGTACGCGCACAAGAATGGCGTCGTGCATCGCGACATCAAGCCTGACAATGTGCTGCTGTCGGAAGACATCGCAGTCGTGACGGACTTCGGCATCGCGAAGGCCTTGTCCGATTCCAAGATGCAGGAGCTTGGTACGCTGACTGTCGGCGGGCTCACGGTCGGCACCCCCGCCTACATGGCGCCCGAGCAGGCGTTGGCAGAGCCGGACATCGACCAGCGCGCTGACATCTATTCGTTTGGTGTTGTGGCGTACGAGATGCTCGTTGGCAGCCCCTTATTCGGCACGCGATCGCAACAAGCGCTCATGGCGGCGCATGCGATCACTCCACCTGATCCCATTCAGCATCGCCGCTCGAGTGTACCCGGCGCTCTTGCGGCGCTGGTGATGCAGTGTCTCGCGAAGCGCCCTGAAGACCGCCCGCAGACTGCGGAAGAGGTCATTCAGAGATTGGGCGACGCAGAGTGGTCGAGCGGTGAGAGACCAGTCGATCCAACGCGCGTGATACGGATCGGCACGCCTGCAACCAGTCGGAGGTTGTTCATTCCTGCGATCGCAGGGATTCTCACGATAGCAGTTGCGTCATACCTGATTCTGAAAAGGCCAGCCACATCGGTCACGTCTGGATCCGGGGATGAGCTGAACTCGATAGCGGTTCTGCCCCTCGTGAATGTAGGCGGCAATTCGTCCGACGAGTACTTCAGCGAAGGAATGACCGACGAGCTCGCCAACGCGCTGAACAAGCTGCCCGGCATGCGCCTCGCGTCGCGCACGTCCGCCTATTCGTTCAAGAACAGACGCGATGTGCCCGTCACCGAGATTGGCAAACAGCTCAACGTTCAGGCAGTCGTCGAAGGAACCGTGCGACGCGCCGGCGGGCGGCTTCGCGTAACAGCTCAGCTGACGAGCGTCCGAGACGGCCTCACACTCTGGTCAGACACATACGAGCGCCAGGCCAGCGATGTGTTTGCGGTGCAGGAAGACGTCGCGCGATCGATTGCCGAGGCGCTCAAGCCAAAGCTTGGTGTTGCCTCGGTGACTGGAATCGCACAGCGCGCTCGTGGCACTGAGAACCTCAAAGCGTACGACATCTACCTGCGAGGCAAGTACTCCTTCAACAAGCGCGGCGCGGAGAATCTCCGCGAGTCCATCAAGTATCTGGAACAAGCGACCGCAGCCGATCCGAACTTCGCGCGCGCATATGCGACGCTCGCGACGGCGTCTGCACTTCTTCCTGAATACACCGACGCACCTACTGACGAAGTGACAACGCGCGGACGAGCTGCCGCCACCCGCGCTCTCTCGATCGACGGCTCGCTCGGAGAAGCGAACGCGGCACTTGGCCTGATGGCGCTCCACGCCTTCAACTTCAAGGAGTCGGGCGCACGTTATCGTGCCGCAATCGCACAGGAGCCGGACAATCCAACGGCTCAACAGTGGTATGGCGAATACCTGTATCACACCGGTCAGATCGATTCTGCGCTGGTCCGGCTCGAGAGGGCCGAGCAGCTCGATCCGTTCGCTCCAATCATTCCGAGTGCGCGCTGCTACGCGTTCATTCTCGCGAGACGCTTTCCCGAGGCGATCGCGATCGGCAGCAGAGGCGTGACTCGCCATCCTGATATCGGCCTCGCGCACGAGGTGCTCGGGATGGCGTATCTGTATTCAGGAAAAACAGATCACGGCGTAAAGGAAATCGAGACGGCGAATCGGCTCGATTCGGAGCTCGTAATAAGGAAAGGCGAGCTTGGATACGCATACGGGCGCGCCGGAAGAACAGACGAAGCGAAGAAACTTCTGCAGTCTCTCGAGGCGCGGTCGCAGACAGAAAACATTTCGCAAACTGCGCTGGCGGAGATTTACCTCGGCCTCAGGGATTACCCGAACGCTTTCGACGCGTTGGGAAAGGCCATCGACGCGCGCGATATCTCGCTTCTCACCAGTCTCGCGCCGCGCAGTGATCCAATGCTGGATCCGGTTCGCGACGATCCGCGATTTCGGGCGTTGCTGGCGCGGATGCACTCCGCTCCGTAGGTCCTAGCTTCCCCGGTATGTGGAGTAACCGAACGGACTCAGCAGCAGCGGGACATGGTAGTGCTCGCTCGAGGATGCGATTCGAAAATTTATTTCGATGTCGCTGTAGAACGTGTCCCGGCTTGCTGAAGCGAAATAATCGGCAACCGCGAAGACGAGAATGTAATCACCTTCTGCCAGCGCGGACCCCTGCTGAAGAAGATCACGGACGCGCCCATCGTCGTCAGTTACACCGGAGCCGAGCAGGGTCCCGTCCCGCCGAAGCGTGATGCGGATCCCGGCGGCAGGTTTCCCGAGTGACGTGTCGAGAACGTGGGTGCTGATGGTGCTCACGTCGAATCGCCCACAAGTTTCTTCAGACGAAGGCGCGTTATCTCCGCCTGCTCATTCGCGGCAACGCGCAGCTCGGTTGCGGGGTCGTTCTTCAGTCTCTCGCGTGCGAGCTCGAGCAGCTCGCCCGCCGATTTGCTGGCGGCAGAAACGATGAAGATATGTCCGAATTTTCCTTCGTACGCGTGATTGACGAGCGACATCTGATCGAAAATGCTCGACGATGCCAGCCTCGCCTTCGACTGTTCTCCCTCAGCCCATCCCTGCGCGAGCTCACTCTGCCGCGCCACACTATGCGCCTCACCAATTCGTGGATGGTTTGCGAAGGCCTCGTGCCATTCGTCCGGACCTGAGGCCGCCCACGCCGTGTCCGCTGCTGCGAGAAGATGTTCGACAGAATCGTACGGCCGGTTTGTAACCATCTGATCTACCCACGAGCTTGCGCCACACGCCGCTCTGAAAAGATCGGACGCTTCCGGCGCGGCAAGTTGGTTGAGCTCAGCGAGTGAGACAGTCATTCCGAAGTTGCCCTGCCGACGAGGCGCAGTCGCGCTACCCCGCCGTCTGGATAAATGTTGAGTCTTACGTGAGTCGCAGCACCCGGCTCGCTAACGACGAATGTATGACGAGAGTGAGGCTGCAGGGCGGAATTTGCAACCAGCGGGCCCCATACCGCATTCTCCGCGTCAAACGTTTCCATCGCGCCGGCATCGCACGATTCGAGCATGCAGCTTCCGGGAGCATTTCCCTTGAAATGATCGGTGTCCAGCTCGACACGGTCTATTGCTCCGCGGCGTCCAAGTCGAACGATGGTCCAGTCGTGTCCCGGTCCGCGGCGCCGTTTTGTTTCCCACCCGTCGCCCATGTGTGTAGACCTGCCGGGCAGGATCAGATTCTGTCGATGCCCGTAATGCATGTCGCTGCACGACACGACATACCCGCCATTTTCCATCGAAGCGAGATCTGTTTCGCGGCTGACGCCGAACGCGCTCTCGGAAGGCGCGACGACTCCATGAACGCGAAGTCTCGCAACGCCGCCGTCGGGAAAAATGTTCAGTCGCAAATGCGTCACCCGCTTGTCGCCGCCGTCGATCGCGAATTCATTCGCGGCATTTCCGTTCAGCATGGATTCAGAAAGAAGCGGCGTCCACATCACGTCCCCGCCGCTGAGCCAGTCTGCCGCAGGCGTGCCATCAACCGTCGCAGCCTCGATACTCGCTCGCTCCGGATAATTACCAGTGAACCAGGACGTATCGATAACTACTCCGCGGACATATCCGGGCGCACCGAGCCGAACGATTGCCCAGTCGTGTCCAAGCTCCCGGCGACGGCGCGTTTCCCATCCATCCATCCATTTGCCACGCTCGGTGTACACGCCTTCACGCCATTCGGGTGCGCCCGGCTTGAGCAGTGCTTCCTTTGGCGCAAAAAACTCATCGTTAGCCGCGACGACCGATCCGCCGAGTCGTTCCGATGCAAGGTCGATGAGGTCGGTGAAAGGAGCCATTGGCTAAGATAGCAATCGAGCGAGCATTAGGCAGGAAACGCGAGCCGGCCGCCCACGTACGTCGCTTTCACTGCTCCGGCGAGGTCACGTCCGGGGTAGGGTGTGATCTGGCGCGTCGTTACGGCCGAAGAACTTGCTCCTGCATCTGCGTCCAGGACGACAATATCCGCATCGAAGCCTGGAGCGATCCGACCCTTCCTGCGCTCGAGACCGGCGAGCTTCGCCGGTGCGGCGCTCATCCAATGCGACATCGTTTGTATTCCAATGCCTCTCGACCGTGCGCCTGTCCAGACCGCTGCGAGCGAGAACTGCAGCGACGCGATGCCGCCCCAGCACGACGAGAAATCTCCGCCTGTTTCCTTGAGCGACGGCGTGCACGGAGAATGGTCTGAAGCGATGAGATCGATGTCACCCGCAATCACCGCACCCCACAGGGCGTCGCGTTCCGCTCGACCACGAATCGGCGGCGCGCATTTATACTCGGTCGCGCCATCGGGAATTTCTTCGGCTGCGAAAGTGAGGTAGTGCGGGCACGTTTCGACAGTGAGCGGGAGACCTTTCACCCGTGCTTCGCGAACGATATCGAGTGAGCTCGCCGATGAGAGATGAACGATGTGCACCGGAGTCGGACACCACTCCATCAGCTCGATCATCAGCCGAATCGCCGAACGCTCGGCCTCTACCGGACGGGACGCGAGATAATCATCGTACTTCCGCGACGGCGGAGCTGGCCGGATCAGCGCGGGATCTTCGGCATGTACCATGAGCGGGAGGCCGAGGTTTGCGAGGATCGGAAACGCGATTCGCAGGTCGGCTTCGGTAACATTCGGAAATTCGTCAACGCCAGATGGTGTCAGAAAGCATTTGAACGCTCGCACTCCGGCATCTCGAAGCCCCTCGAGGTCTCCGGCGTTGCCTGGCACGACTCCGCCGATGAACTCGACATTCACCGATGTCTGCCCGCGAGCGGCTTCGCGTTTGATCTCGAGCGCCGCGACTGTGTTGGTCGCAGGAATCGAGTTGAGGGGCATGTCGAGAATGGTCGTGATGCCGCCTGCCGCGGCGCTCTTCGTGGCACTCGCGAATCCTTCCCACTCGGTGCGACCAGGCTCGTTCACATGTACATGGGTGTCGACGAGCCCCGGCATTACGATCATGTCGCCCACATCGTGCAGCTCGGCATTGTCGCCGATATCGTCCCACTCGCTTACCCGACCGATCCTCGCCTGCTCGAAGTGCACAGCCGCACGGCGAATGCCTTCCGGTGTTACTACACGCGAGCTGCGCACTACTCTCTCATACACTGCTATACCGCCTCCTCGTAAATCATTCCAGGGCCAACAATGGTGAGTACGAACACCATTGTATCTGCAACACGGTACACCAGCCGGTATTCCTCTACCGTCAGCTGCCGGTACGCAGGATCTTCCGGCAGCAGCGGACGGCGCAGCGGATGCAGCACCAGCTGGTCTGCGGCATCGATGAGCCGTTCACAGAATCCCAAAGCGCGGCTAGGAGCATCCTGGGAAATGAAATCGTGAATTTCGTCGAGACGATTCCGGGCGTGCCGGGCCCAGACGACGTTCATGCTTTGCGACGTGTCCCCGACGCGCCCCTGGACCCACGTTTTCGGAGCGACGCACGCACTTCGGCGGAGCTCGATGTGTGGCCGGCAGCGATATCTGCTTCGGCCTCCCTCAGATCGCGAAGCAGCTCTCGCTCTGCCACCAGATCGTTGTAGTCGTCACGCGAACACATCACTACGGCTTCGCCTTCGTTGCCAGTGATCAGATACCGGTGGCCTTTCGATGCGATCTCGCGAACGATTCCGTAAAGGTTGCGGCGGAGCTCGGTGGGACCGATGGATTTTGGGATCATTGCAGCCTCGGTTCGTAGCGTACGCTTTAACGTACGTCCCGTGAGCCTGGGAAGTCAATGCTGCACAAGAGTAGACTATTCCGTGTCCGACCAGAACCGGCGCAGCAGATTTACCGACACGCGAAGCCTGTAGTCGGCGGTCGAGCGCACGTCGTCGATTGGCTTGAGCTCGCGCGAAAGAACGTCAGCCGCATCACCAATTGAGCCACCAGCGCCAAGAATTTTCTCCGTCTCAGGAACCCGAACCACCGTCGCCGCAACACTTCCAAAAGCAATTCTCGGCGACGGCGCTCGCACGGCCGCCATAACCACCTTGGAAATTGCCTGCGCAGCGCGCGTTCCGACCTTTCGAAACCATTGCTTTCCTTCGACCGTGCCGATCTCGATCGCAACGATCAGCTCGTCGGCTTGCATCACGGTCTTGCGATACCCGGTGTAGAACTCGTTGACCGGCACGCGCCGCTCTCGCTCGAAACTCCGGAGCACAATCGTCGCATCGACTGCTGCCAGCACCGGAACACCGTCGGCCGCAGGTGAACCGTTCGCAATGTTGCCACCCAGGGTGCCGCGGTTCTGGATCTGCACGCCGCCAACCAGGCGGGACGCTTCAGCAAGCATCGGCACATGTTCAGCAACGAGATGCGACTGAATCAGCGCCGTGTAGCTCGTCAGCGCGCCGATCACCAGCGTATCACCGCGCTTCGAAATAGTTCGCAGCTCATCGAGCGCCCATATATCGAGAAACTGTTTTGGTACGAGCGTTCCAAAATTGAGCGCGATGTATACATCAGTCGCTCCCGCAACCGGCATTCGCTTTTCGTTACGCAATATCGCCAGCGCGTCTTCAACGGACGTCGCTCGGCGCATATCGAGTCCCGATATCGCCAATCTCATTGAACCACCACCGCGCTTCCCGCGCTGGCCGGCTCAGGCATTCCCTTCCACTTGAGCACTGCGCGATAGATGGCAGCGTATCCCGTGCACCGGCACAGATTCCCGGCCAGGGCTGTCTTTATTTCATCCAGTGTCGGCGCATCGCCAAGCTTCAGTGTCGCCATGATCATGCCCGGCGTACAGATCCCGCACTGCGCACCAACTTCGTTCATGAACAGCTCTTGCAACGGGTGATTGCCGCCGAGTCCTTCGATTGTCACGACGTCGGCGCCTTCGACCTGGCCCGCGGGGATGATGCACGAGCACACTGGCTCGCCATCGATCAGGACGGTGCAAGCTCCACACTCTCCTTCCCCGCAGCCTTCCTTGACCCCAGTGAGATGGCATTCCTCGCGAAGCACATCGATCAGACGCGCCGCCGGATTTCCGTCGAATTCCCTGCTCTCTCCGTTCAACGTGAATTGCATCAAGCCATCGCGCAGTTCGAGAGATGCTCGGGCGTCGCGGGAATGTCGCGCACATCGAGCCCCATCTGCCTCAGCGCATTCACGACCGCTGGCGCAGGACCATCCATCGGCAGCTCACCAAGACCCTTAGCGCCGAACGGACCGCCGGGATATGGATTCTCCATCATCACAACATCGAGCTCCGGCATGTCGAGCGTTGTCGGGATCACGTAGTTGGTCAGCTGCCCATTCGCCATCGCGCCGTTTCGCATCACTACTCTCTCGAGAAGTGCGTAGCCGAGTCCCTGGGCTGTTCCGCCTTCGATCTGTCCGCGGGCGAGTGCGGGATGAATTGGGCGGCCGAACTCCTGGACGGCGGTGAGCTTGATCGGTCTCACCTCGTACGTATCGCGATCGAATTCGAGCTCAGCCACATCGCAGCCCCAGCCGTAGGTCGCGTAGGCATCGCCGCGGTAGAGTGAATCGTCCCACTGAATCCAGTCGGGAGGCTCGTACATTCGCTCCACCGAGAACGCACCGTTCTTAACGTAGTAGTCGGCGGGAGTGAGCCCTCCAAGTTTTTCTTTCATCTCGTGCGCGCATTCCTCGAGAATCTTGCCGACCACCATACATGTGCGAGACGCGACGGTGGGCCCGCTGTCGGCGACGAGCGATGTGTCGGGCTGCGCGACTTCGACTGTCTCATATGGAATCTCGAGTGCATCGGTCACGATCTGCGCGTGCATTGTGCGCGTACCCTGACCGATCTCGGTGCTGCCCACCGCGATGCGGACTCCTGTCGGAATGAGATCGAGCCGTGCCTTCGACTTGAGAGTGCGCTCGCCCGCGCCGGTGAATCCCGCGCCATGATAAAAAAGGGCGAGACCGATCGACTTGTTGGTTCCCTTCCACTCTGCGCGCTTCTTCACGAAATCGCTACGCTTCACAGCCTCTTCGAGAACCATGTGAGCGCTGCAGTCGTTTCTCAGCGTCTGGCCGGTTGCAGTCTTGTCGCCAGGTCGGAGCGCATTCATCCGACGGAGATCGACCGAGTCGATCCCGAGCGCTTCGGCGATACGCTCCATGTGCACTTCCACTGCAAACTCTGTTTGGGGCGCACCGAATCCGCGGAACGCGCCATTCGGTGGTGTGTTCGTGAACACCGCGCGGCCGTGAATGTGAACGTTGTCGCAGCGATAGGGACCAGCAGCGTGAATGCATCCACGCGAGAGCACGGTAGGGCTCAGCGTTACGTACGCGCCTCCGTCCAGCAAGACGTCGATGTCCATCGCGACGAGACATCCGTCGCGTGTGACCGCCGTTCGATGACGAACAATCGACGGATGGCGTTTGGTCGTCGCTACCATGTCTTCTTCACGATCGTAGATGATCTTCACGGGCCGGCCCGACTTGAGGGCCAGAATTACCGCATGTCCCGCGATCATCGACGGATACTCTTCCTTGCCGCCGAATCCTCCTCCCGTCTCGGTTTGAATTACGCGCACGTTCGGATGCGCCGATCCCAATAAACAGCGCAGCGCCTTGATGACATAGAACGGGCACTGAACTGAACCGTAGATCGCGACACCGCCGTTTTCCGGAACTGCGATGACGCCGTTGGGCTCGATGTAGACGTGTTCCTGATGCCCTGTGGTATACGTGCCTTCGACGATTATCACATCAGCCGAAGCAAGCGCAGCATCGGTGTCGCCTTTCACGATGTCGATCGACTTGAAAACCTGATCCGATTTTTCCGGATCGAACAACGGTTCTTCTTCCTCGTACTCGATGACGACTTTGGCGGCGTGAAGTTTTTCCTTGTCCTCGTGCGCGAGGAGAAGAATCGGCTCAGCCATATGCTTCACTTCACGCTCGGCAAGGAAAGGCTGGTCCTGCGACATCAGATCGACAGCGTTCTTTGCGGGACAATCGCGATAGTCGGCGATGGTAAAGCCGGTCGTATCGAAATCGTAGCTGATGGATTTGATGCGTCCGCGCGGAACCGTCGAACGAATCGTTCGTCCGAAAAGCATTTCCGGGAAGACTATGTCATCGGCATAAAGTGCAGCTCCGGTGGCTTTGCCAATGCCATCCTTTCGAGCGACGCTGTTGCCTACGGCCGGCACTGGACCGCCGCTTTCTGTCCGGGGTACTGATGGTACGGGCTCATGTGTCAAAATGGGCTCGCGTTGAGGGTGCGGCAACTGGCACAAGCGTTGCTTTTATCCCGTGCGGTTCCCGCGACCTGCGCTATGCAGCTCGATTTTCGGCGCCGACGCATTCGAGTTAGCGCCACTAGCGGGAGGTCGGCGTGGTTCATGGTTCGGCTACGCCGAAAGGGCGCCCCTTATGGACGACGTATCTCTGGGCCGCACTGCGCATCTCGATCGCACTGCTTGCACTTTACGCACTCGAGCGCGAGCTCAGCCGCATCGATCGCTCCGCGTTGATCGCCGGGCTGACCGGCTTCGGATGGAAGCCGATCGTCGCCGCTCTCGCCTGTGCCGGCGCGAGCTTTCTTTCACTCGGCGTGTTCGAACTTCTCGCTCTTCGTGACACAGCCGGCTACAAGGGATGCGAAGCCGCTGGCAGAGTTCCGCGCGGTACGGCAATAATGACGTCGTTCATCGCCAACGCATTCAGTCAATCGATCGGAATGGCTGTATTGACTGGGAGTGCAGTGCGTGTACGCGCATATGCGCGGTATGGAGTTCGCGCTGCCGCAATCGCGCGCGTGAGTGCTTTCGTGACCCTTACAGCAACGCTTGGCCTGCTAGCGGCCGGCGGTGTCGCGTTTTTCGAAGGTCCAGCCGCAATGCGATTCGGTTCGTTCTCATTGTCGATGCGCGCATTCGGCGTACTGCTTTCACTTCCGTCAATCGTGTATCTCGCGTGGGCGCTCCTTGGAAAGGGAACGCTGGGCGGAAGGAAGTGGGGCGTTCATCCGCCTTCCCGCCGGCTCGCGTTTTCACAAGTCGTGCTGTCAGTCATCGACTGGCTACTGACGGGAACAGTTCTTTTCGTTCTTCTCCCGGCAACCGCGGCAATCGGATATTTCGCGTTTCTCGCCATCTATCTCATCGCTCAGACCGTGGGTGTAGTGAGCCATGTTCCTGGCGGAATCGGCGTCTTCGAAGCGTCGTTCCTGTCGCTGGTCGGCGCAGCGGTCGCAGTCCCGGGAGCGAGCCTTCTCGCTGCGTCGCTCGTCATGTATCGAGTGGTTTACTACCTGATTCCTCTCGTGATTGCGATGGCTGTTGCAGCGCTCGTGGATCTTCGACAAAAACACCGGGAGGCTGAAGCCGGCTCTGCTGAGAGCCGCATATCTCCGCTAAACGCGGCTGCGCATGCGAGCTGACACGCTCGAGCTTTTCAAAAACCGGCCGTCTGCTTCTCCCGCGCCCAAACCGGTCCGGGAGGAATGCGAATGGCTCATCGACAACTCGGCTGCCTACGACCGCCTGCTCGCCTCGATAAATGGTGCAAGGCGCTCGGTGTGGATCACGCAGCTCGCGCTCGATCCCGATTGCGTCGCGTACGGAGCTTCCGGTTCACCCGATGCCAACGTCGCCGAGGCAATTGTTGACGCAGCGAAGTCGCGCGATGTGGAAGTTCGCATCCTCTTGAACCAGACGATTCTTCTCGATACCGTCAGGCCGCTACGAAAGTGGCTTGTCACACGTGGCACGACCACAATTGCTGTACGCGGGATGAAGCGTTTTCCGCAGCTCCTGCATGCGAAGATGATTCTTGTGGACGGAGAGGAGCTGTTCCTCGTTGGATCTCCATTTGTGAACGGCTACTGGGACGATGTGCACCACGCACCCGTCGATTCACGGCGCCCGCATCGTGAGCTCGGCGGACGACCGCTGCATGACGTTTCGGTGAGACTCACCGGTCCTGCTGTCGGCGAAGCGATCACCGTCTTCAACGAGTGGTGGAAGCAGGGTGCTGGAAACTCGGGAGTCGAGCGCACTTCGCCGACTGTGCCGGTGACTGCCAATTATCGGAGCTCTGATGCACGATTGGTGACAACGTCGCCGTCAAGCCAGGCCCGGCGCGGCCGCAAGGACATTCTCGATTCCTGCGTCGACGGAATCTCCCGCGCCCGGTCGCTTATTTACATAGAGCATCAATACCTGAGCGCGCGGCCTGTCGCCGATGCCTTGAAAGCGACGATCCAGAAAAACAGGAATCTCGAAGTCATCATCGTTCTCAATCAGAATCCCGACGTCACTGCCTACCGGCGCTGGCAGAACCAGCGGCTCGAAAGTGCCGGCCTGCTAACCCATCCGCGAGTTGGCGTGTTCTCACTGTGGAGCACGGAACGGCAGGAGGATCGCATCGTTGGCGTGACGCAGGTGTTTGTCCACAGCAAGATTGTCGTCGTCGATGACACGTGGGCGATGGCTGGCTCTGCCAACCTCGACGGAGTGTCGCTGCATTCGTACGGGAATGACTTCGCCGGACCGGTCGCCCGCCGTCTCTTTCACAACGTTCGCAATTTCGACGTGAATGTCGTCGTGCGGGAAAGCTCCAGCGGCTCGATGAAACAGGGTACGGTGGCAGCGCTCAGGACGAGACTATGGGCCGAGCATCTCGGTTTGAATGCGGGAGCGGCGAGCTCACGACCAGAAACCGGATGGCTCTCGGTGTGGCGCAGGCGCGCCGCGAGAAATGTTGCAGCTCTCGACCAGAACGAATCCACTCATCGCTTTCGCGGATTCGTTCTTCCCTATAGCACGCGCACCACGCCTTCGAAGCAACTGTCCGACATCGGAGTCCGACACCACGCTGATTCACCTGCGCTGCGATTCAATCCCGGTTGGGCCGAGGTCTATCTCAGCCCGAACTGGGTGCGGAACATGTTTCTTTGAATCGCCAGAGTGTCGAGCAGGAGTTCAAGACATTTGTTGAACAGCCTGTATTTCCCTGCCTCGCTGCAAAAGGCCTGGTTCGCCAGCGCGGATATTCCCTTGGAGTTTACGGACGACTCGGATCGGAATCTTCGACCAACGCGCTCGCCGGTGACCTTTCTTCGTTCGCACGTAACGCGGACTTCAATGGTCCGGCGTTCGTCGCGTTCGTAGCCGTCTTTCGCGGACGATCGCCATCGACCGAAGAGCAGTTCGAGCGTTCACTTTGGAGACAACTCCAGAATCTGCATGCGCTGGATTCGGCGACCGAGTGGGATCCTGCGGTAAATGCCGATCCGGACCATCCTCAATTCGCATTCAGTTTCGCTCGACGCGCTTTCTTCGTGGTTGGACTCCACCCAGGCAGTGGTCGTCTTGCGCGCAGATTCCCGCGATCGGCGCTGGTGTTCAATCCGCATTCGCAGTTCGATCGTCTTCGCGAGGAAGGCCGCTTCGAGCGGCTGCGCACCGCAATCAGAGAGCGCGACCTTGCTCTTCAAAACGAGCCGAATGCGTCACTCGCCGACTTCGGAGCGCGGTCTGAGGCTCAGCAGTATTCAGGCAAGGCTGCCGAGGCGAACTGGCGTTGCCCGTTTCACAAGCGCGAGTCTTGATGCTTCGAGAGACCTTTCATATCGAGCCGCAGAGTGGAATCGCGCTGACTGATCAGCGTGGCGAGCTTCTCAAGATCATCGACCCGCAAGGCGAACAGGTTTCCGATCTGACCTCGTTCGCGCTCGACGACAAGGCGGAGTGGTTGTCATCGGGTCGCACGATCGACTACGCCAACACCATTTATCTCACGACCGGCCACACTCTGTATTCGAATAGAAGCAGGCCGATGTGGACGATTGTAGAAGACACGGTTGGTCGCCACGACTTTCTGCTGACGCCATGCAGCCCCGAGACCTTCGAGATCATCTATGGAACTACCGGATATCATCCGAGCTGTTTCGAGAATCTCTGCACAGGTCTCTCGGCCTTCGGCATCGAGCCCGACGCCATCCCGACGACGCTCAATGTTTTCATGAATGTTGCCGTGCTGCCGAGCGGCGAGCTTCACATCGGTGCGCCGACATCGCGCGCTGGCGACTATCTCCTTCTGCGAGCGGAGATGGATCTGATTGTTGGGGTCACTGCGTGCTCGGCGGAGCTATCGAACAACGGCACGTTCAAGCCGATCGATGTGGAACTGCATTCGGCTGAGGCCGCCCTTGATTCCGTTGATCGAACCGCCGGCGAAGCACGCGCATCGAGGTAGCCGCGTGCCGAAGGACACGGCCGCGGTATGGAACGCCTCCGAGAAAAACGCGAGCGCCGAGTGCCAGCCAGATACAAAGAGCGCGCTCGGAGACCCAGCCAGGGGCGAGGAACGACGCGAGAGGCGGAAAGTAACGGGCCCCTCCGTGCGTGCGACGGCCCGCTTCAGACGAAGCGATAATCGCAATTATCCCGATTCCGACGATGGCAATGTTCCCGGTGAACAACATCGCAATCGTTGTTGGCAGAATCGCGAGCTGCACGACCATCCGCATGGGGCGCGCGATCTCATCGTATGCCTGGCGGACTCTTTGCGACCAGAAGTGGCCAGTAGTGGACGGCCGCCTCAGCACGTAGATGTCAGACCGCACAGCTTCGGTTCCTCCGGATGCCACGACAGTTCGCACGAGCTCGAGATTTTCGAACATCGCACTTCCATCGTATCCTCCGGTTTTTCTGAGCGCCGATCTGCGAACGCCGAGCGTTCCCGGCCAGTCCCCACCGGAGATCCGGTTGAGAAGCGCGCGGCCGGTGTCCCACAGGGCATGAAACGGCAGCGGGTCGAAATAGTTCTGCGGTCGCACGACGTCAGCACTCGCGAGCGCATCCGATACGGCCTGAATCGATCCCGCATCGTAGCGAACGTCGTCGTCGGCAATGATCATTCGTTCGTGCGATGCGAGACGAACTCCGGTAAGTACTCCGCCAACTTTTCCCATCGGCGTCGCCAGATTTTCATCGGGACGGACGTGACGAACACGAGGTGATAGCAACGCTGCATGAGCGTCGAATATTGCGGGCGACGAGCCGTCCACGACGATCATCTCGACGCTGGCAATGCCGGAAATCAGATGCAGGTAATCAGCGAGCTCCGCGCTTGGCGGAGCTATTGTGTTCACTGGGAGAATGTATGTCACACCTTCAGTTCCACTGTCCGTCATGAGCGACACTCGGGCAACAGGCGTGCCCGCTGGCGATATACACATCGGGAGCGACACGCTCGGCGCTCTCGGCGACATGTCACCGCAATCGTTGCGCGCGAATCTGCATCGTGTCGCAGACTGGGCGGCGGATTATCGCGAGAATATCGAGCAGCGTGCGATTTATCCCGGAGTTGCACCCGGCGACATCTCGGCGATGGTGAGCGCGGCGCCGCCGGAAGCACCGGAATCGATGGACAAAATTCTCGCCGACCTCGATGCGGTGGTTCTACCCGGCATCTTGCATTGGGGACATCCCGGGTTCGTCGCGTACTTCGGGAGCACGAGCAACGGACCGGCGCTGCTCGGAGAGATCGCGGCGGCGGCTCTCAACGTGAGCGCGATGACGTGGAGAACGTCACCGGCCGCAACGGAGCTCGAGACAATCGTCCTGAGATGGATTCGCCAGATGGTCGGCTTGCCTGAATCGTTTACCGGTATCGTATACGACACCGCATCGACCGGCGTCCTTCACGCGCTCGCGGCCGCGCGCGAAGCAAAGGGAAGCGACATTCGCCGGCGCGGAATGACCGGCCGGTCGGATCTGCCGAGGTATCGGCTATATACGTCGGAGCAGGCGCACAGCTCTCTCGAGAAGGCGGCGATCGTGCTCGGGTTCGGTGAGGAGAATGTCGTTCGCATTCCGGCCGATGAGAGTTTTCGAATGGACGTCGCGAAGCTTAAGAAGGCGATCGACGCAGACCGCGCTGAGGGATTTCAGCCGTTCGCCGTCGTTGCAACTGTGGGAACTACTTCTACCGCGAGTGTCGATCCGGTCAGCGCGATTGCCGATGTCTGCGAGCAAAACGAAATCTGGCTGCATATCGACGCTGCCTACGGCGGACCGATGGCTGTCCTGCCAGAGGGTCGCTACGTACTCGACGGAGCAGACCGCGCCGACTCCATTGTCATGAATCCTCACAAGTGGCTGTTCGTTCCGCTCGACTTCAGCACCCTCTATATCCGCAGGCCCGAGCTGCTTCGCGGGGTTTTCGCTCTCACGCGCGAGTATCTCAAGCTCGACGCGTCGGGCGGCGCGATCAATTACATGGATTACGGATATCAGCTTGGACGGAGATTCCGCGCGCTCAAAGCGTGGATGGCTTTTCGCGCGTTTGGCCGGTCAGGACTGGAATCGCGCATTCGCGAGAACTGCCGCCTTGCGGCTTACTTCGCGGACCTCGTGCGAATCAATCCGTCGTTCGAGCTCGCGGCTCCGCAGTGCATGGCCGTCGTCGCATTTCGTTTCCTCGCGCCGGGAGCGGACGGTGAATCGGCCGATGCGAAGAACGAGGAAATTGTCGAAGCCGTAAACGTCAGCGGGAGTGCCTACCTGACTCACACTCGTCTCGATGGAAGAGTGGCAATGCGAATCGGCGTCGGAAATCTGCTCACCGAGGAGCGTCATCTCGACGATCTCTGGGAGCGAATTACATTGAATGTATGACTACTCACCGCGCTGTAGTCGATGCTCTCGCGGGCGCGTCCGCTCGCGGTGATTCAGTTGTGCTTGCAACGGTGGTTCGCGTCACCGGATCCAGCTACGGCGGTGTGGGTGCAAGAATGGTCGTCCATGTCGATGGATCGACAGTCGGCGTGGTGAGCGGCGGATGCCTCGAAACCGACCTCGCCGAACAGGCGATAAAAGTTCATGAGGCCCGCCGGGCGCGGGTCGTCACGTACGACACTCGCGCAGATGACGATGCGGCATGGGGCCTTGGTCTTGGTTGCAACGGCCTGATCGACGTGTTGCTCGAACCGCTTTCTGCGGTCCAGGCTGGAGCTGTCGGCGATCTTCTCAATCGCGGGCTTCGGGCTCACCAGCCGTCGATACTCGCGACTGTGATCGATTCCAGAGTCAGAGGCAAGGGCGGAGCGTCGATCGGTGCGCATTCGCTGTTCTTCAATGGCACACGGGAGACGGCAGGCGATTGGGGCAATGGTTCGAGTCTCGAGTTCGCCGCGACTCAAATCGATGACGCATTGAAAAGCGGCCGCCGCGGCCTCGTCGTCGATCATGAAACCATCGAGATCGCGCTCGAAGTAATTGCGCCCGCCGTCCGTCTGGTCATATGCGGCAGCGGCCCCGACGCCGTTCCTGTCGTGCGCTTTGCATCTCAGCTTGGGTGGGATGTCACGATCGTCGACCATCGTCCGATCGAGCATGCGCCAGTCGAAAGATTTCAAGGTGCCAGGGTTGTTGAATGCGCACGAGCCGTCGACCTCGAAAAATCGGTTTCGCTTGAACCGCGGACTGCAGCGGTCGTGATGTCGCATCACTATGCGCGCGATCTCGAGTACGTCGAAGCGCTTCTCGCGAGCGATGTCGCATACATCGGCATACTGGGCCCACGCGCTCGCACCGAACGCATGTTCGCGGAACTTGCGACACGAGCTCCGGTCGCCGCTAAGCCATCTCGATGTTCGGTGTTTGGTCCCGTTGGCCTCGACCTGGGTGGCGATGGTCCGGATGCAATCGCGCTCGCGATCATCGCCGAGGTTTCTGCGGTCACTAGCGAGCGGACGGTGGGTCATCTTCGCGATCGCGACGCACCGCTGCACGAGCCTGGTCCAGGTTCAGCACGCGTGAGCTCAGCCTGAGCACGCAGCCGGAGGGACGCCACATAGGCGCGATCATTCTCGCAGCGGGAGCATCCACCCGGCTCGGCTACCCGAAGCAGCTCATCGAACATGAAGGGCAGGCCCTCGTGCGCAAAGCGGCGGCGTCTGCGGCAGAAGCGGGTGCGAGGCCGGTGCTCGTGATTGTTGGTGCATCGGCCGATACCGTGACTGCCGCGCTAAAAGGACTGGAAGGCGTCGATACCGTTTACAACGCGCGCTGGGAATCCGGCCTTGCTTCGTCGCTCGAGGCAGGATTGGCAGTGCTCGCTGCGGATCCGAAATGCGACGGAGCTCTCGTGATGGTCGCTGATCAACCCTTGATCGAGGTTCAGGCGCTGAGACGACTGCTCGACGCCTTCGACGAACAAGACCGCATCGTCGCCTCATCGTACAACGACATCGTCGGGGTGCCGGTTGTATTGGGATCGGAACATTTCAACGACCTCATGAATCTCAAGGGCGACGAAGGAGCTGGCCGCTGGCTCCGCGCGCGTCTCTCACAAGTAACGCAGATCGAGGTGGCGAGCGCGTCGGTCGACATCGACACGCCCGCAGACGCCGAGCGTCTCGCGTCTGATTCCGCGAGTGAGGAATGATCGCGGGCGATTTTCTCCTGTATGGAGCGACAGGTTACACTGGTGAGCTGATTGCTCGAAGAATTATCAGCGCAGGAATGCGTCCGGTTCTTTGTGGTAGAAACGCGGGCACCGTACCAGCGCTCGCAAGGGAGCTGAATCTCGAGTATCGAATTGCGGATGTCGATGACGCCTCTGCGCTCGACGCGGCGATCGAGTGTCTGCCGACATTGAATCGAACTGTGCTGAACTGTGCTGGCCCCTTCTCCCTGACCGCCAAACAGGTTGCTCGTGCGTGTTTGAGACGGGACGCACACTACCTCGACATCACCGGCGAGATCAGCGTTTTCGAATTGATGGCGCATCTCGGAAGCGAAGCGCGAACGCGTGGGCTGATGCTGCTTCCCGGTGTCGGTTTCGACGTCGTGCCCAGCGATTGTCTCGCGGCCTGGGTGGCAGGAAATCTTCCGTCGGCTACGAGTCTCGTCATCGCAATTCAGGGCGTCGGCACTATTTCCCGAGGCACGGCCCTGACGTCGATAAAGAACATCGGCAATGGCGGCGCGATTCGCAGGAATGGCCAGATAGTTCGCGTTCCCCCCGCGTGGAAGACTCGCAGGGTGAGCTTCGGAAAAGAGCCGGTCGAAGTCACGACAATGCCGTGGGGAGATGTTGCCACAGCATTCCACAGCACCGGCATACCGAACGTCGAAGTGTACATGATGATTCCCGCGAACATGAAACGAGTTTTGAAGT
>JBBQYO010000003.1:0-41432 GCA_038208605.1 Gemmatimonadales bacterium | reverse complement strand
CGTCCGAAGATTCGGCATTCGCGGCATTGAGTGGCGTGTCGTTTCCTGTGACGCTCACCGCTCGTTCCAGTTCGCGTGAGGCGAGCGCGAGGGGAGGATTTCTCTTCACTCATCGCGGGTACAGCGGACCTTCGGTGCTCGACGTCTCGCACGTTGTGGTGAGATCGCGGCTCGAAGGCGGCGACCCTGCGCACATCTCGGTTCGCTGGACGCCGCTAGGCGAATCTGAATGGACTGAAGCGCTCAAGCCAAAGGGTCAGCGGTCCGTTACCGGTGCACTGAGAGCCGAGCTGCCGGACAGACTCGTCGCGGTGTTGATGGCGATCGCGGAGGTCGATCCCGAGCGAACACTCTCAGAGCTGAAACGCGAAGAGAGACTCCGGCTGATCGAGATACTGGTTCGCGGAAATCTTACGTGGTCGGGGGACGAAGGCTACAGGAAAGCCGAAGTCACCGGTGGGGGGCTCGCGTTGAGTGAAGTCAATCCGCGGACGATGGAGAGCAAACGGCATCCCGGGCTATTCGTCTGCGGAGAGCTACTCGATGCGTTCGGTCCGATCGGCGGTTACAACTTCGCGTGGGCGTGGGCGACAGGAAGAGCGGCCGGTGTCGGCGCAGCGGGATAAACCCATGATGCCGCTGCAATGCGAGAATGAGCTCGAGCTCAGAGCTTTAAGATCAACGTCATGGGTGAAGAGCCGGGAGGCGGTGCTCGAGCTCAGAGCTTTTAAGATCAACATCATGGGTGAAAAAGCCCGGAGCGGGAGCCTAGTGAGCCCCAAGAGCCTTGAGCAATTTCAAAAGCATGGGTCCGACCGGTTGTGATTTTTGTTCGGCTCAAGGCTCGCAAGCTCACGAAGCTCAGGCTCCGGGCTTTTTCACCCATGATGTTGACCTTAACTCAGAACTCAAACCTCGGGAACCATCTCGGCGACTACATCGTCGATGCCTGGCCAGCCGTCTCTGCTGTACTTCTCTATAGTCCGCAGATAATGCACACCGTCCGCGCCGTGCTTCTCCCGAACCGCTGCCGCACCCCGTCTCACACCATCAGCATCCGAATACGGCGGCTCGAGTGCCTCGGCGATCTTGCCATTCTCATGCGCTACGCCGACGGCATCGAGAAACGTCGTCTGAATTTGCGGCTCGAGATCGACATACAGGAGCTGCAGGAGGTCGAGCTCATCGTTCGCCGTCTCAGCTTTCATTCGCACGATTTCCTTCGCGAGACGATCGACCGGCCACGTTTTGAGCGTGACCGCCCGGAATCCGCGGCCCTTGTCCACCATGCGCTGAACGAATTGATCGCGGCCCTCACGGCTCGCCTTCATGACGTGCGTTACGAGAGCGACGCGGCGCTCGACCGGCAGCGAACGGTAGGGTGATAACTTTGACATCGCTGGAAGTTAGCGCGTTTGCCCATCAGTCAGAATCAGGAAGATCATGGCCCTTCTGGGCATGCAGGAAGCCAGTGTCGCATTCGGAGGTCCACCGGTTCTCGACCGCGCATCGTTCAGCATCGAGCGGGGCGAGCGCGTCTGCCTTCTGGGACGCAACGGAGCGGGGAAGAGCACCGTCATGAAACTCCTCGACGGGACGATGAACCCCGATTCGGGTGAGGTCGTTCGGCAGACTGGAATGACCGTCGCGCGACTGGAGCAGGAGATTCCTGCCGATGTCAATGGAAGCATATTCGACGTGGTTGCTGCGGGACTCGGCGACATCGGGCGTCTGCTCGCTCGCTATCACATCGCCAGTCACCGTGTTGCGACCGATCACAGTGACTCTGCGCTACGGGAGCTCGACCGGCTGCATCACGCGCTCGACAACGCGAATGCGTGGCAGGTGAACAGCCGGGTCGAGACTGTGCTCCTGCACCTTGGGCTCGACGGCGATATCCCGTTTGCGGCCGCGTCGGGCGGACGAAAGAGACAGACACTTCTCGCTCGCGCGCTGATAAGGGATCCGGACGTTCTGCTGCTCGACGAGCCGACCAACCATCTCGATGTAGACGCGGTTGAGTGGATGGAGAATTTCCTCATCGATCGAGGCACGACGCTCCTGTTCGTCACCCACGATCGCGCCTTTCTGCGCAGACTCGCGACGCGGATCGTCGAGCTCGACAGAGGGCGGATGGTTGACTGGGGCACCAGCTACGACACGTATCTCCAGCGCAAGGAGGCTTCGCTTGCGGCAGAGGGGCGCGAGTGGGAGGAGTTCGACAAGAAGCTGGCGCGCGAGGAAGTCTGGATAAGAACCGGAATTCAAGCGCGGAGAACGCGCAACGAGGGCCGGGTTCGAGCGCTCGAGTCGCTTCGTCTGCAGCGTGGTGCGAGGCGCGAGCGAACCGGAACGGTGAACCTGCGAACTCAAGAGGCAGAGAGATCGGGCCGCCTCGTTGCCGACGCGCGCGATGTGAGCTTTTCGCGCGGTGAAAAGGTGATCGTTCGCGATCTGACGACCACGATCATGCGCGGGGATCGTGTCGGTGTGATAGGCGCGAATGGAACTGGAAAAACGACTCTCCTGCGCCTGCTTCTCGGTCAGCTCGAGCCTCGATCCGGATCGATCAGAATTGGAACGGGACTCGAGATCGCGTATTTCGACCAGATGCGCGAGCAGCTCGATCCCGATCGCTCGGTGTTCGACAGCATCGCCGATGGAGCAGAATTCATCGACATCGGCGGAGCACCCAAGCACGTGCTCGGATATCTGCAGGACTTTCTCTTTCCTCCCGATCGCGCTCGTGCTCCCGTTGCTGCGCTCTCCGGTGGAGAAAGAAACCGTCTGCTCCTCGCGCGACTGTTCACGCGGCCCTTCAATCTTCTCTTTCTCGATGAGCCGACCAATGACCTGGATATCGAGACGCTCACCCTGCTCGAAGACCTGCTCATCGATTTTTCCGGGACGCTGCTCGTCGTCAGTCATGATCGTGAATTTCTCGACAACGTCGTGACCAGTACGCTGGTCTTTGAGGGCGGCGGACACGTTGGGGAGTACGTTGGCGGGTACACCGAATGGCTGAGGCAGCGTCCGAAAGCCGCGCCTGTGGCGACAAAACCGCCAGTCTCGATGAAGTCCGTACCGGCCGCGGCATCAATCAATGCTTCCCGGAAACGCCGGCTCAACTTCAAGGAATCGAGTGAGTTGAAGGTGCTGCCGGATCGAATCGACGAGAAAGAAGCGACCCGCGACGCTGTCTACGCTTTGCTCATGGACCCCGCTGTGCTAAGCGATGGCGCGGCTGCATCTCTCGCGAAGTCGAGAATCGCGGCGCTGGATGCCGAAATCGCCGAGCTGACGGCACGCTGGGAAGCGCTCGAGACCATCCTGGCCGACGGGTAGCATCCCTCGGAATGCAGCGCGGCATGAACATGGCAATGTCCGCACGCAATCCAAACGGGACCACACATGCAGATCGAGATTCCGCAAACACTGATCGACCTCACGGCTCCGTGGGGCGATTTCATGAAACATTCGAAGATCACGAAGACCATCGTACTCTTCCTTCACATCGCGCCGATCGTGGTTGGAGGGGGAATAGCGATCGCTCTCGATCGTCTCACGGTTCGCGTGTCGAAAGGGCAACAGCAGGAAGACCGCAGTCGTCACCTCGCGGAGCTCGCGAGGACGCACGGAATCGTGATCGGATCGCTCGCCATTTCTTTCATCACTGGACTGCTTCTCGTCGCGGCAGAGATCGACAACTTCCCGACCTCGTGGATTTTCTGGTTGAAGATGGGATTCATTCTCGTTCTGCTGATCAACGGCGCGCGAATGCGCAGCGTGGAGCGCGCGATGGCGGGCGCGGGTTCGAACACCGATGCGGAGTGGAACCGGCTTCACACAGCCGCGCTGGCAAGCTTTACCCTCTGGCTGACTGTGACTTTCCTCGGCGTGGCGCTGAGCCGGTTTGCGTGAGCACACAGCGGGCTCCTATACATTGACGCCGCAGGGTCGTATGGTTTGCGGCAGTGCCGACCACAACGAAAACAGTCGTCAAAGTCTCGGGCTTCCGGAAGACTTACAAATCCACGGTCGCTGTAGACGACGTCTCTTTCGAAGTCTTTGACGGCGAGATTTTCGGCCTCATCGGTCCGAACGGCGCCGGAAAGACCACCACGATGGAGTGCATCGAAGGTCTCCGCACGCCGGACCGGGGGACGATCACCGTTCTGGGCCTCGACCCTTTCAAGGATATCTACAGTCTTCAGGACCGGATCGGCGTTCAGCTCCAGGAAGCGCAGCTTCAGAAGCGCATAAAGGTCAGGGAAGCCGTTCACCTGTGGGCGGCTCTTTACCGCCGAAAGCCCGCGGATGGCGACCGACTCCTCGAACAGCTCGGTCTGGCCGAGAAACGCGAATCGCGATTCATGACGCTGTCGGGTGGACAGAAGCAGCGCCTCTTCATCGTCCTCGCACTGATCAACGATCCCGAGCTCGTATTTCTCGACGAGCTGACGACGGGCCTCGATCCGCAGGCACGCCACGCAATCTGGGAGCTTGTGCGCGGAATTCGAGCGCGTGGCAAGACAGTCTTCCTGACGACTCACCTGATGGAAGAAGCCGAGCGCCTCTGCGACCGGGTGGCGATCATCGAGAACGGGCGAATCATCGACATCGATAGTCCGGAGGGACTCGTCAGCAAGTACTGTCCCGAGCGGTCAGTGATTCTGACCGCGGAGAATCCACGTGCCGAAGAATGCTTTCGCGGAATTTCTCGAGTCGAGGAAGTCACTCGCAAGGGCACCCGGTTCACGATCCGCGGCCGTGGTGACGATCTGATCACCGAGGTCATTCACTGTCTGTCGGAGAATCAGATTCGCGTCACAGACTTTCGCACCGTTTTGCCGACGCTCGAAGATGTGTTTCTTCGAATTACCGGCCGGTCTATTCGCGACTAGTGAGGGCGCAGAACAGCCCAACAACGTCAAAAGCCATGGTGGAGAACGGCGGGAGATACGGCGGAATTTTGGGAGGGGTCTGTCCGAATTTCTGTGTGTGAGGTCTGGGAATAAGGCCCGGCCTCTGGACTGAATCGCCCACCAACCCCGATCTCCGCCTTACCTCCCGCAGTTATCCACCATGGCTTTGTTTTTATTGATTTTCCGTCTCGAGTAATTCAAAGATGTCTGCCGATCTCCGCCGTACCTCCCGCAGTTCTCCGCCTTACCTCCCGCAGTTCTCCACCATGGCTTTTGTGTTTTGTCTTTGTCTTTCGTTTTTTGGCTTTTGATTTTTCTCTCTGATTCCTCGATCCGGAACTACTGCTGACATGCGCGGATTACTGAGACTGACGTGGATCGAGATCAAGATTTTCCTGCGCGAGCCGCTCGGCGCGATCGGAACAGTCGTCGTTCCGGTCCTTGTTTTTGTTGCGATGGGAAAACTTGGCAGCAAGCTGGTGCCACAGAGCCAACTCGCGACGAGCAATGTTTTCAGGGTGGATGTGCCAGTACTCGCGGCGATTCTGATCGCGGTGAACGCTGTGCTCTCACTCGTCTCCATCATTTCGATCTACCGTGAGGGAGGCATTCTCAAGCGCCTTCGCGCAACGCCACTGAGACCGCAGACGATTCTCACCGCGCACGTCCTGGTGAAGCTCATTCTCACTGCCGCCACCCTCACACTCACCCTGCTCGCCGGCAAACGCTACTACCCTGTGGCCACTCACGTGCCGGTCGTGAGCTTTACGGTCGCTCTCCTCATTTCCACGTGCAGCATTCTCTCGATTGGATTTCTGATCGCCAGCATCGTTCCGACCGCGCGCTTTGCCCAGCCAATCGGCAGCATCATTCTTTATCCGATGATTGCGTTGTCGGGCCTGTTCGTTCCGCTTGCAGCGATGCCACGCGGCATGCTGTGGGTGGCTCGATCACTTCCATTGACTTACTCTGTATCACTTCTGCAGGGTGCATGGCGCGGGGATCCGTGGAGCGCGCACATCGGTGACGTTGCCGCGCTCGCGATCGTGTTCGCAATCTGCACCGGGCTGTCGTCCAGAGTGTTCAGGTGGCAGTGACGGCACATGTTTTTCGCGATACGTGAACAAAGGAGGCAGACATGACGAAGAAAGGACACCCCAACATTCCTGATTTTTCGCACAAGCGCCCAACGAAGCCGGGGACGCCGGACGCTCAAGCGCAGAAAACCTCAGTGCCGAAGCCCAAGCCGTCGCCAAAGCCCCAGGCTACATCGCAGAAGTCAGGTCGGCGGGGCCAGTAGTCGCCGATTCGGATGGAGGCCAGGGCCCGCAGGGCCTGGGCTTCGTCGCAAAGTGCAAATTTTCAACGCCTTAGAGCGTCGTCGACAGCATATTAGTGTCGGCCGCCGTACGGGTAGCGGCGGCCTTTCGTGTACCATGTGTGTCACGAAACGGCGTCCCTTTTGCCCCCAGGAGTGCCTTCATGCCCGTTCTGCAATCGTTAATCGATGTATTCAGACTTGGATCCGGCAGACCGTTGCGCCGGCTCCTCGCATACTATGCCATCCTCGCGCTCATCGCGATCGGTCTCAGCCTCCTGTTCCCGCGCATACTCGAGCTTTTTGCAGGCAAGGGTCTCGAAGCCATGCCGGGTGGAGAGAAGGCGCTTAAGGACGGACTCACCGGCACCGCCGCCGGCGGATCGCTCTTCGGCCCGGGATCGCTCGCCGATGCAGCTGTATCGACTCTCGTGATTCTAATTGGAACACTGCTGCTGATGCTGCCGGTTTCGTGGGTTTACATGTCCGCCCGATCGGTGCAGGGGCACAGTCAGGCGGTGGTTCAGACGCTCATCATCCTGCCGCTGGTGGTGGCCGGAATCATCATCGTTGTGCAGAACAGTCTCGCTCTTGCATTCAGTCTTGCAGGCGTTGTGGGTGCAGTCCGGTTCAGAACGAACCTCCGCGACACGCGTGATCTCGTTTTCATCTTTCTCAGCATCGCGGTCGGCTTCGCTGCGGGCGTGCAATCGTTGGCGGTTGGCGCCCTCCTGTCCATGTTCTTCAACTTCGTGCTGATACTGACGTGGCGCTATGACTACGGCAGAAACGTTCTTACGCCGACAGCGTCGTCGCAGTGGGCGGGCCCGCTTCAGTCGCTTGCGAGCGAGACAGGCCAGCATGAAGTCCCCGACCGCGACCTCATCCTTTCGCTCACACCGGAGAATGCGGATGTACTGGCGGAAAGATTTGGCCGGGTGAGCGACGCTCTCGGCAAGAAAAAGAAGAAGCCGCGGTATGATTCCGTGCTGACAGTCAGCACCGACGAAGTCAGCCGCGCTCAGGAAGCGCTGCAAAAAACTCTCGAAACCAACACGAAGCGTTTCCAGCTCGACGAAGTCATCATGAACACCGGCAAGCCGTCGGTGATTTACTACCTCGTTCGGCTGAAAAAAGCTGTCACGCGCGATGATTTCCTGACCGCGGTTCACAGCGAAGCAGGCGGGCTCATTGCGTCCGCCGATCTGGAGGTCGGCGAGCGTATCAGGGAAGAGGACACCTCGAAGACATGATCAGCTTGCGTGCGGTCGCGCTGCTGGCGGGCATCGCAGCGATCGCCGCGGGTTGTCGCGAGGGGCCTCAGGCCGGCGAGCTGCAGCTCAACGCCCTCGGCAAAACGCGGGAGCGCGATCTCGCGGCCAGACTCGCCAAGGCTGACAAGTCGCCCGGTAAGAACGCTCCTGTGGCAATGTGGGTCATGCCGCCCGAGCTTCGTGAAATTTCGGGTCTCGCACTGACGCAAGACGGCCGCATCCTCGCGCACGACGACGAAATTTCGAAGATTTACGTCATCGATCCGCGCCGCGGCATCATGCTCAAGCAGTTCACGCTTGGCACGGGAATGCGCGGAGACTTCGAATCAATCACCGTTGCGGGCTCGGACATCTACATGCTCGCGAGCAATGGAGTTCTCTTCCAGTTCCAGGAAGGTGCGGATGGTGCGGGCGTTCCCTACTCGGTGGTAGATCTGAAGCTTGGCAAGGAATGTGAATTCGAGAGCATGGTCTATCAGGCAGACAGCAACTGGCTCGTCATGCCTTGCAAGAACGCCAAAGACAAATCGTTGCAGCACAATCTCGTGATCTACCGGTATCGTTTAGGCGGTCCTGATTCTGCGCGAATTTCGATGGTCACGATTCCGTTTGCGCAGCTTATTGGAACCAACAAATGGAAAAGCCTGCATCCGTCGGACATCACGATCGACCCGGCGAGCGGTAATTACGTGATGATTACCTCTCACGAAAACGCATTGATAGAAATGACGCCGCAGGGCGAGATGGTTCGCTCTGAGCCACTTCCGAAAGGACACAACCAGCCAGAGGGAATCGCGATAACGAAAGACAGCGTGTTGATGCTGAGCGATGAAGCGACGAGAAAACCGGCTGCAATCACCATGTACCGATGGCATCCGGCAAGAGGGACAGCCCAAGCTCCAAAAACGGATACGGTCCAGAAAATGGATACGGTCCAGAAAATGGATACGGCCCAAAAAATGGATACCGCTCAATGACTCGCCACCGCCCCCTGCGTTGTACCTGGTTCACTCTGCTCTCCGCCGTGGTCGCAACCGGCTTTGCGAATGCGGAAAGTGCGAGAGCCCAGTCGCGGCCCATGATGCCGATCGGACGCGACAGCGTGACGGTCGTTGCCGGACCCGACTACGAAGCCGGCGGTTTTCATCGCAAGCTTCTCGGCGACAACTACCGCGATAACTGGACGACGGCGATCAAGGTTCCGATCCTCGATCTGCGAAGTTTTGCCGGCGGTCTTACACCCGTCAAACTCGGCGGCGGCCAACAGACTCAGTCAGTTCGATTTGTCGCACCGGATAGCTCCGAGTGGGTGTTCCGCTCGGTTCATAAGGGCTCTCGCGTTCTTTCCAAACAATTCGATCACACGGTCGTCTCCTACATCTTCCACGACTACGGAAGTGCGTCGCATCCAACGAGCGCTATTCCCACTGCGGAGCTGCTGGATGCGGTCGGCCTCTACCACGCGACACCCAGACTGGCGGTAATGCCGGACGATCCGGCGCTGGGAAAATTCCGCAAGCAATTCGCCGGGATGCTCGGGACGCTCGAGGAATACCCTTCCGTTCCGAAGTCGGGAGTCGCATTTGCTGATGCGAAGGACATCATCGACAGCGACAAGCTGCTCGAGAAGATCAATGCCGACCCGCGCGAGCAGATCGACGCGCGGGAGTTTCTCACCGCCCGCCTGATGGACACTTTCCTCGGCGACAACGATCGTCATCCTTTGCAATGGAAGTGGGCCCGATTCGGCAAGAAAGACAAGGCGCCGTGGGAGCCGATCGGACGCGATCGCGACAAGGTGTTCGTGTCATATGGCGGAACTATCGGAAGCGTTCTTCGAATCGGCATTCCGAGTCTGATAACGTTCGGTAACCAGCCAGCGACACCGACCGCACAGTTTTCCAACGCCGTGGAATTCGACCGCCGAATCCTCGGCGGGCTGGATAAGGCTGTGTGGGATTCAGCCGCTGAAAGTCTCACGCAAAAGCTGACAGACGCGGAGATCGACAGGGCGATCGCTACCCTGTCGCCACAGTTCGCACCGACATCTCTGCGCCTCGACGCGACACTCAGAGAGCGGCGCAACAACCTGAAGGCCGCGGCCGACCGCTACTATGGAATTCTCTCGTCGATCGTGGACATTCACGGAACCGACGACGACGACGACGCGACTATAGTTCGCAATACCGATGGGTCGGTCGACGTGAGACTGGCGTCCGACAAGAGCGGCATCTACTACTCGCGGCGTTTTCTGCCGGAAGAGACGCACGAGATACGGATCTATCTCCACGACGGCGACGACAAGGCGGTCGTCAGGGGAAACGCTCCACGAAGCATCCACACACGCGTCATCGGCGGGAACGGCAACAATTCGTTCGTCGACGGTTCATCGGTCGGTGGCGACCGGAATCCGACGCATTTTCTGGATGAAGGCAGCATCACCGGAGTTTCCTACGCCATCGATAGCGTTGCACTGGAGGCGAACGAGGATAACGAGCTGAATCACAGGTTCAACCGGCATCCATGGCTCGAAGCGTACGGCACTCTGATTCCTCCCCAACGCGACAACGGAACTTCGGTCAGGCCCACCGGAAAAATCGGAAGCGGGAGAGGTCTCGGACGTGTTCCGCGAATCGGGTTTACCCGGTACACGTACGGCTTTCGTGACGTGCCGTACTCGAGTCTGCTGAAAGCCGACATCGCTTATTCCACCGGCCATCGCGGCGTCGCGATCAACGCGCTCGGCGACAAGCGATTCGAAAGCACCCAGCTGCACGTGCCGGTGGCTGCACAATTCAGCCAGATCGAGATTGTGAATTTCCGCGGCTTCGGCAACAACGTTCCCGATTCACGCGACGCGTTCTACGATATTCGCCAGACTCAGCGCAACTTCCGGCCGGCGGTTGGATTTTCGCTGAACCCGCTCAGCGACATCAGCATTGGTCCGATCGTGAGGTATACGACCACCGACAGCGCTCGCAATCGCTTCATCTCGGAATCGAACCCGTACGGCGCAGGAAATTTTGGACAGGCTGGCGTGCAGCTTCGCGCACATTACGAAACCCGGTACAGGCCCGACACACTCAAGCCTCGCGGTGTTTTCGAGCTGAATGGCAGTGGATATCCGTCAACGTGGGACGTCAAGAGCGCTTACACCGCACTCGATGGATTCGGCGCGGCGTTCTTCACATTTCCGGTTGCAAAGAAGCCGGTGCTCGCCCTTCGCGCCGGCGGCAAAAAACTGTTTGGAAATTTCCCGTACTTCGATGCCGCGTTTCTCGGAGGCTCGAGCTCGCTTCGCGCTGAAGAGCGGCAACAATATGCGGGCGATGCCTCAGTGTATGGAAACGCGGAGATTCGAATTCCCGTCGCGCAATTTCCATTCATCCTTCCGCTCGATGTCGGCCTCATTGGATTTTCTGATGCGGGTCGCGTTTACGTAGCCGGCAAGTCACCGGGAGGGTGGCATAACGCGTCTGGGGGCGGCCTGTGGATCGGCTTGCTCAATCCGGGACTCAATTTCAACATTCTCTTTACCAACAAGAGCGATCGAAGGATCACGACCAGCATCGGGTTCGCCTACTGAATGGCACTGGATAGACGGCGCAACCCAAATCGACGGCCGGGAGAGAAGCCTCGCGACGTAGACTCGCGCGGTAATCAGCTGACGACACCCGTCCATGGGGTGCCGGTCGCGGGGACAGAGCTGAGTGCTCCAACACCGGAGGAGCAGAGCGAAAGCCGCGAGCGCCTGTACCGGCAGCACCTGTTTTCGGCAGATCATTTCGCGAGCGCGGCGCAGGAGCTCGAGCGCCGCGAGCAGGGAGCACTGACGGGCGAGGAGATCTGCCAGCACGGGGCGTTCGTAACGGGCGCGGTGTTTTCGGCTGCTGCTTTTCTCGAAACGTCGATCACCGATCTGTATCTGGAGCTGCAGAAGCTCGGCGAGGCGCACGGCAACATTCGCCGCGAGCTCGCGATGCTGCCGAGAGCGTGGCCTGAGATCGCGGGGGCGCCCGTACTTCATAAGTACCAGCTTGCGCTGTCAGTGGCCGATGCAGACCAGTATCACGAGAGCCGCTCGCCATTCGTCGATGCCGACAGCCTTATCCATCTTCGTGACGCGCTGCTCGACTACACACCGGACTGGGACGACAAGCGTGGCCGTCCGCATTCACTGGAAAAGCGGCTGCATTCGAAGTTTGAGCCGAACCCCTTCGCAGCGCCTGGCGCACCGTGGTTCCCCGACCGGTGTCTCAGTGCAGGCTGCGCAAACTGGGCTGTGCGTGCCGCTCAATTCTTCAGCGATGATTTCTGTCATCGCATGGCGATTCCCGCCCGTGCAGAAGTGGGCTGCGACAGGCCCTGAGCTGATCGCGAGCCAGCGTTTCGCTCGCCACCGTGATCCATCAAGTTTTTGCTTGCACGGTTCAACCGCCACATGCATTATTGCAGCCTCGAAAAGCACGTTCACCCGCTTGCCAGGATCCGGAATGTGCTGACGCTGCTGGTGTGGATCGTTACTCTGTCCATTCAGTTACATCCGGGGGGAGTTCCCGTCGCGGGTGCGGCGACGAAGTCCGAGGCCTTCACCAATCCATCCGTGCTCGCGAATATCTCTCGCGCGCCGAGAACGGTCGAAGTCAATCTCAGCGCAGACGTGGCAAGACTCTCGCTGGTCGCTGGATCGACGGCACCCGTCTACGCATACAACGGCACCGTTCCCGGACCAACGCTCGAAGCACGCGAAGGTGACCGCGTAACCATCCACTTCAGGAACAACCTTCCCGAACCGACAACGGTTCACTGGCATGGCCTGCACATTCCCGCCGACCAGGACGGCAGCCCGCTATATCCAGTCGGGCCGGGAAAATCGTACGACTATGTGTTCACCATTCCATACGGAACTGCCGGAACATACTGGTATCATCCGCATCCTCACGAGCACACCGGATATCAGGTTGCCGAAGGCCTGTACGGCGCAATCGTAATTCGTGCCGCCGACGATCCGCTTCCGTCGTCGCTGCCTGAAAAAATCCTGATCCTTTCGGACAATCGGTTTCGCCCCGATGGTTCCGTGGACGTTGCGGAAGAGCTATCGCCCTCGGGACAAGTCGACCTCGTAAACGGGCGCGAAGGAAACGCGTTTTTCGTCAGTGGCAAGCAGGTTCCTGCCATCGAAATCAGAAGTGGCGAAGTGCAGCGCTGGCGAATCATCAACGCATCGGCGTCGCGCATATACCGGCTTGCGCTCGGCGGACAAACGTTCGTGCAAGTCGGAAGCGACGGTGGATTGTTCGAGCATCCGGTGCAGATGAATGAAATTCTCGTCGCGACTGGCGAGCGAGTGGAGCTGCTCGTGCGAGGCACCGGCTCCCCGGGGAGCGTCGTTTCACTTCAGTCACTTCCCTATGATCGCTACGTCCCGCAGACTCGTCCCTCGGTCTGGGACAAGCCGTTCGATCTGGCGATACTCCGGTACTCGAACGATGCACCGGTTTCGCCAGTCGAGATTCCCGCAACGCTTCGTGTAATTCCCGAGCTCGATACGCTCAAGGCGACGGCGACGCGAATCGTCTCGTTCAGCCAGGGCCTCATCAACGGCCGGGTGATGGACATGAGTCGCGTGGATGTCGCATCACGACTGGGCGCGACAGAAATTTGGCAGGTGGAAAATCTGGTCGGCATGGATCACCCGTTTCATCTGCACGGGTTCCAGTTTCAGATTCTCGACCGAAATGGTGTCCCCGAAAAAGACCGCCGGTGGAAGGACACCGTGAACGTTCCCAAGCACCAGACGGCGCGATTCATCGTTCGCTACGATGATTTCCCCGGCAAGTGGATGTTCCATTGTCACATCCTCGACCACGAAGATCACGGAATGATGGGAATTCTCGAAGTCAAATAACCCAGGGAGAGACATGGTTCGCCCCACGAACGCGTCGTACCGCTCCGGAATTTCTACTGCCACTTTGTTCAGTCTCTCGCTGCTGGTGCTCGGGTCTGCATGCAAGAGCCAGAGCTCCGGCAACATGTTCACTACGAACAACATGCAGACGGCCGACGCGCGAATGACGCAGATTCTCGAAGGGCGAAAGCTGGTTCTCGATCACGACTGTGGCGGATGTCACGGTGGCTTGTCGAATCCCGCATCGCCACTTTTTCTCTCCGGCGCCCGAACAAAAGACGACGAATTCAAGGTCGGTCCGTACACCACTCGTCCGCGGAATATCACTCCGGACAATCAAACCGGCATCGGCCGGTTCACCGAGCGACAGATATTCAACTCCCTGCGATACGGCCTTCGTCCGGGAGAGACGCCCGACGTTGAGATCACGTCGATGACACCGGGTCAGGGAAATTTTCCGCTGCATCCGCGATACCTCGCGCCGCCGATGCCATGGACCGGGTGGCGCTATATGACCGACAGGGAGCTCCGGGCGATCGCGGCGTATTTGAAAGACGGTCTCAAGCCAGTCAATCACCCCGTACAAGACAGCGAGGGCCCGCCTGACTTCTGGGCCAGCGTCTACACCGTTGAAGCGATAGGGCCATATCCTGCGCTCCCATTCCCGGCACTGGCCGAGCGAAGGCGCTAAGGGCTCAACCTTCTTCGACCGGGGGCCTCGTCTTCCACCGGTTGTGAAACCAGAAATACTGCTCGGGCGCCTGCCGCACCTGGTGCTCGAGCCGCGATGCAAGCTCCGCGGTCAACCTCCTGACATCAGCATCCAGAACGCCCGTTCGCTGCACGTCGACTCGTTCACCCGCCACTTCGTAGCGAAACTTCGGACCCGGCAGTCGCCGGGCGATGCAGGAGAAAACCGGCGCGTTCAAACGAAGCGCAAACAGCGCCGGCCCGCGATGTGTCGAGGCCGGACGACCAAAAAACGGAACGAAAATTCCCGATCGCCGCGCATCCTGGTCACCGACGATTCCAACTACGCCATTTGCTCGCAGCACGCGAGGCACCTGAGATGGAGCCTGACCCTGATAAATCGTTTCGACTCCCAGATTTCTGCGAAGCTCCTGCAGTCGTGCGTCGACGAGACGATTTCGCTGTCGCCTGACGATTGCCGCGATGGGAACTCCGCGCGCTGCAACGGCCGCTGCCGCGATCTCCCAGTTTCCGTAATGCCCGGTTACGAGCAGCAACCCTCGTCCTTCGCTTAGCGCACCTTCGAGCTGGTCCCAGCCGAGCGTCACCGTACGGTCAATCACCGCGCGCGCATCCAGTTTCGACAGCCGCATCATCGCAGTCGCTTCGCGGCCGAGGTGTTCGTAAGCCGCGCGCGTGACGCCGGAGATCCATGCCTCATCCTTCTCCGGAAATGCGAAGCGAAGATTTTCATCCACCACTTCACGCCTGATTCCCAGGCGGTAGACTCCGCGGCCTATACGCCTGCCGAAGGCATCGGCAGCACCTTCGGGCATCGTCGACACTGTTTTTTCCAGCGCGCGCGCCATGCCATACTCCGCGAGGTGCGCGCGGGAGTGTTTATGCTTTCTGGATCGCGGGGGTGCTGAGTCTTGCATCGTTACCGATCAAGATAGCGGCACCACCTCAGCTCACACGCGCGTGCCGGCAAAAGTCTCACCGATGGATACGAGCACGAGCAGGCCCACGAGCGTTCCAACCCAGCCGATCAACAGCAGATATGCAATGCTGCCGATGCGCTCTTCCGTCTCGATGAGCGATCTGCCGACCACGATGAATCCTCCTGACGCACCAGGATTTTTCGTGACGACAGTCGCAATGCGAACCCCTGGCTCGGGCTGCCAGGTGACTCGCTCTTCGCCTCCGCCGCGAACGTTTTCGAGAACGCCCTTTGGAACTGTGCGGAGTTGCCCATGCAGGCGTCCCGTGGAAGCGACGACGGTACCGTCATCAGCCACCGCAGTGATGAAGGGCGAGCTGCCCGTTGCGAGCTCGATTTGTCCGGCGGGGACGACGGAGCTGACCGATTGACCTGCGGCGAGAGCCGCTTTCGCTTCTCTCGCGATTTGGATCTGCGGATCGTTGGCTGTCTGGCGGCCGCTCTGTTGAACGGCAAGGTAGATGAGAAGGCAGAGCGCCGAGGCGAGACCGGCGAATGGAAGCCATCGAAAAAATACGGTTCGAATCATGGGGAGTCTCGGCGTTCGTTTGAGGTTAGACATCGCCATGAGAGGCGATCCGTGATTGTACTTTATAGCATAAAGTAGTCTATGATACAAGGGCGGATACCGATTGGCGGCACGAACGCCCTGCAGGCACTTAGCTTTATCAGCCTGTCCGAACCGCCAAATGCCGAGGAGTCGTGTTCAACCGCCGCCGTTTTCTGGAGACCGCAGCCGCAAACGTCGCGGCGATCGCGTCATACGTGAAGGCAATCTGAAAACTTCTTTCCGCTCGCTGTGCATCGCTGCGTCCGTCGTTTCTGCGTTCGCTTCTGCGTTCGCTTCCGCGTTCGCATCTGAATCGCAGGCGCAGAGTCCTCGCGTCGTTCTTCCTGCGCGGTCACTGCCGGGAGCAGTAGTGCGCGTGCTGGTGAATGCGCCGCCATCTGGCGATTCGATTGTTGCAGTCACGGGGCGGATGTCGGGCGAGCCGCTGCATTTCACGAAATCGGCCAATGACGCATGGCATGCAATCGGCGCCGTATCGGCGGATGCGAAAGACGAAGCAAGAGCAACTGTCATCGTCGAGCGAGTATCAGGAAAAACCGACACGATCTCCTCGTCTACAACGATACCGGCGCCGCCACAGTCGTCCGGACGCAGGCGCGCGCTCGCGGTCGCGCCGCGTTTCACGCAGCCTCTCGATTCTGCAACGAAGGCGCGCGTTGACCGGGAGAATGCGACCGCCCGGGAGATCGGCCGGCATTCGCACACGACGCTGAGGCTCTGGACTGCGGCGTTCCTCCGACCGCGCCAGTCAGCGATTACGAGCTCGTTCGGTTCCGGCCGCATGTTCAACGGAACTCTGACCAGCCGGCATCTGGGCGTAGACTTCCGGGGAAAAACGGGCGAGCCGATACTTGCAGCAAACCGCGGTGTCGTCGCACTCGTCGACAATTTCTTTCTTGCCGGGAATGTCGTCTACATCGATCACGGCGCGGGCATAGTAACCGCCTACTTCCATATGAGCAGAACGCTCGTCGCGGCCGGAGATACGGTCGAGCGCGGACAGGAGATCGGACTTGTCGGATCGACTGGCCGCGTGACCGGACCGCATCTCCACTGGAGCGCGCGCTACGGCGCACTGACAGTGAATCCGCTCGATCTCATTTCGATCGGGAACGGATCGTAACCGCGGATGAAAAAAACTCTGAAGGAAATTCTCGCGGAATACGGTGCTATTGCGGTAGTCGTGTATCTCGTTCTGTTCGGAGTGGTCCTGCTCGGCTCCTACTTCGCAATCCGCTTCGGCTGGAAGACCAGCTCGACGGCCGGGACTGCAGGACTGTGGACCGCGGCCTATATCGTGACGAAGATCACGCAACCGCTTCGAATCGCGGCGACTGTAGTCATCTCGGCATTCGTTGGAAAGTTGATCGAGCGGAAAGGGAAACCAGATGCCGCGGCGTGACGGGTCGGATGACCTGGACCATCGGAGCAAGACTACGAAAGAAAAAAGCCGACCCGGACCGGATCGGCTTTCTTAGTAGTGAGCGCCCCGTTCAGAACTCGATTCCGAATCCGCCCTGAAAATCAAGAGAATGACTCGTGCGCTTGGTGCCTGAGGCGATGCCTTGGCGCGAAAACACGATTGCGTCCCTGCCATCGAACCTGAGCTGGACGCGACTAAAAACCGGCAGCCTCACGCCGGCGCCGGGACTGAGCGCGAAATGGGTTGTGTTGCCATCCGCGATGTCAGCGCGAGCATCGCTGGAGAAAGAACCCTGCCGGTTATTGATCCGCAATGCGCCAACTCCAAGCGAAACGAACGGGTCGATAATTCCGCCGTAAGGTCTTTCCGTCGGAAACACGTAGAGCTCGCCACCGTATTGCGCGGCACCCAGGCCCGCATCCTTGCGCGGGTTGCGCGAGAAATAAAGTCCAACCGCTGTCTTGCCGAGGAACGCGCTTGGGCCGGCGAATGGAGCTGCGTTGATCCAGAGGCGCGCACCAAATCCGTCAATGCCCACCCGGCTCCGGCCTTCACCTGCGTCGAGCTGCAGACGATCGTAAAACGCGTCGATGGACAGGAATTGGCGCTGGGGTCCGAGCTTCTGCGCCGATACCTCTCTGCCGGCAAGCAGCAAGGCTGCGAGAGCGACAGCGCGAACCGCCGACCGAATCATGGTTTTTCTCATGTCAGTCAAGCTCCGGCGATGAAGGGGGCAACTATATCCATCACCTGCGACTTGGTGAGCGGCTCATCGAAGGCCTCGGTCATGCTTATGCTGTTGACCGGTCGCGCGAGAACGAAGTGGAAGCGATTTGCCTCCCCGTCGTAGGTCGGCTGTGTAATCGCCGGCAGCGCTCCCGGTATGTCGATCGAGATCCAGCTCTTCTGTCCGCGAAGGCGGCGCACTTCGGCCGCGTGTCTTGCTTCGACAGAGTGAATTCGCAGGGCGGCTTCGAGTATACCATCGTCTCCCATGAGATTCGCCGCTTGTCCCTTGTATGCGCGAACCCCCGTGTCCTCGAATGTCTGAGCAACGGCGGCAAAGGTTCTTTCATTCGAGAACACGTCGGCGAACGGTCCGTTTCCGCTTCCGTGTCCCGCGCTGTAATCGAATGAAGGCCTGGCGACAGCGCGAGATCCGAGCACTTGTTGAAGAAATGCCACGTGCGCCACTTCGTGTTTTCGGATCTGGTCGAACACAGGAAGCGTCTCGGGGCTGAGCAATCCCGTGGTCCCCACACCGGTCACATAGAACTGCGCTTCGAGGTGCTCGAGAGTGAGTGCGAAATTCAATACGTCGACAACTATTGAAGGAAGTCCGCCCTGTGCGAATACATCTTTGGCAACCGCTGCCAGTGCGAGAGGAACGGAACCCATGGCGAGTCCGATCGCGACGGAAGACGACTTCGAAGCGCCGCGCGCAATTGCGTCTCTGCGCGACACGAGTTTCTCGGCAATCTCCGGATCGGCATCCATTAATCTTTGTAGAGTCATGTTGGTTTGTCCTATAGCCCGGCGATGCGGAGTGGAGTTTTGAAGTAGGGCGCGACCATCGAGAGGATTTCGCGCGGTTTAATCGCGCGGTCGAGCCCATTTGCATCGATGACGTCGTCGCCGGCAAAGGCACGGCTGCGCGGGGAGATCATGTCGCGAATCGCCGCAGCGTGCCGCGCTTCGACCGACACAATCTTTCCCGCGATCGTCAGGAACTCGGCGAGACGAAGCCGGTTGCCGACTCCGTTATATGCGGCCACTCCGGTGTCCTCAAAATTTCGCGCTGCAGCCATAACTGCATCGCGGCTATTGAAGTTGATCGAACTCAGATTGATTTCCGGGATTGCTGCGCGAAGAACGCCTAGTGCACGCTTGAAGAAGCGACGATGCTGGACTTCGTGGGCTCCGATGTCGCGGAGAATCTCGAATTCGCCAGGCTTGAGATTGCCTGGCGGAGTGCGGACGACCTGCTGGTAGAATTGTGCTTCCAGAGTCTCGAGTGCGTATGCGTAATTGAGTACTCCAAAATCATCGCCGAAGTCGAGTTTTTCCCGGCCTGCTGCTCCGATGACGTGACACCCGGAGAGGATGAGCGGTGTGCCTACTCCTGCTGCGATGGCGGCTGTCCTGAAAAAATCGCGGCGGCTCTGACCGCCCGGTCCTCTGCGTCCGATTGATGAAGTCTCCGATTCCATCAACAACTCCTTCGTATTCGTTGCGGTTGAACGGCCTGTCGATGAGGCCCGTAGTCTCTCTTTTACGAAGGGCGTACTTAAACGGATGTATACAATCCGGGATTCACCTTAACGGAACTTTTACAACCGACGAGTAAGCTTTTCTGAAACCTGGGAGCCTCTAACAGGCGTAATGCGAAGACGGACGCATCGGGACGATGCGTATCCGGCTGCAGTGCGGTTCAACCCATTCCATGGTTTCCAACATGAAACGCGTTTTGTTCGCGGTTCTCGCTCTTCTCCTGGTTAGCGGTGTTTCAGCCCGCGCCCAGGCGCAGGGAAATCCGGCATCCCCACAGGCTCAGCCCCAGGCAAACGGAGAAGTTCGCGGTGCCGTCTCCGATGCTGACGCGAGCACTCCGCTCGCGCGGGCGACAATCGCTGTCCGCAACAAGGCCACCACGGCATTGGTCGCGGGAGCGGTGGCGAAGGATGACGGCACATTCCGAATTCAGGGTCTGAGACCCGGCACCTACTATCTGCGTGTCACTTCGATCGGCTACGGGCCAAAGACGACCGAGGAATTCACGATCTCGCCGGCGGCAGCCGCGGCAACTGTCGCACCGGTGAAGCTGTCGAAAGTAGCTGTCGCGCTAGAAGGTGTGCAGGTGACGGCAGAGCGCGCGTCTGTTGCAATCGAGCCGGACCGCAACACCTACAGCTCCAGGCAAGTCGCACCGACTGCAACGAACGCGAGCGATGTGCTCGATGCTGTTCCGTCTGTCCAGGTAGATGGCGATGGCAAGGTGAGTCTGCGCGGTAACGAGAACGTTGCAATCCAGATCAACGGGCGCCCGACTCCGATCACGGGGGCGCAGCTCGGAGCGTATCTCAAGCAGATTCCGGCCAGCATCGTCGAGCGCGTTGAGGTCGTGCCGACTCCGTCTGCACGCTATGACCCCGAAGGGATGGCCGGCATCATCAACATCGTCCTCAAGGCAAACACCGACCTCGGCATGAGCGGCGGCCTTACGGTCGGATCTGCAACCGCGAGCGGCCGCTACAACGGATCCGGAAACCTCGGCTACCAGTCAGGCCCGTGGACGACGTTCACGACGTACGGATACAACGCCGACGATCGCGGCATCATCGGCATCAACAACCGCGAGCGGTACTCGCTTGGCAACCCGCTGTCGTTCACGAATCAGAACATCGACGGGAGGAACGGCAACAGCGGCCACAATTTGACGGCGAACGCTGACTACAAGGCGAACAATCGCGACGTCATCACGAACGCCATCGCTTTGAACCGCCGCACCTCGACCGACAATTCGGTGAACGACTATACCGAGCTCAACGGACTCGGGTCTTTTCTCGACCGGTACAATCGTACGCGTAACGACGAGGTCAACTCTTACGGACTTGACTACACGCTTGCGTGGAAGCGAACTCTCGAGCCTCGCAAGCACGAGATCTCGACGGAACTTCGGTTCAACAGAACCGATGACAAGGATCGCTCGATTCTCTGGCGCCAGCCGGTGACTGCCGCGGGTGCACTTACGGCGGGACAGCTCGAAGGCGAGCGCGACAACACCGACGCGCTGACACAGCAGCTCAATGCGCAGCTCGACTACACCCGTACGCTCGCGCCGCGCCGCAAGCTCGAGACTGGTTACAAGGGTACGGCGCGGTGGCTCGACAGAAATTATGAGGTGACCAAGGATGCGCTTGGCAACGGAACGTGGGTTCCAAGCTCGCTCAGCAACGACTTCAACTTCAATGATCAGGTGCACGCCGCTTACGCGGTGCTGAGCCAGGGCGCAGGCAAGTTCGATCTTCAGGGCGGGTTGCGCGCGGAGTACGCAAACCGCGACTTCTCGCTCAAGACTCCCGCGCAGAGCTATCCCTACAGTTACTCGAGTCTTTTCCCGAGCGCCGTCGCGCTCTACAAGTTCAGCGATGTCACGCAGGCAAAGCTTGCGTACTCGCGCCGCATCCGGCGTCCGGGAACGCAGGAGCTCAATCCCTTCCCGACATTCTTCGATGTGCAGAACGTCTTCATCGGAAATCCGGAGCTCAATCCGGAGTACACCGATGCAATCGAGCTGGGTCTGACGCGGTCGGGCCAGCTCGGCACGGTTCAGCTATCGCCGTTCTATCGTCATACGAGCGACGTGATCCGCGTTGCGATCAACACCGATGACGTGGTCGATGGGCGCCAGGTGACGTCGGTCAGCTTCCAGAATCTTGCGACGAGCAACTCGTACGGAACCGATCTCAACGGATCACTCCGCCTAGGCAAGCGCTTCAACGGGTTTGCGAGCTTCAATATCTTCAAGATGGTAACCGATGGCGGGTCGGAATCTTCGCTTTCATCGAACGCGGTAACATGGTCGTCGCGCGTCAACGGAACGGCCACGATCAACCCGACTTTGATTTTCCAGGCCAGCTATTTCTACCGCGCGCCGGTGAAGATCGAGCGTGGTGAATTTTCGAGCACGCAGATGGCGCAGTTTTCACTCAGACAGAAGCTGCTGGAGGACAAGGCTGCGGTGAGCCTTCGCCTGGTCGACCCGTTCAACACAATGCGGTTCAAGATCAGGGCAGGGGACGACCAGCTCATTCAGCTCACCGAGCGCAAGTTCGGCGTTCGCGCGGCGTTCCTGACGTTCCAGTACAACTTTGGACAGACGCCGAAGTTTAGAGTGCCGAAGCAGGATGACACGCCCCAGTCTCAGACGGGCTTCCCGCCTCCGTGATCTGAAGGCGATCTGAATTTGCAAGACGTCCCGGGAAACTCTTCCGGGGCGTTTTGTTTTGGTGGCATTGAGTACATCGTCAACTTCCGGAACAGCTGCAACTGCAACACAACTACAACTTTCATGGACGTGAATCTGACGGGTGGAACGGATCAGGCCCCAGAAATAAAAACCGGGAATGACAAGGAAGCGTCCAAAAAGTTGTTAGTTTCTGATCCGCCAAGTCCGTCAAATTCGTATCCAAATTCTTTTTTGATCCAGGAGCGTGGTTGGCGAAAGCGCCGGGAATATGAAGAAAGAAATAGCCGTGGAGATTCGCTCTGCAGACGATCCGATTGCACTCTCTGCGGCGCGCGAGCTCATACGCGCGCACGTGAGCGCGCACTCAGCCGCACACGATCCGGCGCAGACCGACGCGTTAGTTGCGGCGCTTCCCGATCCCTACAATCCACCCGACGGCGGGCTGTGGGTCGCATTCGTCGACGGAGAGCCGGCAGCGTCAGCTGCCTTGCGAAAGCTCGACGATGAAACAGGCGAGGTGAAGCGGATGTATGTGACACCTGCCCGGAGAGGGCAGGGAATCGCACGCACTCTCGTGCGGCATGTGATCCAGGAAGCACGAAGCAGGGGCTATAGCTGCCTCCGGTTGGGAACCCTGGAATCGATGAAACCAGCCCAGCTTCTCTACGAGAGCGAAGGGTTCCGGTCCATTCCACCATATCGCTCGATCGAATTCGGCGACACGCTTTTTTACGAGCTGTCGCTCAAGGGCCGGCCTAGCGAACCTTGACCGGCCCTGCTGTCTGGGATGTGAAGACTTCGACCGACAGAGTGAACGTCCGCTCCTCGTCGGGCAGAAGAGACCCAACGCCAACCATCTGGCGCGTGACCTCTTCGCCCTTGTCGTTCTTCACCGAAACCATGAGCGAATATTCCCATGCCTCGCCCACTGGGGGATGCTTGACCGAACCCTCGACCCGCAAAGCAGAAAAACTCGGCGGCTTGTGACGCTCGGTGTGCGGGTCCCACCGCAGACTCTTCCTGCAGAGGGGACACGTTGTCGAGCTTTGAAGAATCGTCGCCCTGCAATGCGGGCAGGTTCGCGTCTTACCCGCAACCGCCTGTCCGACATTGGTCATGCGGCAACGCCGGGCTCCATCCTTCTCGCGGTCTGGCCTGTCTTGCTTTCATCCCAGCCGAACTCTGCGGTACCGCGCATCCGCGACCCCGCAGCGACTGTCAGCGAGCCTGCCTTCAGGTCGCCGTTCAGCACGCCTGAAGCGAGCAGCTCGACACGTGATGCGGCATCGACATTTCCCTCGAGCTCACCGGCAATCGTTACCGTCTGCGCGCGCACGCCGCCAATCACCTTGGCGCCCTGTTCGATCGTGAGATTGCCTTCGACATTCACGTCGCCCTTGAACTGGCCGGCGACACGAACGTGTCCGGCACCCTGAATTTTTCCTTCGATCGACAGGTTCGCTGCAATCAGCGTTTCCTTTCCATCATTGGCGCTCGGGCGCGATGGCTGATTGTAGGATGGGGAGGAAGAAGTGAACGTGTCTTCCTTCTGGGCGGCGGGCTGAGGCATCGGTACTAGCTCCTTAGTGGCGGTGGTCTGTTCCTTCCAGATTGCCATGGATCGGTACTCCTAGAGGCGCGGGGGGGTTGGGCAGGGTGCTTTATATCTTTTGACGACTGGTCGCTGCCGAACGTAACAACGGAAAACCATCGGTCGCACGACCTGCAAAATGCCGGGGGTGCGCTGTGCTCCCCGGCATATGTTTATAACCGCAAGATAGCGGCCTCATTCGGTCGCCTGACGGGCCGCCGGCGCAGGCTCCAGAAAAAGCTCATCTTCATAGCACCAGGCCCAGTCTTCTCCCGGCTGGTAACTGCTCATCAACGGATGACTCGTAGTGTGAAAATGCTTCGTCGCATGCTTGCCCTGTGACTGGTCGCAGCATCCCACATGGCCACAGCTCATGCACATTCGAAGGTGCACCCAGCCCATACCCGTTTTCAGGCATTCCTCGCACCCGTCCGGTGTTCGCGCGTTCACATTCCGAATTTGATCGAGATGCGAACATTGTCCATCACTCATTGCTATTCCTCTTCTGTGCGATGGCGTCGAAGGCCGCAGATTGCGGGCCACACACAGGACGCACACGCGGGCGCTTCGCCCCGATAATTTTCTATTCAAAGCAGTCGCAAAAACTCTCACACTCGGCCCCTGCCGAAGGACGCGCACGCCATGTCAGACTTTGCCAATCCCGCTTCTACTGCAATCGAAGACGCACCCGCGTACACTGCCCTGCTGATCGACTCACTGGGCGATCGCAACCCGCTCGACGTGATGCGCGAGATGCCTGAAGCAATTGAAAAGGCAGTCACCGGATTGTCGCCGGAAGCGCTTTCAACGGCAGAGCGTTCCGGCAAATGGTCGATTGCCCAGGTGATTCAGCATCTCGCCGATTCCGACATGATCGGCGGAGTGCGATTCAGAATGGTTCTCGCTCATGAACGCCCGCCGATATTGGGTTACGATCAGGACCTGTGGTCCGAGCGTCTTCGCTACAGCGATGCCGACGCCACAGCAGCTCTCGCCGACTTCACGGCCATCCGAAAAGCAAACGTGCGAGTCCTCGAACGAATCACCGAAGAAGATCACGAGCGCGTTGGAATTCATTCGGAACGCGGAGAAGAATCGGTCGCGCGCATGCCTCAGCTTTACGCCGGGCACGACATGGTTCATCTCGCGCAGATCACCCGAATCCGTAAAGCTGTCGCTGGCTGATGCAGAGTTTCTGAACGGTGCGTGCGTGATTCTTGCCTGAACTGTCAACATGATCGTTACCAAACCGAGAGGCGTATTGCTGGCGCTCGCGGCCGCGTTCACGACTGCGTGCGGCAACTCTGCGAGCCTTCCCGTTTCTGCAGGCACAGGCCCCACACCGGTGCTGCCGAAGCCGCAGCAATCAGTGATTCCGACGATCAACGTCGTCACGGCGAAAGGGTGGGCTGACGGATCCGGACCAACGCCCGCGCCGGGAACGCGAGTCAGAGCATTCGCAAAGAATCTCAATCATCCGCGCTGGCTTTACGTTCTTCCTGACGGCGACGTCCTCGTCGCTGAGACGAACGCGCCGAAGCGTCCGGATGACGCGAAGGGAATTCGCGGAGCGTTCTTCAAGTATTTCATGGCGAAGGCCGGCGGCGCTGCGCCGGGCATGAACCGGATACTGCTGCTGCGGGATGCGAATGGCGATGGGGTCGCCGAGACGAGAACGGTTTTTCTCTCGGGTCTCAATTCGCCGTTCGGCATGGTACTGGTCGGGAACTCCCTCTACGTCGCCAACACCGACGCGATCGTTCGCTTTCCCTACAGCGCGAATGCGACGCGGATTTCGTCCGCTGGCGTAAAAATTGTCGATCTGCCGGCGGGATCGATCAATCATCATTGGACGAAGAACGTCATCGCCAACGCTGACGGATCGAAGTTGTATGTTGCTGTTGGATCGAACAGCAATGCCGCAGAGAACGGGATCTCTCAGGAAGAATCACGTGCCGCGATCTGGGAAGTCGATCCGGCGACTGGCGCGCACCGTGTGTTCGCGTCGGGACTTAGAAACCCGGTCGGTCTCGCATGGGAGCCGGACGATCGCTCACTGTGGGTCGCCGTGAATGAGCGCGACGAGCTGGGCAGCGATCTCGTTCCTGATTACATGACGTCAGTCAAGGAAGGCGCTTTCTATGGGTGGCCGTTCAGTTACTACGGCCAGCATATCGATCCCCGCGTCGAACCCAAGCGGCCCGATCTCGTCGCGAAAGCAATTCCACCCGACTACGCGCTTGGCGCGCACACCGCGTCACTCGGGCTGGCGTGGTCGGCGGGAAATTCGCTTCCAGCGATATTCGCTCACGGAATGTTCGTCGGACAGCACGGTTCGTGGAATCGCAAACCGCGCAGTGGCTACAAGGTGATCTTCGTTCCCTTCAGTGGCTCGCATCCCGGCGGACCTCCGATAGATGTGCTTTCAGGTTTCGTAAAGCCAAACGGCGACGCGATGGGGCGGCCGGTTGGTGTTGCAGTCGACAAGCGCGGCGGGCTGCTGGTAGCCGATGATGTCGGAAATACCGTGTGGCGGGTATCAGCCCGCTGAGACCTCGCAGAGTCGGCGTCTTTATACTGCCGCGTGCGGCCGCGCGACGAGTATTCCAATCGAGCTATTGATCGCGTCAACATAGTGGGGGAGCGATTTCCTGCTGATCTCCACGGCTCCGCCTGATAGCGGGGCATGCAGCACTCCCATCACGCCATCGCGGCGGCGATACGCGTATGCGGAGTGTGTAACGTCGAGCCCCGCGATCGATGTCGCGAATGCGATCACATCGCCGGTCTGAAGCTCGTCCGCAACTTCTGGAACACGATCCTTTGCAATGATGTAGCGCTTGTGTGAATCGAGCCGTTTCTCGATTTCCGCGATCTGGCGAAAGACCGAATCATTGGCGAGTGCGGCGTAGCTGTCGCGATGCCCGGTCATGAACCGGAGCGGGCGCGGATCGACAATTCCTCCGAGCTTCGGAGCGAGGTCGGTGACGAGGCCGCGCGATGCGCCATCGCTGATCCACTCGCTGAAGTAGTGAAGCCGCGACGCATATCCTCCACTCTTGCCGCCGCGATACCGCATCCGGGCGATCTCGGTCCCGAACCGGTTCCATGTCGGCGCGCCACCCGCTGCCGCGATTCTGGCGACTCCAAGGCACGACTCGACGAGAGTCACGCAGTCGAACTCTGTCAATGAAAGCGTGACTGGCTCGTGCGCGGCATCGCCGCCATTTCGCAGGTATCCCTCGAGCGTGTTCGGCACGTAGGGAGTTCCGATGGCAAGCTCGCCAACGTGAGCTGCCCGTGCACCGAATGGCGAATGCGCGACTGCGGACTGTTCATGACGCAATGCGAACGTCCAGGCCTTGAGCCGGGCGATGTCGTCACTTGCTGTGACAGGCAACAAATTCCTGCGTGTTGCGGCTGCGGCCAGCGACGGGACCGCAGTCGTTCCAGCAGCGATTGCGAGTGCCTTCAGAAATTCCCGGCGAGAACCGGATGATTTCATGACGTTTTCAAAACCTTGTCGTAGATATCGTCAAGCCGGTTCTTCCGGATATCGTACTTTCCTTCGACGAGCTCGCGTGCGCTACGGCTGTAGCCCGGAAGAACCGACGGATCGCGAATAATCTGGCGCAAGATTCCCTCCATTCCATCGACGTCCTTTTCATTGACGAGCCATCCGGATTTTCCCTCCGCGACCACCTCCGGGATGTCGCAATGTCTCGTGGAGAGAATGGGCATTCCGCTCGCCGCCAGCATCGTCATCACTACCGGGTGCCCTCCCTCAGCGTCTCCGTCTGCCGCGCGAACGCTGGGATGAAGGAAAACGTGATGACGGTACGCGAGAGTCTGCAGCTCGTGCAGCGGAAGAAATCCGCGTGTCTCGATCTGGCCCTCCACACCGTAGCGTCGGGCAATGTCGTGAAGCTCGTGAGCGATCGCAATTTCGCCGGCCGATGTGCCCTTCCCGACGATTGTCAGCCTGATGGAGGGGGTGTCGCGTGCAACTCTCGCGAAGGCTTCGACTCCGTAGCGAAGTCCCTTTTTTTCGACGAATCTGGAGGCCATCAGGACTCGCAGCTCGTTGCCACGAAGAAGCGTACGGGCGTGAGGCGAAATGGACGCGACGTCCACTCCGCGCCGATGCACGACGATGCGGCGTGGATCGCATCCGAGGTGCGCCAGTTGACCGCTAGCAACCGGACCCTCCACCAAAAACAGCGATCCGTGCGCGAACAGGCTTGCGTATTTTCGCCGGAGGCCGCGGACCCCTTCGTCCCCCTTCCAAATATCTACACCATACAACGATGTGACGAGCGGGATTCGGGTTGCCCGCGCCACGCCCACTGCAGCCGTGCCGACTGCAGCGGAGTGCGCGTGAATCAGGCTCGCATTCTCGGTTTCCGCGATTTTCTCGAAAAACGGAGAGCGCCCTTTGCGGCGCTTGAGCAGCTGGTCGCGAACGCGCCAGTGGAGCGAGATCGGGGCCACGCTGTGGACCCGATCGAAAGTAAAAGCGGAAAGATTCCTCAGACGACGCGATGCAAAAACGGCGCGATAGCATTCGAGATTGGTCGCCTGGTCGTAGATCCAGTTCTCCGACAAAGGGAGAAAAGTCCCGACGAGACTGAGGATTGTTGGCCGAGCGGCGTCGTACACCACTCGTAAATTAACGCTCGTTTATACAGGCGCTAGTCAGGCGATATTCATCTGTTTGTCCCGAGCGAGCCCTAGTTCTCGTCCGCCGCCGATTCGACCATTGCGGACTGCCTGTTCTGAATATCGGACATCCTCATGGCCTTCCTGACAACTCCGGAGCCTGGCAGCCCGCTCGCCGCGATTGTACTGTCCCGCTCCCGCTGGGACATCTCCGCGCGTGGCTTTTCCACTCTGGCAGGTGCCGCGCACCCGGCGACCCCAAGCACCACCATCGCACAAAATACGAATCTGGTTTTCATGAACAATTGACGCTTTTGCCCTGTCACCAGTCACCATAGTACTCTTTTCGAGTGACCGAGGAATCGTTGAAGGACTTTAGCAATCATTTGCCTGCGAATCTTCATGTAGGAACCGCCGGATGGAGTGTTCCGCGCATTTCGCGGGAACATTTCCCGGCGGCTGGAACTCAGCTCGAGCGGTACTCGTCGGTTTTCCGGGCGGTCGAGATCAACTCGTCGTTCCACCGGCCGCACCAGACCTCGACGTACCAGCGATGGGCAGAGTCGGTTCCCGACCATTTTCGCTTTTCGGTGAAGGTTCCGAAAAGCATCACTCATGTAAGCCGCCTGATTGCATCTGATGATGCGTTGCAACGCTTTCGTGGGGAAGTTTCGGGCCTTGGCAACAAGCTCGGATGTCTCCTCGTGCAGATGCCGCCGAGTTTCGAGTTCGATGCGGAAGTAGTTGAGAGCTTTCTTGGGCTGTTGATGGATGGACTGACCTGCTCCGTCGTGGTCGAGCCTCGTCACAAAACGTGGTTCGCTCCCGACGCTACCAGGACGCTTATCGCCCACGGGGTCGCACGCGCAGCGGCAGATCCTGCGGTTGTGCCTGCGGCGGCGGAGCCGGGAGGATCTCAGAGCACCGTGTATTTCAGGCTTCACGGGTCGCCACAGAAGTACTACTCGCCGTATACGGCTTCGTATCTCGACGGACTCGCATTTCGTCTGGGGAAGTATTCGCAGACGACATCGCAGATCTGGTGCATGTTCGACAACACGATAAAGGGCGAGGCGGCGGCTAACGCGCTGTATCTCGATCGAAGGGTTGCTCTGCAGGAGATGGGCGCGGGGCGGTGACGATGGGCGATGACGGCTGGCGGGGGATGATTCCCGATACTACCGTCAGTCATGTTTCTTTCGCTGCTCCTGTTTGCCCAGCTTGGTGCTGCCGATCCCGTTTATCAGTCTTTTGCTCTTCGCGATCTGGTTGCCAAGGCCGCGATAGCGAACCACGCTCCGCCAGAAGAATTTCGCGGCTACCGCGCGCACGTCGAGACCGAGCTCTCGCTTCTCATGCGCGACACGCTGGGTCGCGAGAGGGCAGCGCAGATAGAGCAGGTGGCGTCGTCGGTAAAGTGGACGCGCGGGGCGGAGTATGCGATGCACGTGGTTGGGTATCGTGCGCAGACTCTCGGGCCGTCGATATCGACAATGAGCTTTCTCACCGGGTGGACCGAGCCGTCACTCTATGGCGAGCGAATCCCACTGGGTGCACAGTTCATTGGAGAGAGACGGAAGCCGGGAGATAACCCTCCGAAGTCTCCTCGCGATGTTGTAATCGCAATCCACCCATTCGCGTCGGACAGAGACAGGTACTACCGGTTTTCCGGCGGCGACACCGTCACGATTCTTCGCAGTCCCGGTCGTGTTATTCCGATAGTGCGTGTTCATGTGAAGCCACATCTCGTGGAGTCTACGCGATTTGCCGCGTTCGACGGCGAAGTCGACATCGATGCGACGCGACTGCAGATCGTCCGTATGCGCGGCCAGTTCGTGGTGTTTGGCAAGCGGCCTGGCGGGAAGTCCATGGTCGAGAGAATTCCCGGTCTGGTTGCGGTGGCTTATGCGGAATTCGTGAATGTCGAGGTCGAGCAGCGATACTGGCTTCCGGCGTTTCAGCGAACGGAATTTCAGACGACGATGGCGCTCCTCGGCCGCGACCGCGCGGTGATGCGGATTGTGTCGAAGTTCAGCGACTACAGTGTCGATGACACGAGTGCGGCTGTCGCCGGCGTGAATGATTCTGCGCATATCCCGCATCGCACAACGTGGGCGGGCGCCGACAGTGCGAGTCATTTCGGGGCATGGCAATCTGATCTCGGTGATGCGACCACCGGCGTGAAGTCAGCCGATTTTGACGACGTCGCGCCTGACGCATGGAAGGCGACCGGCTCGACGCAGGTGCAGGTCATACCGAACAACTGGGACAACCTCGTTCGCTACAACCGGGTTGAGGGATTGTTCACCGGGGCAGAGGTGAATGTCCGGATGCGAAGCGCCTTCCCGGGGTTTACGTACGGCGGTGCGATCGGGTATGCGTGGACCGAGCGAACGTTCAAGGGCGGCGCGCATGCAGCGTTGCGCCGCGGGCTCGACAACTTCGGGATCGGAGTCGAGCGATCGCTTGCGTCGACTAACGATTTCATCTTACCGGGTGAGGCGCACAGCGACGGCATCAGCGGCATGGTCGGTTCGTTTGACGATTTCGATTATGTGGACAGGCGAACAGCTCTCACAACCATCTCGCACACGATCGGTTCGATCGATCGGGCGATAGTCACGGTCCAGGCAGGAGCCGGCGATGACAAGCCGGAATTTACGAGACTCGACAGAGGGCTTGTTGGAGGCGGGAAATTTCGGCCGAATCGCGGATCCGACGGTGGGTCATATGCGCTCGGTGTCATCGACGCCGAGTTTCATCCAAGCGCGAGCGCGGAGTTCGTTCAACCCGGTTTTGGTGCAAAGCTGCATTACGAAGCCGGATACGGCGGGTTGAAATGGCAGCGCGCCGAGCTTGGCTTGTCGGGGCGCGAATACTGGGGGCCGGTCACGATGTCGCTCCATTTTGATGGCGGCGCCGTCATCGGTCACCGTATTCCTCCTCAAACTTTGTTCGAGCTGGGCGGCAGCGCGATTCTACCTGGCTACGGTTACAAGCAGTTCGCTGGGGACCGTGCGGCATTGTTCCGCGAATATTCCAGTTACACGTTTCCAGTTCTCCGTGCGCCGCGACGCATATGGCGAACGATCTACATCCCGGGGCTGGCTCCGGGTTTTGCAGCCGGGTTTCAGGGTGGCTGGTCTCAAATCTCCAGCAGCGCAGCCCGCGCTTCTGTCACCCGGCTCGGGTCTCGCGATGACGGTACGCCGTTGGCTGTCGCGACTGACGGACTTCGGGCTACTATAGGGTTCGGCGCCACTTTGTTCTCCGGCAACCTTCATTTCGGATTCGCCAGGCCAATCGACACCAAGGCGTCGTGGAAATTCGTGGCGGGGTTCGGACCTTCGTTTTAACGCTCGAAGTATCGTAGCTTTTCACGACATAAGATGCGAGCCGACAAGTGACCGAATCACGCAAGCTGCTGCAGCATTTCCTCGCCGCATTGGCGTACCGAACGCAGAAAGCGCTTCGTGACGCGCCGCCTGGCTATCCCGACTATCGTGCCGAGCTCAACACTCGAACGCCGCACGAGCTGGTGTGGCACATGACTGGATTGATGGGCTACGCGCGCACAATGATGCACGGTGGATCGTTCGAGCCGCCCTGGCTCCCGGGTTTTGCGGACGAAGTGGCCCGATTTCATTCACTGCTTCAGCAGCTGTTGAATGATTTCGCCAACGTGAGCCTGACCGCGCGGATAAGCGACGAGCAGTTTCTTCAGGGACCACTCGCTGATGCGATGACGCACGCGGGACAGCTTGCGATGCTCCGGAGGCTGGCGGGCGCGCCGGTACCATCCGAGAACTTCATCTTCGCGCATATAAATTCGAATAATGTGTCTGCCGAGCAACCTGCTCCTGCAGCGCCCGATGTGTCGTGGCGGCCCGATCTGCCGCCTCAGCCGCCCGGCGCCAAGCGCGTAACGGCCGATCAATCGTGAACGTTGCATCGAGCTGTCGCGCCGTCATCGTCGGTTCAGCATCGGTCATAATGCTTGCATGCACGTCCGCGCAGCCGCCCGTTCCCGCGTCTGCCAATCTCGAGCTGAGACGCGGCATAGCAACGGCTGACTCGCTCGTTCAAGCCGCAGTAGGAACACTTACCGCCGGTGCAGTGCTCGCCGTGTCAAAGGATGGTCGTCTCATTCACAATCGCGCATTCGGTTCCGCTCAAGCGGAGATCACAGTGTGCGACGGAGCTGGGAGCAATTGCCGCGTCGTGAGCCCCGGCCGGCCGATGCACACAACGACGCTGTTCGACCTGGCGTCGGTGACAAAAGTGATGTCGACCACATTTGCTATCATGCTCCTCGTCGATCAGGGCAAACTCGATGTCGATGCGCCGGTCTATGCGTACGTGCCGGACTTCCGGGGGCCCCACCTCGACAGCATAACGGTAAAAAATCTGCTGCAGCATTCCGCAGGTCTCGTGCAATGGCAGCCTCTCTACTATCAAGCCTCGAATACTGCACAGACCTACAACGCGATTCGGAGCATGCCTTTACAATGGGGAGTTGGCGAAGGCCGGCATTACAGCGACCTGAGCTTCATGCTCCTTGGAGACATCGTAGAGAAAGTCAGTGGCCAGCGGCTCGACACGTTTATCGACGATCATCTCTACAGGCCGCTCGGACTTCGAGCAACGACGTTCAATCCAAAGAAGAAGGGATTCACCGCGTTCGCCGCGACCGAAACAGGCAACGAGTACGAGCATCACATGGTTTACGACACGACGTTCGCGTACAGGTACCGCGGCGATCCGACGTCATGGAACGGCTGGCGGGATCACGTGCTCGTCGGAGAAGTGGACGACGGCAATTCGTTCTACGCCAACGCCGGTATCGCTGGTCATGCCGGGTTGTTCTCCAATTCGGGGGAGCTGATCGTCCTGCTGAACTTGTTGCTGAGTCACGGAACCGCTAACCGGCGGGTCTACATTCGCCCCGCCGTTATCGACCGTTTCTTCACACTCGACAACTACGGCCACTACCTTGGCTGGCAGTATCCCGCGGGAATGCCTGCCGGCAGCTTCTCTCATACCGGCTTCACCGGCACCTACGTCCTTGGCGTACCTCACGATGGGCTGTCGATCGTCCTGCTGACCAACCGGCAGCAAATACGGACGAATGCGAAGGGATTGTTCCCGAATCTTGCCCCGCTTCAGCTCGCCGTCTCGAAGGCGATCGTCGACGGCGCCGAGGCGGCCGCGCGCGCGAGGTTCTGAGAGTGGATCCGCTGAGCGATGCGAAAATCATCGACTCGTGGAAGGCCAATGCCGGCGCATGGACCGATGCGGTGCGCGAAAACAGAATCGAAAGCCGCAATCTCGTCACCAATCGCGCGATCCTTGACGCAATAGTTGCCCGGTCTCCGCAATCGGTGCTCGACATTGGGTGCGGCGAGGGATGGCTCGTGCGCGCACTTTCGCGTGCAGGGATCACGGCGATTGGTGTAGACGCGGTTCCTGAGCTCATCGGCCGGGCAAACGCGGCCGGCGGAGGCGATTTTCGCGTAATGGCGTATGAGGAGATTGCCAACGGTGCGCTCGACGCGAAAGTGGATGTGGCTGTCGCCAATTTTTCACTCATCGGCGAGGAGTCTGTCGACGAGCTCGTTCGCGTCGTTCCTTCGTTGCTCAACGCAGGGGGCGCGCTCGTGGTTCAGACGCTTCACCCGGTTACCGCCACCGGTAATCTTCCGTACCAGGACGGCTGGCGAACCGGCTCGTGGGCCGGGTTCAGCTCGGATTTTTGCGATCCAGCTCCGTGGTATTTCCGAACGATGGAGACTTGGCTCCACTTGTTCGAAGAAAGCGGTTTTTCCTCCATCGAGATGCGCGAGCCGCTCAGTCCGGCCACCGGGAAACCTGCTTCGGCGCTATTCATCGCCGAAATTGCTTGATAAGAGCATGGCTCGACAGTATCGTACCGCGCCCATTCACTAGCACGCTCTCCGTTTGCGAACGGGGAGAACTCCATTTGGAGACCCCTCGTATGACTCTGTCTCTGGTCCGACGCGGCGCAATCAGTCTTGCGCTCGCCCTTTTTACACTTCCACATCTCGTCCTGGCTCAAGCCACGACAGGCTCTGTGCACGGCCGTGTGACCGATGCGTCGAGCGGCCGCGGCCTCGTCGATGTTCAGGTTGTCGTCGACGGAACGCGAGTCCGCGCCGTGACGAATTCAAATGGCGAATTCACTCTCAACCCGGTTCCTGACGGGAACCGCACAGTCACACTCCGCCGCATCGGCTATCAGCCGGTTTCGCGAACTGTGAATGTCGCCAGCGGGGCGTCTGCGACTCTCGATGTCACACTTCGGGTAAGTGCGATCAATCTCAACGAGGTGGTAGTTACGGGAACTGGAAGCCCGACCGAGAAGCGAAAGCTTGGGACGAGCGTAGCTACTGTTGATTCTTCGCTGATCAATCGTGCGCAGGCAACCACCGTCGACCAGGCGATGCAGGGCAAGATTCCAGGTGCTCAGATCAGCCAGAACTCGGGCAGCCCAGGCGGCGGTGGTATCTCCGTGCGTCTGCGAGGTGTCAATTCGTTCATCTCGGGGTCCGATCCCCTTTACATCGTCGATGGTGTGATCGTCGACAACGGCTCGGCGCAGCTTGCCGATCTCGGTGGACGATCGAATCCGCAGAACCGGCTCGCCGATCTGAATCCGTCAGACATCGATCACATCGAGATCATCAGAGGCGCGGCCGCGGCTGCGCTCTATGGCTCGCGCGCCAACAACGGTGTAGTCCAGATCTTCACGCGGCGCGGCACGCTCGGAAAACCGCACTTCACTTACACGTCGCGCTTTTCTCAGAGCCAGCTCCGTGAACAGCAGGCCTTCAACTTTTATCCGTACGATGTTGCGGGGCTGCCAAGCCTTCGATTCAACTATCAGGACAACATTTTCCACAACGCGCCGGCCAACGAGCAGAACATCACGGTCGAGGGCGGCAACGATCAAACGCGGTACTTCGCGAGTGGAAATTTTTCCAACGAAGACGGCATCATGGCGTCGACATCCTCACGCAGAACGGGAGCGCGGCTAAATCTTCAGCAGCACCTCAACTCGCGGATGATCGGAAACGTGACGGCCAATTACATCCAGACCAGCAATGAGGTTCAGGCGTTCGGTGAGCAGAACGACTACGGAATCATGGGCTCGCTGTTCTTCGCCCCGACGAGCGTCGACTTCCGTCCGAAGAACGGTGTGTATCCTTTGCCACCAGCACTCGGGACAAATCCGCTCCTGGCAATCGACCGCATTCGCAATCCACAGCAGATCGACCGATTCATTGGATCGACGAAGCTTACGTATACGCCTTTTACGAGCCTCGTCGTCGATTATACGATAGGCATCGACAACACCGGATTCGAGCAGCGACAGTTTGTGCCGCGGAATGCGGTGCTCGGAACGGCGCCCCTCGCTACGGGCCGGTCGCTGTCGGTTTTCTCCGCCGATCGCGTCGTCAACCAGGATGCCATCGCGAATTACACATGGAAGCCAAGGGGCGTCGTCGAAATGAAGACGACCGCCGGATTCAATTTCACCGATCAGAAGTTGAGAGCGACCACCGCTCAGACCACGGGACTCGCACCCGTCGGCGAGCTTGTCTCAGCAGGCTCAGCGCCTTCGGCCGCGCAGCAGGAGATCGAGCTGAAGACGCTTGGGTTCTACGGCCAGCATGAGCTGTCATTCAATGACAGGCTCTTTCTGACGGGCGCGGTTCGCTACGACGCGTCGTCGACCTTCGCGCCTTCGGAGCGATGGCAGGCATTCCCGAAATTCTCCGCTTCCTATGTAGTGATCGGCGACCGCCCGGGCATGCTCAACAATCTGCGGCTTCGCTCCGCGCTTGGATGGGCCGGGAGTCAGCCCGGACTTCTCAACGCGTATTCTCAATTCATCACGTTCACCCAGAGCCCGTTTGCGGGTCGCCCAGGTTTCGTCAACGATGTCACGTTCGGCAACCCCAATCTCAAGAATGAGAGAGCGCGGGAGTGGGAAGCCGGGACCGAAGTGGGTTTCTTCAGCGGCCGAGCGAGTGCTGAAGCGACTTACTACAACCGGGTCGTTTCGGGCCTTCTGTTCTTCCGTCCGCTTCCAACGAGCACCGGGTTCTCCCGCCAGTTCTTCCCGATCGGGACGATGTCCAACAAAGGCATCGAGGTGTTGCTTCATACCACGAACGTCAACACGAAGAACCTCGAGTGGGGCTCGACCGTCACGTACACGCGTAACAAGAATCTGGTCGAGAGTCTGGCGATTCAGGACTTTCAGTCGGCGGGTGGATATCCAAACCGGATTCGAGCGGGCGAGCCGGCCGGTGTGTTCTACGGATCTTACGCCGCGCGGGATTGCGTGACCGGTGCGTTGCTGCTCGACTCGCTCGCCAGATATCGCCGCAGCAATAACACGGCGGACATGGGCGCGACGCTCGAGCAGCGTCATGCAATCAGCAACGGAACCTGCAACGATTCGCTCAGCAAGGTGATCGGAGATCCGAATCCAAAATGGATGGGTTCATTCCTGAATGAATTCACCATCATGAGAAAGATCCGCATGCGCGCTCTGCTCGATGGAGTGTTCGGCAACGACATCATGAATCTCTCCACTCGTGCAGAGAACGCGGGCATCGCGAGTAACTCGAAATCGTACGAGCGCGAGCTGCTTCCGTACGGCGATCCGCGCAAGCTGCCACCGACGTTCAACTCGCGGACGCAGGGAATCTTCGAGTACTGGATCGAGGACGGCAGCTTCGTGAAGCTTCGTGAGCTTTCGGCGAGCTACAAGTTCGACCAGCTGCCGATTCGCCGGGTGTTCGGCGATGGCGTCGATCTCACGCTGTCGGGGCGAAACCTGTATGTGTGGACCAACTACAGCGGGTACGATCCGGAAATCAACCTGTTCGGCACCAATGCCGGAGGACGTGAATCGGTGCAAACGACAGCGGCCGATCGCGGCTTCGACTTCGGCGGATATCCCATACCTCGCGTCTGGTCACTCAGCGCGAAGGTCACCTTCTGACCATCGGAGACCAATCAATGCGGATGATCAGAAACTGCGCGATGGCACTCGGCGCCGTCTCGCTCGGGGCGTGTTCGCTCGACTTGCAGAACCCGAACTCGCCAACCGAGGGGCAGGTGACGTCTTCACCAGACGGGGTGATCGCACTCGCGACTGGACTGCAGGGAAGGTTTGCGCAGTCGTACGGCAACTTTGCTTACATGGCCGGGCTCGTAACCGACGAGCTGGGGTCGACCAGTGCGGCGCTGATCTCAATCAGTGATGCAGAGCAGGGACAGGTTGCTCCGGGTACAGGCATCGCGGAAAACGTATTCACTTCCGAATACAGAACGGTACGCACTGCGGACGACTTGCTGACGGGAGCCAACACTCTTGCGGCAGACATCGAGCCCGGCACTGTCAGCGGGCTCAAGGCGCTCGCCTACGCTCTCAAGGCGGAGTCTCTCGGCGAAACGCTGCAGTCGTATCAGAAGCTGCCGATCAGCACTCTCAACGTCACGCAGCCGGCCTATGTAGGTCGTACTGAAGCGTTGGCTTATGTCAGAGCGCTGCTCGATTCGGCCGCGAACCAGATCAGCACCACGGCGCCAAGTCCTTTCTTCAACAACAGCATTCTTACGCCTGGCGTGAACCTCTCGAACATGGTTCAGCTTTTCCGCGCGCGGTACGCGCGGATGGCGAACGACGACGCGACCGCTCTTGCCGCCGCGAACCTCGTCGGAAGAATCGGACCCGCGGCGTTGTCGCAGCTCACTTTCCCGTCGCCAACCGTGAATTTCTACGCCAACGTGACCGGTGGAACGAACGGCGTCGCACCTCGTCGCCAGTTCAGAGAGTCCATGCTTCCGCAGGATCAGCGCGCGGCCTACTTCGTCGTCCCATCGTCGATTCTGACGGGACGGCTCGTTACACCGCTCGACAACTGGAACCGGTTCGCGAATCCGCAGGCACCGCTGCCGGTGTACTATCCCGACGAAGCACTTCTGATCAAGGCCGAGGCGCTGGCTGATCAGAACAATCTTGCGGCCTCGCAGGCTGCACTCGATTCCGTGAGAACTGACTGTACGGGAGGCCGCGGTCTCGACGACCCGAAAGCCTGCCTGCCGGCACTCGGGTCGCAGCTCAGCAAAGCGGATCTGCTGACTGAGATTTATGTGCAGCGTCGCTACGAATTGCTTGGCACGGGTCTGCGCTGGGAAGACTCTCGCAGGCGCAACCTCATCAGGGGTCCGGTATCCGCTCCGTCGCTTCCATCCGACGGTCAGCGGTGCTGGCTGCCTTACGCGATCGGCGATCGCAACGCAAATCCAAACGTGCCGGCAAATCCGGTCGAGCCGACGAGTTTCCCTTCTGGCTGCCCGCTGTGAGGACGCAATCGATGATCAATCAACCGATCTTGATCCGGAGAGTTCGCGTGGCGAATAGCCTTAAGCTTGCTGTGCTTTGCGCGGCGGCTGCATTAGTTGCCGCGTGCTCAACGAAAGAAGCGCCAGGCCCGATCGAGCCGACCAGCGCATTTGGAAGAGTGAGACTCGTAAACGTCATCACCGATGCAACGCGAGGCTTGGTGAATGCGAGTCTGGAAGGCCTCGTGTTCACGGTCAACCTTCAGTACGCGCAGTCAGCGCCAGCGAACCTCGCCGCGCCGGCTACGGCTCCATACGCCGCAGTGTACGCGGGCAGTCGCTCGTTCATTCTCAAGCGAACGGCCGACACCACAGTAACGGTAGCGACGCTTCCGTTCAGTGTCGCTGACGGGCAGGACCAGAGCGTCTATGCGATCGGCGGCGCAGGTGCGACGGCGATTACGAGCGTGGTCACCACCGATGACAATACGCTCGGGAGCGCGTCACAGACGCGAGTGCGAATTGCCAACATGAGTCCGACTGGCGGTGCTCTCGATGTTTTTGTTACATCGGCGACTGCAGATCTCGCGACCGCTACTCCGATCGCAAGCAACCTCGCGTATAAATCGGCGTCCACCTATACGGTTGTTGCTCCGGGTACTTACGTCATACGTGCGGTGCCCGCGGGAACGCCAGCTGCGAGTCGGACCGGCGCTGTGTTGTTTACTTCGGCGGCCACGGCGTTTGCAGGCGCAACCGTTCGCACCGTCGTCGCCGCTGATGCTGCAACTGGCGGCGCGCCGCTCAGAGCCTTCGTGCTGGCCGATCGGTAAAAGTGACGGAGCTCTGATTCATGGAGGGCCCGAGATGCGAATGTCTCGGGCCTTTGCATTTCCGGCCATGAACTCGAGAAGACGCGCGCCTTCGGCCTTGAGACTCGCTCGCTCGGTTCTCGAAAGGCGACGAAACAATTCGATATCGAGCGATGCCGTGCCAGCTTCAGACGATATCCGCCACTTCGCCTCGACGAATCCGTCGATCAAGACAGTCGGTTGAATCATTCCGTTGTTCGGATACACGCGAGACTTGTATTTGTCAGCAATGATGCGCGAGCGATTCCGGTAGGCTAGCAAAACGTTGTCGAACTCCGGCAGGAATCTGATCGGCGCCTCCGTGTCTTCGCCGGGCCTCGGCGCATGCGGAAGATCGAAAAGCTCCACGTCGTCGTCATTGCGGAATGTTACGAGCGAAGTTCGCAGCTGATCGAAGACTTCGCGAAGCCTGCTGAGGCCCGACCATGATTGAGCGTCCACCACCGACGCCGGGCCAAATGCGCTGAGGTAGCGGATGATGAGCGCTGAGACGCTCGACGTGTTGTTGAGAGGGCGGCCAAGCCAGCTCTCGGCGGAAGTATGCGCTGCCTGGCTCGACGTGCCCCAGATCCCCCTCGGGGTTACCTGCACGAGTGGGACGCGCGTTCTTATCGCGTGTGCCATCGCTTCGGGGTTACGGTCGGGCCACCGCTCGTTCAGCCGCCTCCCAAGATCGCCGAATGTCGCGGGCTTGTCGTTGACAGAGTCGCGGCCGGCGGCATCCAGCTCATCGTGGTCAACGTCGAGAAGAAAGCGCGCGAACCCGCCTTTGAAGCCGCGGTCGAGTACGGGTTGCACCACGGGCCGGATGCTGAGACAATCGTCGTCCGTTACGAGATGAATTGTCGATCTCATCATTGCGAGACGAACTACGCGCCTTGCGTTGTACAGATCGACGAGCTCCGACTGATTGAAGCTTTCCAATCGCGACCATAGTCCAACATACGGCGAGTTGGGAAGCTGAGCCTGCATGCCGACAAGCCGCTCGATGGCGTTGTATGCTGGTATTTTTTCGCGCGCGAGCAGCATCTGCCTCGCGAGAAGCGCACGGTTGAGTGCGCGAACCGAGATTGTCCCGGTATGCCGGGAGCGTGAGTGTTTTTGCGATTCATGCGGCGAACCATCATACTCAACGGCGGTAGATCGGCCAACAATAAAGGGATAATCGAATGCGTGACAAGGTTGTGGTCATCACGGGCGCGAGCGGAGGCATCGGTGCCGCGGTTGCGGAGCTGGTTGCATCCCGGGGTGGATCAGTGGTCCTCGTCGCGCGCCGGAAAGATGCGCTCGACGATGTGGCAAGGCGTTGCGGCGGGAGTGCTCTTGCAATCGTGGCAGACATGACGAAGCGGGACGATGTGCGCCGCGTTATTTCCGAATCGCTCGACCGGTTCGGGCACGTCGATGTGTGGATCAACAATGTCGGGCAGGGCATTACACGCGTGCCGTCGCAGCTTACGGATGAAGACATCGACGACATCGTGAGGATCAACGTGAAGTCAGCGTTGTACGGCATGCAGGAGATTCTGGCGCACTTCAAGGAGCGAAATTCCGGACACGTCGTGAACGTGTCGTCGATGCTTGGCCGGATTCCGTTTGCGGTCATTCGCTCGGCGTACAACGGCGCCAAGCATTTCCTGAACGCGCTGACTGCGAATTTTCGCACGGAGGTTCAGGAGACTCACCCCGGCATTCAGTTCACGCTTGTTTCGCCGGGAGTGGTGCGTACGGAATTCGGAAAAAACGCGCGTCACGGCGGCCCCGATTCACGCGAGCTTCCCAATTCGCAGACCGCGGAAGAGGTAGCGGCGGTGATCGTGGCGGCAATCGATTCACGCGAGCCCGACCTGTA
>JBBQYO010000002.1:0-54335 GCA_038208605.1 Gemmatimonadales bacterium | reverse complement strand
CAAGCTGACCAGTGACGAAACCGACAACCAGGAAACTGGCAGCAATGCCAGCGACGAGATAGAACGTCGAGACGAATGGCGGCATCCCGTCCTGAGCATCGTGCAGTGTCGGAAGGTAGAGCGCATATAACAAGGCAGTCCCAAGCGCCATGATTACGCCGGTTGCATTCAACGATTGAGCAGTCGGAGCTCCAATCATTACTGCAATGCCGGCCATTGCCAGCACGAGCGCGATCAATCGCGGCTTTGTCAGCCGCTCCCTGCCACGCATTGCGGAAATCCCAGCGACCCAGGCAGGGTAAGTGTAGAACAGAAACGCGAGCACGCCCACCGGCAGATAGTCGAGAGACTTGAACGACAGATATGAAATGAGAGCTTGCGCGATCGCTCCGATTGCAAAGAGGCGGAGAGCGTTTTTATGCGGCCGTGTCAATGGTCGAACTCTCGCGGTAATCGCGAACAAAACAATGGCGCCGAGCGTAAAGCGCCAGAAAATCACACTGACGAGCGAGAGGCCGGTGCGCGTTGCAAGCAGTGTGAGCGTCGTCAGCGAGCCGAAGCAACATGCCGAAAGCACAATCATGAGGGTGGCACGCGCGATCGAGCGACTAGCTGATGTCATTCACCAATTTACCCGCGAAGGTTTTGCTGGCCGGGAGTTGTGTTGATCGCCATCTTCAAGCGGTTTACCCCATGCTGTAACACCGCCAGGCGAATGGTATGATGTGCCGCTTAAACTGTTTGTCTCACTACTTGTCTCACCACCAGTCTCGAGGCCACGACTGATTTGACATCGTCAACGTTTACAGAACTTCCCGCGTTGGAGCGCACGCCCTCGGACGATCCAACGAAGGATCTGGGCTTTGGGTCCGAAGTAGCCCGAGGAAGTCACAAGCGACTGTTGAACAGGGATGGAACGTTCAACGTGGTACGATATGGCCTGCGGCCATTTGCTTCACTCAGCATCTACCATTGGTCCCTTGCCGCATCCTGGCCGCGTTTCCTAGGCATGCTTGCCGTAGCGTACCTCAGCGTCAATACAGTTTTCGCGACTGGATATTTGCTTTGCGGACCGAATGCGCTTCAAGGTGAGTCCGCAACGACCATGTCAGAACTATTTCTGCGCGCGTTTTTTTTCAGCGTGCAGACGTTCGCGACGATCGGCTACGGACATGTGATTGCGACGGGCATCCCGGCAAACGTACTCGTTACGCTGGAAGCGTTTCTCAACATCGTGGGCGTCGCACTCTCTACTGGCGTCGTGTTCGCGCGTTTCTCGCGTCCAACGGCAAAGATTATTTACAGCCGGCACGCAGTCGTCGCACCTTATAAAGGGATCACTGCACTGGAATTTCGTATTGCCAATTCACGAAACAGCCAGATTATCGAGCTGGAAGCGAAGGTGATTCTCAGTAGAATCGAGGCTTCGAGCGAAGGTCTTGTGCGAAAATTCCGTGATCTTACGCTCGAGCGAACGGCTGTCACGTTTTTCCCCCTTAGCTGGACTCTGGTTCACCCAATCGACGAAAATAGTCCTTTCGCTGGAATGGATCACCAGGATTTGGTCGAGAGTAGCACTGAAATACTGATTCTCCTCACCGGTACGGACGAAACGTCTTCCCAGGTCGTGCACTCTCGGAGCTCCTACAAGGCAGATGAGATAATCTGGAACGCATCATTTGCCACCATTTTCAAACGCAGCTCCGCCGATGGAATTCTCGGCATGGATGTTGGACGGATTCACGACGTCGACAGGCTGAAATAGCAAGCAACGTGTGCAAGCTTTAGGTGGCCACACGTCTTCTTTATTGATGGTATCACACACCAAACGGTATAAACAAAATGATAAGAGTATTCGCGTTAATGGTTGCCATTTCCGCGCCGCTATTCGGCCAGAATAGTAACACCAATGTGATACCTCCTCAAATTGCTGTATCTTCACGCGGGGAGGTGAAAGTCAATCCAGATCGCGCGACAGTCCAGATCAGCGTCCAGACGAAAGCTTCCACCGCCTCTGCAGCAGCATCAGAAAATGCGTCGAAGTTAACCGCAGTTATCCAGGCGCTCCGAGGTCTGGGACTTAGGGATAAGGACATCTCGACCAGCGATTACAACGTCTCGCCCGAGCAGCGATACGAGCCGAATAAGGAACCGGTCATCGTTGGTTACACTGTGACGAACACGCTGGCTTTGGAAGTCGTGTCTCTCAAGATGGTGGGACCCGTGATCGATGCAGCTTTGGCGAAGGGCGCGAACATGGTCACTTCGCTGCAGTTCGTATCGTCCAGTACCGAGGCCGCGAGACGCGATGCAATCGCATTAGCTGTCGGGAGTGCGCGCAGTGATGCGGAAGCGGCAGCGAAGGCCGCTGGCGGGTCCATCGGTGGTTTGCTCGAAATCTCTATTGGCTCTTACTCAGCACCACCCCCCCGGCCTTTCGATGCCAAAGTCCGAATGGCTATGGCTTCCAGCGATCAGACGCCGATCAACGCGGGTGAACAGACCGTGTCCGTAGACGTCTCCACCAGGTGGGTCTTCGTAGGCCCAGGCAAGTAATTCTGCCTCAAGCAGATTTTTCACGTGACACATATATCTCGGTTCGTACTGCCAAGTCGGGTTTTTGATTCGTAAATTTGCCAAGTCATAACGAGATCAAGGGCCAGTGGGATTAGTCATAGCTGTAGCAAATCAAAAAGGCGGGGTGGGGAAGACCACGACAACTGTCAATCTCGCCGCGAGCTTGGCGGCGGCAGAACAGAGAACCCTGTTGATCGACGGCGATCCACAGGGAAACGCTACGAGCGGCGTCGGTCTAATGGGGTCAGAGCTACCGTCTACCTTATATGATGTATTGGTAGGGTCCGCTCGCGCCGATGAGGCAATCCAGAGACGCATTCATTTCAAATTGCTCGACGTTCTCGCCGCAACGCCCGACCTTGCCGGAGCAGAAATCGAGCTGATTGAACGGCCTGACCGCGGGACTACGATGCGCAGGGCGCTCTCATCCGTAAGAGATGATTACGATTTCGTCCTCATCGACTGCCCACCCTCTCTCGGCCTTATCACTCTGAACATGCTCGGGGCGGCTGACGCCGTGCTCATCCCACTTCAGTGCGAATACTACGCGCTCGAAGGTATTTCGCAGCTGCTGAACACAATTCATCGTATCCAGCACGGGGTCAATGAATCCCTGAGCATCAGTGGAGTACTCCTCACCATGTATGATGCACGTCTCAATCTTTCGAGGCAGGTAGCAACAGACGCTAGAGATTATTTCGGCGAAACAGTTTTCAAGACTTTAATTCCGCGAAATGTCAGGCTGGCTGAAGCACCCAGTTTCGGCAAACCGATCATTCTCTACGATATCGGATCCGTGGGAGCCAAGGCCTATATGGAAGTAGCGAGGGAGTTGATCGCTAGAACTTTAGCCGGGAGGAAGAATGGCTTCTGAAAAATCGGCGCGCCGCCTGGGCCGCGGGTTGGACGCCTTGTTTGGCCCTGCTGCTGTGACAGAATCCAGCTCTAGATCCGACCAAAGCCCGCTCAGAGAGATACCGATCGCTCTCATTGCTCGAAATCCATTCCAGCCGCGGAAAACCTTCAAGACGGAAGACCTGAAGGAACTGCAGGAAAGTCTCCTATCGAGCGGCCTGCTTCAACCGATCACTGTCCGGCCATCAGCAACGAATAAATCAGGCTTCGAACTCATTGCGGGTGAGCGGCGGCTCCGTGCGGCAACAAATCTGGGCTGGGAAAAGATCTCCGCAGTCGTCAAAGACCTGACCGATGAGGAATTATTGACTCTCGCGCTCATCGAGAATCTTCAGCGAGCCGATTTGAACCCAGTCGAAGAGGCAGAAGGGTACAATCAACTAATCGACCGGTTCGGACACACACAGCAGACCGTCGCGACAATGGTGGGAAAGGACCGGTCGACCATTGCAAACGTTCTTCGAATCCTGCAGCTCCCCCTGGGCGTGAGAAAGCTGCTTGAGGACGGCCAATTGACCGCCGGACAAGCCAGACCCCTCCTTGCATTGGAGACCGAAAGCAAGATCTTAGCTCTTGCACGTCAGATCGTCGACAATGGAATGAGCGCTCGAGAAGTGGAACGGCAAGTAAGATCCGCCACGCCCGAAAAAGCAAAGCGCACTCGAGGACGTCCTCAAAAGACAGATGAGCGATCCTCAGAGGTAAAAAGTCTCGAGCAGAAACTGCGTAAGCATTTTCAAACCGACGTAGCCATCACAGTCCACAACGCTAACCGCGGACACGTAACAGTACAATTCTATTCACCCGAAGACCTTGACCGAGTGTTGGAAATCATGGGATTGGCAAACAATCCACAATGATATCCACATAATGCGTAACTCCATGGTTGGCAATTACTTAGGCGCACTTAAGTGTCCAGGCTAAAGGCTTTATCCACACCAGTTTGGCTGCTTCTCGCTTTCACGTTTGGTGCCTGTTCGCCAACGTCCAAAGCGTCTGAGTCAGCTTCGAACACCCCTTTCAAGGTCGCCTTGTTAACCCCCGGACCCATTTCCGACAAGTCATGGAACGGAGGGGCTTACGCAGGCCTCGTTGCAATTCGAGATAGCCTGGGTGCACAAGTCAGCCATATCCAGACAAAGACGCCGGCTGAGTTCGATGAAAACTTTCGCCAGTACGGAGCCAAAGGATTCAATCTGGTCTTTGGACACGGTTTCGAGTTCCAGGATGCAGCGCTTCGAGTTGCACCGCTCTATCCCAATACGGTCTATGTCACTACGTCAGGTACGAGCGTAGCAAAAAATCTCGCCGGCGTCGATTTCGCTTTCGAAGAGGCCTCTTATCTCGCGGGAATGGTCGCCGGCACGCTGACGAAATCGAATGTGCTCGGCGTCATCGGCGGAACTGAGCTGCCGCCGGTGAAACGCAGCTTCGAAGCGTTCGAGCAAGGTGCTCGTTCAGTCAATCCGAGAGTACAGATCCTCGCGTCATATATTGGAAATTGGGACGACGCGAGCGCAGGTAAGGAACAGGCAATCGCCCAGATCTCTCGTAAAGCAGATATCATTTTTCAAAATGCAGATGCGGCTGGCTTGGGAATTTTCCAGGCAGTGAAAGAGGCGAAGGGTGTTCGAATAGTCGGATCGAATTCCAACCAGAACGAGATCGCGCCAGCACAGACACTTGGAAGCGTGGTCATCGACCTGCCACGTGCTTTCCTCCTGATCGCACGTGAGGTGAGGAAAGGAAGTTTCACGGGACACGTTTTCTCGCTCGGCCTTCACGACGAGGTAGTCAGGTACGTTCCCAACCCGGTTCTGGACGCGCTCATTCCTCCAACTCTGAAGACTTCTCTCGCAGCAGCCGAGCAGTCGATGATTGCAGGTTCGTTCAAGGGAAAGGTCTTGCCCGATTCAGCGACAGGGCACTCGGCACAGTGATCGAAACCACAACACTGTCGACGTATCTTGACGAGCTTCTTCAGATCGCGCGGATTCCCGATTACGCCGGAGCACTGAACGGCCTTCAGCTCGACAATAACGGAACCGTGACAAAAATCGCGGCATCTGTGGATTTCTCATCACGAAGCGTTGTGCTCGCAATCGAGGACGACGCCGATTTCCTCCTTGTGCACCATGGAATGTTCTGGGGAGGAGCACAGCGCATTACCGGCTCAAGGTTCTCGAGGCTGCGTTCGCTGATCGAAAGCAATGTGGCCGTCTACTCATCGCATCTGCCGCTCGATTGCCATAGCGAATTTGGTAACAACATGCTACTATCTCGCCAGTTGGGACTCAATGCCACTGGCGAATTTGCAAGATACAAAACGATTCCGATCGGTCTGTCGGGAGAAGCCGAGGTTCCCACGGTGCAGATCGTCGAGCGCACGCGACAGTTTGCTGCAGAGCATGGGGGCGAAGTTGTGACAACCCGTTTTTCTCCAGACAAGGTGACTCACAGCTGGGCGATGTGTACCGGAGCAGGGGCCTCCGCTGAAACGCTGAGCGAAGCTGTCACTCTCGGCATCGATACGCTCATCGTCGGCGAAGGTCCGCATTGGACTGCAGTAGAAGCGGAGGACGCCGGTATCACCATTATCTATGCAGGCCACTACGCGACCGAGACCCTTGGCGTAAGAGCGCTGGCAAAGCATGTCGCAGAAAAATTCGGTCTGGATTGGACACAGATACACGTGCCAACTGGTCTTTGAGTTCAGACGCGCAACAACCATCTCCGACGGCCGTCGCAGAGGCTGCTGATCTCGAGTTACGGGACGTCAGCAAACGATTCGGCAAGGTCGTGGCGCTGGAAAATGCATCCATCAAAATTCAGAGAGGCTCCGTTCACGCGCTGCTTGGCGAAAACGGCGCTGGCAAAACTACGCTCATGCGAATTGCGTTCGGCCTCATTGCGCCTGACTCGGGCTCGATCAGCGTGCGCGGAGAGCGAGTTCGTTTCGAATCGCCTGCTGATGCAATAGCGGCCCGAATCGGGATGGTGCATCAGCAGTTCTCGCTGATCCCCCAAATGACCGTCGCAGAGAACGTCGCCCTGGGCGGACGGGGAAGATACGATCGCAACGCGGTAGCACGCGCTGTGAATGCGATCAGTTCCAGAATGGCGATGAAGCTGGATCCGTTCGCGATGGTGTCGACGCTGACAAGCTCAGAGCGACAAAAGCTCGAGATAATTAGAACACTCGCACATGATGCAAGGATTCTAATCCTTGACGAGCCAACAGCAGTGCTTACGCCCCACGATATCGGCGATCTCTTTGTGCAGCTGCGAGCGTTCGCCAGTGATGGCGGAAGCGTCGTCCTCATAACGCACAAACTCCGCGACGCCCTGGCACATGCGGATGAGGTCACGGTGCTGAGACAGGGACACGTTGTCCTCAACTCCCCGATGGCTGCAGTCAACCAGCAGCAACTGGCCGGAGCAATGCTGGGAGATATAGCAAGAGATACAGCAAGAGATACAGCAAGAGATACAGCAAGAGATCCACCAAGACATACAGCAAGACATACAGCACAAACCTCATCGCCTGAAGTGACAAGGCCGACAACGGTTCTCGAATTGACGGACGTGACAATTCACGATGATCATGGAATCGAGCGCCTGAACAAAGTCTCATTTGGAATTGCCGCAGGAGAGGTCGTCGGCATTGCCGCGCTCGAAGGCTCCGCGAGCGCCATGCTGCGAATGATTGGTGGACGACTGGAGCCGGACACCGGCAGGATCACGCGGCCAGAACGAATCGGTTTTGTTCCGGAAGACAGGCAGAACGAGGCAATCATTCCCACGTTTTCATTGACGGAGAACATGGCGCTGGGTAGCGCGGGATCTTTATCGGGGAGAATGCACTGGACAGATGTAAGACAGAAAACCGAGGCCATCGTCGCGGAGTACGATGTACGAGCGTCGTCGGCAATGTCAGCTGCCGGTAGTCTCTCTGGTGGTAATCAACAGAAATTCGTCCTGGGACGAGAGCTCTCGAGCAACCCTGGACTTCTTGTACTGGAGAATCCCACTCAAGGGCTCGACGTGCATGCTGCAGGAGCAATTCATGAACGGATCAGAAGAGCCAAAGCGGCTGGCACTGCTGTAGTCATCTACTCCAGTGATCTCGACGAGCTTGCTGAGCTGTCGGACAGAGTCATGGTCGTCAACAACAGAAAAATTTCAGTTACGAAAGCCGATAGAAATTCCATCGGAGAGAAGTTGCTCGACACTGCAGGCTGACGTGGCCGCGCTCGCGCTCTTCGCCGACGCGCTCGTCAGGGCGATTCCGCTGATACTCACAGGTCTTGCAGTTGCCCTTGCATTCCGCGGCGGCGTATTGAACCTCGGGGCCGAGGGACAGTTGATCGTCGGCGCCGCTGCCTCTGCTGCAGTCAGCATCAGATGGGAACACGCACTCGGCTCCGCGGTAATTATTTTCGCACTGATTGGTGGAGCTCTTGCGGGGGTAATATGGGCAGCGATAGCCGCAGAGCTGAAACGACGATTCAGTGTACTCGAGATCATCAGCACCATCATGCTGAATTTCATCGCGATCCACCTCGTTTCATTTCTGGTTCGCGGACCGATGCAGGAACCAACACACATCTATCCTCAGACGCCGTCAATCGCGGCGAGTGCGCGCCTGCCGCTCGTGATTCAGGGCACGCGTCTTCACGCGGGACTGATCATCGCTCTCGCTCTTGCCGGGATTCTTTACTGGATTTTCAGGGATACTGCCGCCGGCTTTCGAATTCGGGCAGTTGGTGCAGGGCCACGCGCTGCGCAAAGCGCAGGGCTCATCGACATCGACTGGCTCTCGTGGAAAGTCTTTCTGTGCAGCGGTGCAATTGCGGGTCTTGCAGGTGCGATCGAAGTGAATGGTGTGACGTTCGCTCTTTACGAAAATATTTCGCCAGGTTACGGCTACACGGCAATCGCAGTAGCTCTGATCGCAGCTCTCAATCCTCTCGGTGTGATTGCTTCAGGACTCTTTTTCGGCGCCCTGGAAACCGGCGCGATCGCTTTGCAGCGTGATTTTGCAATTCCCTCTTCGATTGCTTCGATGACCGAGGCACTTTTCATTCTCGCGACACTTGTGCTCGGCAGCATTCGCGGGCGATCGCTTCTCTTTTCGCGGAGAGAGTGAAGCGTGAGCACTCTCCAGAGTTTTCTCGAGGGCACGATACGAACAGCTACACCTCTCGCGTTTGCAGCGCTTGGCGAGACAGTAGTGGAGCGGTCAGGGGTGATAAACATCGGGCTCGAGGGGGCGATCATCGCGGGAGCCCTGGGCGGGTTTATGGCAGCCGGCCCGGCAGGAGCCTGGGCCGCGTTCGCTGTTGCAGGTCTTTCAGGAATGTTGATCGCATTCATCTTTGCCTTGTTTGCCATTCGATTGCGCTCCGATCAGATAATCAGCGGAACAGCCATCAGCTTGTTGAGCCTCGGCCTGACTGCAACACTGTACCGACAGATTTATGGTGTGACCGGTGCGAGCTCGAGTATCACAACGATGGGTGTGACACGCGTTCCGTGGTTGTCATCGATACCCGTGATCGGATCATCGTTGTTCGCGCAGCCAGATATAACTTATGTCCTCTACGCGCTCGTCCCTTCGGTGTGGTGGTGGATGTATCACACACACGCCGGACTGGGTCTTCGCGCATCAGGAGAAGATGCGAGGGCGGCAGAGGCGGCTGGGATATCGGTGAGCCGTACTCGGTTCCTCGCCATTCTTTTCGGCGGGCTGCTTGGCGGGACCGCCGGCGGAGTTCTGGTCATTGCGCAGGCAGGGTCGTTCGCCGAAGGAATGTCTGCAGGCCGCGGATTCATTGCGATCGCGGTGGTAGTGCTTGGCCGCTGGCATCCTCTTGGCGTCGTTGCGGCTGCGCTCGTATTTGCTGCAGCAAGCGCACTACAGTATCTGTTTCAAGCAATGGGGTGGGATGTACCGTATCAGACTTTTCTCGCTCTACCCTATGTCCTCACGTTGCTGGGTCTTGCGGGAATAGCAGGCAAGGCGACGGCACCTGGAGCTCTAGGGAAGTGGCAGAGCAGATAAACCTTCGCCTCAGCAGCCAGTATAGGCACTTCGCCATGTGATTTTCCATTGATGATCAGCGGTGCGTTCGAGCAATGCGACCTGCCCACCCTCGTTGTACTCGAAGGAGATCACGATTGCGGGTCTATCATTTCGCACAAATCGTATTGCTGCGATAACGCTGCTGGTACGAATATCGTCTTCGGATCCAGCCGATCTGCTCTGAAATGACAACACGTATTTCCCGCCTGAGCTTTCAGAGCTCTCAGCAACGAGCAGAAAATGTTCTTCTCTCGGGTTTGCCTCTTCGTTGATTTTTCTGACGATGCTGCCAACGATTACTGACGTCCTGCCAAGTGACAGGCGATAAGCTTTCTGAACGGTAAAGTGGAGCCCCTGAAAAACGGGATCGCCGTTGACGCTCGCTTCCGATGCGGCCCTCGCCAGCTCCGTCGACACCATAGATGAATCAGCCGGCGACATCCCCTCGATGGAATCGAGCTTGATGGAAGTCGCTCTTCCACTGACAAGTCCGATCTTCCACGGCGCTGGCGGATTATTGGCGAGGTGTGCAACGGGCCAGGCCACGCACCCTTCACCCGGCTGTTTCTGTGAAGTCACTACCAGCGACGATCGACCGACGATGCCTTCTGGACCAAAGAGTTCAACCGAAAGATTGGACAGAGAATCGAGAGGAAATACTCCTGCTGCAGAAAGGGTGCTGTCTGTCTGACGCGGCAGGACCAGCGCAACAGTCGATGGATCATCACCTCCCGCCAGCAGCATGACCGGTCCCGCAGAAGCATCGTCCCAACCCGTGTTCACTCCAACAGGTTGTGAAGAAGGAACCTTGGCCACGACAGGATTTGCAGAATCGGATACGACCGGCTTTCTGTCCCCATTACACGAAACTAGAACAACGGAAATACCACAGGCGAAACTCATCCGGACGCGATTTGAACTCATAAGTGATAATTTGTAGCCCCTCGAGGCGTTGCGTCGAGCCTTTACGCAAACAGTGCAACGATAAGTGAGTCCTGACATCGTGAAACCCGCATACGTGTTTTGATGACACATCCGCCGCACAGGTCACCAACCGTCACTTCGTCCGGTGAGATCGTACCGGTAAGAGCGCCCGCGCTGGAAAGATATAGCTGGGCGCTCTACGACTTTTCAAACACGATTTTTTCAATGAACATCGCGACTCTGTTCTTCGCGGTGTGGTTGGTCGACGATCTCCATGGAACGAATACCATGGTCGCCATTGGAAATGGTGTGTCTTCAGCATTTGTCGCGCTTTCGATTCCGTTGTTCGGCGCGATCTCTGACGCGAGCCAGCGAAGAAAGCCCTGGGTGGTATGGTTCACGATCGCTGCAGTCGCGGCGACGATACTCATGGGCGTTGTCGGCCAGATTTATGTTCCGCTGGTCGGCGAAGCGGTAATCGACCCCGTCGTTGCGACATATACGCTTGGAGGAGCGGCCGCGACGGCAATTATTGCCTCGTTCATCGTCGCCAATTACGCATATCAGGGAGCCCAGCCGTTCTACAACGCGATGATGTTCGAGCTCGCGCCACCAGTCGAGCAGGGACGTCTATCCGGAATTGGCACAGCTTTGGGCTATGTAGGATCGATCGTCGGAGTGCTGCTGGTGACTCCTTTTTTCAACGGGACAGTACCAGTTGCCGGTCACCTGCCGCAGGGGCTGCTCGATTTCCTCCGTACGATTTTTCCGTTCACATCGCACGCGGGCAGAGTCTCTACCTTCGCGCCGACGGGAATTCTTTTCCTGCTGTTTTCGCTTCCATTATTCCTGTTCTGTAAGGATCACAATGCGAGACAGGTGGTCGGGGGTATTCCGTGGCGAAAGGGGTTCAAGGATCTCGCCAATACTGTTCGTGACGCCAGAAAATATCCCGGTACAATCCGCTTTATCCTCGCATCCTTTCTCTATCAGGATGCAATCGGCACCATCGTCGCCAACATGGCGCTGTATGCGGTGAAAGCAATGGGATTCGCGAAGGGACTCGAAACAACTCTCTTCGTTGCGTTGACCGTCCCCGCTGTGATCGGCAGCTATGCAATCGGCAAGCTGGTCGATCGAGTGGGTCCGAAAAAAAGCCTCATCTTCACAATCATCTGCTGGGTTGCTTTGCTGGTTGCGATGATTTTTGTTCCCAACAGAACATCGTTCTGGGTTGTAGGTGCTGCGATCGGCTTGATCTTTGGCGGTGTTCCAACAGCAGAACGACCAATGCTCATGACGCTGGTACCGGATGTCGAGGCCGGCAGGTTCTTCAGCCTGATGGTGCTGTCGTCTCGTGCCGCGGCAATCGTCGGTCCTTTCATCTGGGCTTTTACTGTCGACGGGCTTCTTCCTTCGTACGGAACAGGGTTCGCCTACCGGGCGGGAGTAGTGACGGTCGCTATCGGTATGATTGGATCACTCGCAATTCTGTGGAGCGTGCCGGACAAATGGAGTCCGAAGTCTTCGCGGTGACAACACCGGTATGATTTACGGTCTGTTTCGCTGGCTGACAGGAATAGCGCTTCATTGGTTCTACTCGAGCATTCGAGTCATCGGACGAGACCGTGTGCCCGCCCGGGGACCGGTATTGCTTGCGGCAAGTCATCACAACGCACTTCTCGATCCTCTGATCGCCGGATGGATCATCCCTCGTCGTCTTACCTTAACTGCAAAGGCGACGCTGATGGACAACGCATTCCTTGCGTGGCTATTCCCGGCAGTGGGGATCGTGCCGCTGAGGAGAGCAGGCGATGAACGTAAGGACAAACCCAATGGCAGGATCGATCTGGCTCGTAACACGGGCGCATTCAAGAATCTGCTCGACGCGCTCGCATTAGGGAGAATGATTCTGATTTTTCCGGAAGGAAAAAGTCACAGTGAGCCGGCGCTGGCACCTCTCAGAACAGGAATCGCGAGAATTGCGCTCGAAGCTCGAGACCAGCGAAGGATTTCCAACCTTCAGATCATTCCGCTGGGATTGAGTTTTGAGAGTAAGGGCAATCCTGGAACGGCAGTTCTGGCCGAGTTTGGTGAGCCGCTGCTGATGGACGAGGTGGGACCAATAGACGTCGATGCATTGACGAGAATGGTCGAGCAAAGGCTTTCCGTCGTGTCGCTAAAGCCAATGATCCTTCCGGTAAAGGGCGATTCAGGCAGCAGAAAACGCAGCATGAATCCGGTTGTCTCTGCGATTGCAGCGTGGGGAGAATTCACTCACCGCTATGTCATCGATATAGCCAGAGATCTGGCTGTAAAACGCAGCAAGAGCCCTGAAGATCCGGCGATGCTTACCATCATCTTCTCTCTTGTGTTCATACTCGCGTCGTACGCGGCTCAGTTTGCTGTCGTTACAGCGCTTTCGAATCCATTGTGGGCCGCATTCTACGTTGCGACCCTGCCGGTGGGTGCCTACTGGGCGGCCTTTGTAAATCACGGTGAGGAACGCGGTTAAGACACGACAGCATTACTTGGTTTCGAGCCAGTTGATGCCCGTACCCAGGTCGACGACGAGTGGGACCGAAAGCTGAGTGGCGTTTTCCATCTCGTGCCGAACGAGTGTCTTGACTGCGTCCAGCTCTTCAGGTGGTACTTCGAAGACGAGCTCATCGTGAACCTGCAGCAGCATCTTTGCATTGAAACCACCTGCTTTCAAGGCAGCGTCGATCCCGATCATCGCGATCTTGATCAGATCAGCCGCAGATCCTTGAATGGGAGAGTTGGCCGCAGTGCGCTCACCGAACGCGCGCGTATTGAAATTTCTTTCCCGCAGCTCCGGGATGTAACGACGACGATTGAAGATGGTCTGGACGTACCCATGAGCACGTGCGAACTCAACCATCGAGTCCAGATATGCCCTGATTCCATGAAAACGCTCGAAGTAAAGCCTGATGAACTCCTTTGCCGTCGCGTGTTCGATCTTCAGTTGCCGCGAAAGTGCGTGAGGGCCCTGCCCATAGATCGTGGCAAAGTTGATTGTCTTCGCACGTCCACGCATTTCTGATGTGACCTCATCGAGAGGAACATCGAAAATGATAGCAGCAGTCTGCCGGTGAATGTCGCCACCTGCATTAAATGCTTCGACAAACGCTGGATCTCCGGACAGGTGAGCCAGGAGTCGCAACTCTATTTGCGAATAATCCGCTCCCAGCAAAACCCACCCTGCACGCGGTATGAATCCGCGCCGGATGTCACGTCCAAGCTCACGCCGGATCGGAATGTTCTGGAGATTGGGATCGCTGGACGAAAGCCGTCCGGTTGCAGCTACAGTCTGATTGAATGACGTGTGCAGTCGTCCAGTCTCCGGATTGACCATCTGCGGTAAAGCATCCAGATAAGTATTCTCGAGCTTTGCAAGCTCCCGATACTCCATGAGAAGACCAGGCAACAGGTGTCCGGCGTCCGCCAGCTCCTGAAGAACACTGGCATCGGTGGAAGGACCAGTGCTTGTTTTCTTCAACACCGGCAAGCCCAGACGATTGAACAGAATATCACGGAGCTGTGGATTGGAATTGATGTTGAACTCAACTCCAGCCGACTCGTAGATCTGTTTCTCGACAGCCTCTCGCTCTCGCCGAAAACGATCCTTCAGCGAATGGAACCACGGAATATTGATCGTCATTCCGGTCCATTCAACATTTGCAAGCACGTGCACAAGAGGAATCTCGATATCATCGAGCAACGACCTGACCAGTGCACTTTCGAGCTGAGGCTCGAAGATCGCCCGCAGACGCAGAGTCATGTCTGCTTCTTCACACGAGTAGTCGCGAGCTGCATCGAGCTCACTCTCATCGAATGAAACGAGTGTCTTGCCCTTCCCACAGATATCGGCATAGGGCGTCATCGTGTGGTCGAGAAATTCCATCGCCAGTACATCGAGTCCGTGTGAGCGCCGGCCTGGATCGAGTACATAGCTGGCAAGCATCGTATCGAAATCGAGCCCCTTGAGATCTACACCCGCCCGCCGAAGCACGAGCACGTCATGTTTGGAATTCTGGGCACTTTTTCGAATGGCCGGATCTTCCAGGATCTCCCGAAGCGGTTTCATTGCGTCCGAGTCAAGTGACGGAAGATTTCTGGCGGGCTCAGGGATCTTCGCCCCAGCTCCAGCAGGCTCATCACCGCCAGATACGAGTCCGCGGTCATCCGATGCGTCGGTCGGTGAGCGATCTCCCGCGGCATCGACCATCATCAGCTCGCCCTGAAGCTCCTGTTGGTTGCGATGCTTCAGCGGGAGATAGTAGGCCTCTCCTGGTGCAACTGCGATCGCAATGGAAACGAGAGTCGATCTGATTGGATCCACTCGCTGCACGCTTCCGGGCGCAAGCACTGTCTCCGTGTCGAGTGCGATGGTGCCGACAGTCCGAATCCGGTCGACAAGCCTGCTCAGTGCCTCCATTGTATCGACGGTCTCGTACGTCACGGTCTCGACTATTGCTTCCCGTTGTGTTGTCGAGCCTTCCGGAGAAACCGCCGAAGATCCTGTCGAAACCGGAAGATTTTTTGCAAGCGAATGAAACTCGAGCTCGACATAGAGCTCTCTGAGGCGCGCGTAGTCGGGCTCGTGGATGCGCATCACTTCACCGTCGAAAGTGACCGGTAAATTGTCGCGAATTGTTACTAATTCCTTGGAGAGTCGCGCATTCTCTGCGTACTGCAGCAACGCCTCTCGCGGCCTCTTCTTCGGTATCTCGGCAGCGTGCTCGAGGATCGACTCCAGGTGTCCATACTGACCCACGAGCTCGCAGGCGGTCTTGTCTCCGATTCCTTTCACTCCAGGAACATTGTCTGACGAGTCACCGACAAGTGCGAGGTAGTCCACCACAAACCGTGGTTCTACACCCAGACGCTCGCTCGCGTTATCGACGCCAACCCAATGCTCCTCGACGCCGGCAGGGCCACCCCGTCCCGGGTTGAGCAGCCATACTCCTGGCTTCACGAGCTGCTGAAAATCCTTGTCTCCTGACACTATCACGACACTCAGATTCTGTTCCAGCCCTTTGACCGCAAGCGATCCGATCACATCGTCTGCCTCGTAGCCCTTGAGAGAAACAATGGGAATACGGTGGGCATCGAGAAGCTGACAGATTCTGTCCATTCCGCGATCGAAGTCTGCTTGAAGCTCTTCGGTGAGCTTTTCACGCGTTGCCTTGTAGGCCGGGTACGTCTCGTGACGAAATGAGAGTCCGGAGTCGTGAACCCAGGCCAGGTAATCCGGTTTGTGTGTCTGGAGTAGTCGCTGAAGGAAGCTGGAAACCCCCCAGACGGCAGAAGTGTTCTCTCCCTTGCTCGTTGTGAGCGGGCGGGAGATGAGGGCATAGAACGCCCGATAAATCAGGGCGTAGCCGTCGATGAGGAAGAAACGACCTGATTCCGGGGGCTGCATCACTCAATATAAAACGCCCCTGCGCCATGTTTCGGACACAGAGGCAAGACCCACGCAGAATTAATTCGAACTCACGCCGGAACTCTCGTGTAGACGAGGGCGCTCTCTCAGTGAACGAGTAGCCGAGCGTTTATGTTCGAAAAATCAGTCTCGCTCACAGGCGTCAGACGCCACCTGCCGGTGCCTGTATCATCGTAGAACACGAGACGCAGTCGGTACTGTCCATAATCCCAATACTGAAGCCTGCCGCGTTGCGTTATCGATGTTCTCGACAGGGGACCGTTTGTGCTCTGCTCGAACAGCTGATCGGGTTCACCGAGCACTACATAAACCTTTGCACGATCGGAGAGAAATCCGGTACGGCCACTGCCATCATCACGGAATCGAAGGCCTGCTTGCTGTAAACGCGCAAAATATGTTTGAAGACCCTCATGTTCCGGGGTGGCCGGCGCGGGGTCGCTTGCGTGTAAAAACTCAGCCCATGCCGCTCCGCGCTGATCGACAGGAACATCTCTCAGATTCTTCAAGCGCTCCGGCGCAACGTAGTAGCGCAACTGGGTCATCAGCTCTTCGTAGGAAAGAAGCGGGATGTCGTTCCCGAAGCTGACGAACACCGGCATTCTGACGGTGTCGGATGCATCTCCTCGCATGAACGTCACGTTGGCGACACCAATTCCAACACGCGAAATTGGGATCTTGACGGCCTTGCTGAGTAGAGCACCCCGTCTCTCGAGAACCGTTGTGTCGCGCCAGATTGTAGCTCCTTTGTCATTCTGGACAATGAATGAGACCGGAAGACGCGATTGCTGGCCGTAGGCTTCGAGGTAAACCGACACAGTGCTGTCCTGTCCGAAGACTGCGCTCGACCGCGGGCTGGCAAGAATCTTCGGCAGTGAGTCCAGAATCGATCGTTGCGTAGCCTCATAAACAATCACCGGCGTAGACATCTGGCCTGGTTTGATCCTTGGCACCGTGATGTTGCCATCCTGAGTCGCGCTTCTGTTGCTGGCTGCATCACGTACCAGAAACGAAATGGTATAGCTGCCGGGTGAAACGCGGAAGTAATTCTGAAAGATGACGCTCTCATCAGTTCGGTTGACCTCCTTGAACGTAGAAACTCGAACGATTTCCAGCGCATCGACCGTTTTTATCTCAGTCACGCCCTGTGTCAGCTTGAGCCGCACCTCGTAAGGGGCACGATACGTATCGCCATCACGCACAAAGCTGAGCATTCGGTTCGGAATCGAAACGCTCGCGAGGATGAGAGTGGTATCGGGAGTCGAGGCCGCGAAGTAGGCGATCTTGCCAACGTAGGACAGAGGTGCGCTGGTGGCAATGAGCCCCATCCGGTTGTAGATGACGCTGGGATCCTGGCCTTGCTCAGCGCGAACACTGCCAGCGGGAAAGGGTGCTTCGCCTGCACTTCCAACGGTACCACGCGGGCTGCTGCATCCTGCAGCAATTGCCATCGTAAGACCAGGGAGAACGGCACGATTGACTGAAATGACTCGCATTATCGTAAATACCCTATCCACGTAAAACAGTTTCTGTTACTTTCGCCCGCGTGTCTCATCAGAGCTTGGTCGGCTCAAAGATAGCCGGGTACACGTTGCAGAGTGAGGTCGGCGAAGGCGGAACATCGGCCGTGTATAGGGCGATTCATCCGAGCAACGGTACGGTCGCCCTCAAGGTGCTTCGAGAGAAGCTTCGTCACGACAAGACTGCTGTCGCCAGATTCGTACGCGAAGCTCAGTACGGAACGAGGGTGCAGCATCCGAACGTCGTGCGCACCATCGAGATTGGCCAGTCCGATACCGGACTGCACTTCCTCGCAATCGAATGGGCTGGTGGTGAGCTCCTCGAAAAGTACGCGAAGCAGCATGCTCCCCTTCCGCCTGAAGAGACAGCAGTCATCATCTCGCAGATTGGCGCTGCTGTGCACGCAGCACATGCAGCGCAAATCATCCATCGCGATTTGAAGCCCGAGAACGTGATGTACGATCCAGAAACCCGTCAGGTAAAGCTGCTCGATTTCGGAATTGCGACCGATGTTCAGGCACCTGCAGATGAGCGTCTCACCAGAGCGGGCTTCTTTGTCGGCTCCTTGATGTACATCGCTCCTGAAGCTCTTTCAGGCGAAATCGTAACTCCGGCGGCAGATCAGTACAGTCTCGCGACAATTGCCTACTACCTTCTCACAAGGTGTCTTCCTTACACTGCCAAGGCACCACGAGAAATGTTCACACAGCTTCTTACGCTTCCTCCCGTGCCGCTCAATTCCGCACGCGAGCGACTTCGGTTCAGCCCTGCTGTGGAGCAAGTTGTGATGAAGGCGCTTTCAAAAGAGCCTTCGAATCGCTATCCGGATGTAATGGCGTTCACCAAAGCGTTCCAGCACGCCGTGATGAGCGGTACATCGTCCGTTACTGCTCCCTCGCAACCTCAGACTGATGACGCCGGCGTTTTATCTCGCATGAGAGGCATGTTCCGCCGGAATTCCTGATTCCTGGTCATCGACCGGCAGCCAGAGCGTAAAGGTAGAACCTCTCCCTGGTTCACTCAAAAGTATCAACTCTCCACCCAGCAGACGGCTCAAGCGCCGTGAAATTGCGAGCCCGAGACCTGTACCTCGGTTAGGTGAGTCGGCTCGAGGGCCAGAGTCGACCTGCTCGAACTCTTCGAATACACGTTCCTGATCCATTTTCGGAATTCCAATTCCTGAATCGACAACCTGAATTGAGACCCAGGAGCTCGAGTCACTTCGTGTCTCTGCTACGTCTACAGGAAGCCCTTGAGTCAGTGAATCGGAGTTCGACAGAAGTCTTGTTTTCACAACAATAGATCCAGCATCTGTGTACTTGATCGCATTTCCAAGAAGGTTGACGAGGATCTGGCGAAGATGAGTGGGATCAGTTCGAATTCGCGGGAGTGCTCCTCCCATAACCAGCGAAAGGTTCAAACTCTTTTCGTTAACGAGTGATTCGACTTCACTCGCTACATCGAGGATAAATGGCCGAACATCCAGTGTTTCCGTATGAACATCAAGTCGCCCGGCAGCCATTTTTGCCAGATCGAGAATTTGATCGACAAGATGTCGGAGATGGTTTGCTGAAGCTTCAATGCGCTCGACCGGCTTAACCTGGCGAGGAGCCAATTCACCATAGACCCCCTCACGCAGTAGATCGACAAATCCGACAATCGCATTGAGCGGAGTACGCAGCTCATGCGATACATTGGCGAGGAAATCATTCTTCATCCGGTTAGCACGAAGCAGCTCGGATGAAAGTCGCTCCAGCTCTCTTGATCGCTCGACTAGCCGAGCAGCCTGGCGCCGTTCATGTTGAAGAACGAGAGCGAGGCCGAGTACGACCGCGCCAATGATGACATAAATGAGCTGCATTTAGTTCCGTACTACCTAATGGCTACCAGCCATAAGCACTTGCTCCACAAGCATTTGCTGACCCTTCTATTACGAGAATCTGCAATACCAAGAACAATCGATGACTACGAATGATCTCGAGACCCTGGGCACTCTTGAAAAGCTAAAGCAGCTACTCATTGAGCGCTCGGTACGAACTGGACATTTTATTCTTGCATCGGGCAGGGAATCAACGGTTTACGTGGACGCAAGACGCACCACGATGAGTCCAGAGGGAATGAGCTTGATTGGTCCACTTGCTCTCGATTTGATGAAACAGCGCCAATGGAGCCCAGATTCGATCGGCGGACTTACGCTTGGCGCTGATCCGGTTGCTTTCGCAATCAGCTATGCCTCGTCAAACCAGGCCAAAACCCTTCGGGCGTTCACGGTTCGCAAAGAGGCAAAAACACACGGAACTGGAAATCTGATCGAGGGCCCCTTCTCGAGCGATGATACCGTGGTAATCGTCGAGGATGTCATTACAACAGGGAAGTCGGCTCTTCAGGCAATCAATGCCGTCAGAAAAACTGGTGCTCGCATTCTGGGCGTACTGGCTGTCGTGGATCGTGAAGAGGGCGGTGGTGAAGAAATAAGAAAATCCGGATATGAAACGATTGCTCTTACCTCAATCAGCTCTCTTACAGGCCGAATTCCGTAACTGATAGTTGCGCTCGCGCGTAATCCAGCCCGGTGCTGTCGCTGCCGGCCGAAACTCACGAAGAATCGCAACATACGGACTTACCAGCTCGGATCTGAAGTATTGCAGCATGCCCGCACCATCATAGCTCTGCCGGAACACTACCGGTGACACCCTCATGATGGTTCGGACATGTCTGCCAAAGCTCTGAGGTGAAGAGTAGTCCAGATAGTTCGCCACAGTTGCAATGGAAAGTCCCGGATTTTCAAAGAGTTTCGCAGCACGAATGAGACGCGCCAATGCAAGATAGCGTTTTGGTGGTGGCAGCTTTGCCCGAAAAAACCTGCTCATCAGTGTGCTGGGGAGAATGTTCATCTGTCGCGAGAGTTGCCGAATCGTGCGAATCTGCGGTGTATGACTGAATAAGAGCTCGAAGAACCGCCAGCAGTCTACTTGTGCCCCTGCCAGATCGCCGCTCAGCTGACCAAGTGCGGTACGTTGAAGGTCATTCGCTTTCTCTGCTGCCAGGATATCCCGAAGGGTTTGCCACCCTGATGGTTGTCGAGCATCGATCAGGATACGAACACCGAGTTGCCCGAGAGCAAGTAGATGTTGTGGAGTGGAGTACTGCGTTTCAGTCAGAAGGGCCATTGCAGGTATTCGCGGAAATTCCCTGACCATTGCTGCCATTCTCGCGCTGTTCTGGAGTCCATAACTAGCGATGGAAATGAGAACAGCGCCTGCCTTTCTCTCTCGCAAATCGGAAAGAACTTCTTCCAGTGATTCGCGGTGGAGAGCGGAGTAAAGCCCTTCGGCTGCAGCATCTACCCTGAGACGCTCACCTGGAGTGAGAATTGTTGAAACCGGCATGAGCTTCAACGACCTTCGTGAATCAGCTGGCATAAGTCGCTCCGCGCTAGAAATTCGACATTACTCGGTGCCAACAGTATAAAAACCAGTCGTCATTCGGACGTCAGCAACTGAGCAGGAATTGTCAACTCAAAATGACGATTCCGTCAGCCAAGGTTTGTATATTTGGGTGTCAGAACTGGAGATCAGTCGGATGGTCGCGCATTAGTAGCTTCTTAGTACTAATTCGAGGAAAGTCCGGGCTCCGTGGGAGAAGCTGCCAGATAACTCCTGGGAACGACAGATATCTGTCGTGACGGAAAGTGCCACAGAAAACAAACCGCCCTGTTTTTAGGGGTAAGGGTGAAAAGGTGGAGTAAGAGCCCACCGCGCTCATGGCAACATGGGTGGCACGGCAAACCCCAGCTGGAGCAAGGCCAAGTATGCGGTGAGAGCACCCACCTCGATCAAGACACCGCGGGTAGGCTGCTAGAGAATACGAGCGATTGTATTCCGAGAGAAATGACCATCACGGCGAATAACCGTACAGAACCCGGCTTACAGACTGGTCACTTGATATGAAATAGTCCCCTGCGGAGTTTCCGTAGGGGACTGTTTCATTTTTATGCCCTGAAAAACACCTTCATCAAGATTTAGACAATGCTGCTTTCAATCATCGAGCAACAATACTTCAGGCTTTACGGCATTCTAGTCGTACTTGCTCTTAGTGCTTGTGCAACAATTGTCGCAACAACTTCTACTGCCTCACCTCCTGAGCTCCCACCAGCCACAACGCCCACGCGAAGCCCAGGACAACAAGTGGACAAAACGTCAAAGGTTTGGCAAATCGTGCCAACTGATGATCTTCAACACTACTCCGCTTCCATCAGCACACAGATTCAGGAAATTTCAATACCGCAAGCCAAACGTGACAGTACTGTTTTGAAAGCTCAATACACGTTTGGTCTCACTCGATCTGTTGACTCAACGCTGATCCACGGATCCATCGAACAGTTTTCAACTCAGGCCGGATCAACAATTGGATCTGAAACCTCTTCTCCTGTTTTCCCGATGGCATTTACAGGATTCTCAGCAAATCATGAGATTCACTTGAATGAGCCATCCGACTCATCTCCATGTACTACGCTCCAAACAGCGTTATCAGTCATCCCACGAAGTGTTTTCCTCGCTCCTCTTCAGGTTGCAGTCGGTACGACGTGGCAGGATAGTACTTCGTTCACGGTATGCAGCGGCTCTTTGACGGTGAAAATCCTCGACATCAAGAGCTACACACTGATTGGAGAGACAGAGATAAACGGCAACTCAGCTCTTTCCATAGAACAAAAAGAAAGAGCCTTCTCAACAGGAGAGGGCTCACAGGATCAACATCGCATTTCGATGAGTGGAGAGACTCAAGGAACCGCTCATCTTACGATAGATCGAGTAACTGGTGTACTGCTCGAACTCATCGCAAACAGAAGCGGAAAACTCTCAATACAAGTATCGGGTCGTGCTCGTCAATTTCTGCAAACCTCCACTGAAATCATAAGGCGAGTCAATTAGTCAACCAGCCGTAGCGGCATCACCAGACACAGATAGGATGCTGGATCCGTCCACCCCTCGGGTTCCAGAGTTGCAGCTCGTTCAGGTGCCTTCAGAGTGATCCGCACATCATCGGTAGGGATATACCGCAAAATCTCGAGCAGATAGCTGGCATTGAACCCGATATCGAGCTGATCGCCAGAGAACCGAATCGGCAACTCATCCTGAGCTTCACCCAGATCTGGCGTCTGTACACTGAACTTCAGCATGCCTGCATTGAAAGAAAGCCTAATGCGGTGTGTCTGATCCGATGCTACCACAGACATTCGTTTGAGGGCACTAACAAGAGCCGCCTTGTCTGCAATGGCAACTCTATCGTTGTCCTTCGGAATTACCTGTTCATAGTTCGGATAGGGACCTTCGATCAGCCTGGTATATACCGCAGTAAACGGTGATCTGAAACCAATGTGATTCTCACCCCTGCCGATCTCAAGCTCTTCTTCCGCGGGAAACAATCTCCTTACCTGTTCAAGTGCCTTTGGCGGAATGATCAGATCATTTGAAGGGCCTGAATCTGAAGTAATAGGAACTTCCATCTTTGCCAGACGATGGCCGTTTGTTGCCACCATACCCATTCGACCAGGTCTCAATTCCCATAAGACACCGTTCAGAATCGGGCGGCTTTCCTCAGTAGATACAGCGAACGCAGTATGCGAAATCAACTGTTGAAGATCGCCCGACCGAATTCGCCAGCTCTCATCGAACCTCACAGCCGGAAACGTCGGGAACTCATCACGAGGCAATCCAAGCAGCTTAAAGCGGGACCTTCCACATTCCAGTGTTATTCTCTGTTCCCCAACAGCTGCAATTCGAACAGGGGCCGGTGGCAGCTCACGCGCAATCTCAGACAGCTTTCTTGCAGGGATCGTAACTGCACCTGCAGCTTCCACGTCAGCTGAGACCTCCGTGCTAACCGCAATGTCGAGATCTGTACCTGAGAGCTTTATGCCTCTATCGGTCGTCTCGACTAGAATATTCGCTAGAACTGGAAGAGTCGTTTTCCCCGGGATGCTGGCAGTAACTGCATTCAGACCTTCCTGAAGCTTCTCACGGGAGATTGTAAGACGCATCCTGGTTCCTATGTGGACAGTTTATTGGTCTTTACTACAACCAGTCCTTCAAGCATTAAAAACTCGTAGTCGTAGTAGGTACTGTGGATAGTGTGGAGATGCGGCGGAACTTATTGTCTTTCAGGCACTTTCGCTATTGGTAGCGATGTGTTTTAGATGTGTATAGTGTGCAGTATCTCGGGCTTATCCTCAGACGGAAATCAGAACCTGCTACGATCGAAACGATTCCAACACTGTTCTAACCTTATCCACTCTACTTTTGAACACTAAATCCCTTTGTAGCAGGTCTGTAATCTTTTCAATGCTGTGAATTACAGTTGAGTGATCTCGACCACCGAAGGCATTTCCGATTTCAATCAACTGAGTTCCCAAAAGCTCTCTGACAAGAAACATCGCTATCTGTCGAGGGAGAGTAAGAGTTTTGGTTCGGGTTTTGGATTTGAGACCTTCAGTCGTAACGTTCCATTCCCTGGCCACAACCTGCTGAATGGTTGCTATCGAAAGGGTAGATTCTCCGTTATTGGAGAAACTGTCCCCAATTCGGAGCTTATCTCGAAGAGCTTCACGGGCGACTTCGAGTGAAATATCCTGGTGTTTCAACGAAGCATAGGCGAGCAGCTTGATGATAGACCCTTCCAGCTCACGTACACTCGAACGGACATTTTCGGCAATAAAGCGGATCACATCATCGGGGATCGTGTGCTCGAGGTGATCCAGATACGATTTTTGCTTTAAAATCGCTACTCGATGTTCAAAATCAGGAAGCTCAATATCAGCGACCATTCCCCACTGAAACCGGCTTACCAACCTCCCCTCCAAGCCTGCTATATCTGATGGTGGCCGATCGCTTGTAAGAACTATCTGGCGACCAGCTTCATATAGAGCGTTAAACGTGTGAAAAAACTCTTCTTGCGTAGCTTCCTTGCCTTTGAGAAAGTGGATATCGTCGACGAGTAGAAGATCTGTTTCTCTGTACTGGCGACGGAATGTGGCGGTTGCCCGATTTTGAATTGATCCTACTAATTCGTTGGTGAACTGCTCTGTCCCAACAAATGTGATACGCGTTTGTGGATTACGGTCAAGGATCTCATGAGCGATTGCCTGCATCAGGTGGGTTTTGCCTAGTCCAGTAGCGCCGTAAATGAATAGTGGATTGTAGACTTTCCCGGGTGCCTGGCCAACTGCATGTGCGGCTGCCGCGGCGAGCTCGTTGGACTTTCCGATGACGAAATGATCAAAGGTGTAGCGGTCGCTTAATTGCACCCTACTGGCGGTATTCTGGCTCTTGAGTGATGTATTAGAGGCAGGTGGTGGCGCAACAAAGAAGTCCATTTGCGACCGCTTCTTTCTCTCCTCATGGACTCGAAAAATTACTTTCATCGGATGGCCTAACGCAACTGGAGCATAGCCTGCCAAGAGTTCAGCATGCTTCGACTCGTTCCAGTCAGCTGCAAATTGATCCGGAACACCAATTGAGAGTGTATTTCCGTCAATTGCTAACGGTTCAGTGGGCTCGAGCCAGGTACGGAAAGTTTGTTCAGGAATGTCCTGGCGAGCGAGATCCAGGAGACGTCTCCACACTTCGGCGGCGGTGAGTGACATAGGGGGACGCAACCGTACCCCATCATTGTGGAAAAGTCAATCCGGCACACCTTTGATGATGCATTCGATGGGTTGCCCTATCTTCTAGCGGGGGTTAGATTTAGGGCTGTTTTAGCATCAGTCAATAACGGCTATTTGGAGTACCAATGGGCAAGCCAACTTACCGTCCCCGCAACAAGCGTCGTATTCGGTCGCACGGGTTTCGGGAGAGAATGTCAACGCGATGGGGTCGTGAAGTATTGAGCCGTCGCCGCAAGAAAGGAAGAAAGCAGCTGACAGTAAGGCTGCCTAGCAAATACGCAGGCGCCTAAGAAACAAAGCTATTCCCGTAGTCGTAGGCTAATACGGGAATCGGATCTTGCCTTCGTCAAAGCAGGGAGAAGACTACGTACCGAACATCTCGAGGTTCGGACGGTCACCTCCCTGCTTTCGCATGTGAGGTTGGCCGTAATCGTGGCAAAGCATCGGCATACTATCGTTGAAAGGAATCGCCTTCGAAGACGTCTTCGTGAGTTGGCAAGAAGGAGATTGATGCCTCAACACTCGGGTATCGATGTTGTTATTCGATCGCTTCCAGCTGCGTACGATGCAAGCTTCGCTGTTTTGATGAAGGAAGTCGATGAAATCGGGCGGCAATTAACCGCTGAGAACTCGTCAGCTTGAGCTCTGGGCTAGTGCTCCTTATCAGGGAATATCAGCAATGGATGTCTCCCCTCTTTCCAGCTTCGTGTCGTTATTATCCTACCTGTTCTTCGTACGCCATTGAGGCGATCGAAAAGCATGGCGCAATTTCAGGTAGCTGGCTGGCAATCCGCCGGATTGCGCGCTGTCATCCCTTCCGGCCGGGTGGATTCGACCCGGTCCCGTAAATGGATAAAAGACTTTCAATAGCATTGCTTCTGACCGCAATAATAGTTGCTGTCACACCCATCTTATTTCCGACACCGCGAAAGGCCACTGCTACTGCCGGTGCAGTTTCACAACAGGCTCCGGTCAGCTCTCCTGCTGGTACTCCCTCTGCGAGTAACCCGGTCATGCCGGGAACCGCCGGAGTTTCCAGTTCAGCTTCGACGCCTGAAGTGAGTCCGTCGACGCCCCTGCCGTCCAGTGGCGCAGCACCTGTGTCGGAACAGGTGACAGTCATAAACACGTCTGGATCCGCGTTCCGATTTACCAATATCGGAGCAAGCCCGGGCAGCATTGGAATGCGTGGATACAAGGACCTTGCAGCAAAGCATGGAGAGGTCGATTTACATGCGACAGGCCGTCCGCTCCTAAGTTTTGCGATTGTGGCGCAGAAGGACACAATCCGTCTCGACAGGCTTGCCTTTACAGAGTCGCAATCGAAATCGCCAGCCGGAGCTGATGTCCTTACGTACCGAACAGCGGTTTCGGGAATGGACGTGGCCATTTCGTATATGGTCGAGCCAACGCACTACATCACTCATGTTGCTGGAGAAGTAACTGGTGCACTTTCACCTGCCTATTTGCTGATAAGTCTTCCGTCCACACTTCCGGCAACAGAAACGGATACCATGGTGGACCTGAGAGCTCTTGCGTTTTCATTCAAGCCGCAGCGTGACAACGCACGCGGGGTTCCGTTCGGCAAACTCGATCCGGGTGAAAAAAGATTCGAGCCAGGACCCCTCACGTGGACTGCTGTCAAGAACAAGTACTTCGTTCTCGGGCTTATAAATCCAGTGGGAAGCGCCTTTGAAGAAATGACGCTCACTGGAGGTGCAAGGACGTCGAAGACTGCGACCAACGCGTCTGGCACTGTCGTGAAAGCCATCAAGGACGGAGCATTTGCATTCGACTTGTATGCCGGGCCTCAGCAGTCCAACGAGCTGCTCACAGTCGGGCGAGACTTCGACCATGTGAACCCCTACGGCTGGAGTTTCCTCCAGCCGGTAGTGAATCCTATCGCAGCGCTTTGTATCAAGCTTCTGCTCTGGATTCACGATCACCTGAAGCTGAGCTATGGGTGGGTTCTGATTATTTTCGGCATTTGTATCCGTGTGCTTTTGTGGCCACTCAATCAGAGTGCAATGCGCTCGAGTCTCAAGATGCAGGAGATTCAGCCTCGATTGGCAGATGTCCAGAAACGCTACAAGGACAAACCCGAGAGGCAGCGTGAGGAAATGATGAAAGTGTATCAGGAAGCCGGAGCAAGCCCATTTACGGCTCTGTCCGGCTGTCTCCCGATGCTGATACCGATGCCGGTTCTATTCGCACTCTTCTTCGTCTTCCAGAACACAATCGAGTTCAGAGGCGTACCGTTTCTGTGGCTGCTCGACATCTCGGTCAGAGATCCGCTCTTTATTCTTCCCGTGTTGATGGGAATCTCCATGTATGCGCTATCGTGGATCGGATTGAGAAATGCTCCTCCAAACCCTCAGGCCAAGATGATGAGCTACATGTTTCCGGTGATGATGACGTTTATTCTGGCGAACATGGCATCGGGGTTGAATCTCTACTACACGGCGCAGAACATGGCCTCCCTTCCACAGCAGTGGATGATCGCGCGTGAGCGGGCGAAGACACGCAAACTGGGCTGAAAGGAGAGCGGCGATTCGGATAACCTATATTGGTCACGCAACGCTACTAATTAAAATTGGAGGTCGGACATTTCTCACCGACCCCAATTTTGACCCCAAGCTCGGCAAGCTGCTGCCTCGGGTCAGTGCTCCCGGAATAGCTCTCAAGGATCTTCCCCACATCGACGGCGTGTTCATCACTCACGCGCATGCGGATCATATGTCGTTCGATTCGCTGGATAGGCTGAGAAAAGGAATTCCCATCTATGCGCCACGTCCGATCGCACGCTGGCTGGCGGGAAAGGGATATGGCAATGTTGAGTCGTTAATTCCGGGTGAAGCTCGTGATGTCGATGGCGTTTCGGTGAGAGCCGCGGCTGCAACACACAAGGGTCATCGCTATGGGGTTGACCGCTGGAGGGGTGCTGCTAATATGTATCTTTTTGATACTAAAACAGAATCCTGCTTCTTTGCCGGTGACACGGCTCTAACCCCCGACAGTGACGATATGGTCGAAAATCACCTCATGTCGGCAGGACGCCAGCTGGATATCGCTCTTCTTCCGATCGGCCACGCGCCATGGTGGAAGCCCGGGTTCAGGAAAGGGCACCTCACCAGCACCGATGCGCTCACATTGTTCGATCGGTTGAAGGCCAGATATCTGATTCCGTATCATTGGGGCACTTTCGATCACGTGACGTCAAAGGCGCACGACGCTATCGACCGGCTGCGTGCGCAGCTTCTCGGTCACTCGCGAAATGCAGACGTGCGAATTCTCGAGCCGGGAATGTCATTCGATCTTCCGGACAGCAAGCAATGACAATGTCTCCGGCGGTGACATGGAGTCTCGCTGGCAGTCAGGACACAATCGTTGCTCTCTCGACACCACCAGGACGGTCTGCGATAGCTGTCGTCCGCATGAGCGGACCGCGCGCGTTCGAAATTGCCTCGAGCCTGATTGAGCCATGGCCTCTTGACGCTCGACGAGTGACGTTGTGCAGAATCACCGATGAACACGCACAGACCGTGGACCATGGCCTGGTTACTTCGTTTGTGCATCCCGATTCCTTTACCGGCGAAGACATCGTCGAGATTGCCACTCACGGTGGTCATTATGGGCCGGTGAGGCTGATTCAGGCGCTCGTATCCACAGGTGCGCGCGAGGCCCATCCAGGCGAGTTCACGCGAAGGGCAGTACTCAACGGTAAGCTGGATATCACTCAGGCCGAGGCGGTCGGAGATCTGATCGATGCACGTTCGGGGGCAATGCATCGAGCCGCACTCGGCCAGCTCGACGGAGGCTTGAGTAAACGAGTTGATGATCTGCGAGGAAAGCTGCTTACACTGCAATCTTTGATCGCATATGACATTGACTTTCCGGAAGAGGATGATGGGCCAATTCCTCGACGGCGTGTCGCAGGAGAAGCCGCCGAGCTGATCTGCTCATTTGATGCTCTCCTGGCTACGGTTCCAGCTGGTGAGCTGATCAAAGAGGGTGCCGTTGTCGTGATTGCCGGAGAGCCCAATGTCGGCAAGTCATCGCTCTTCAACGCTCTGCTGGGTCAATCACGAGCGATAGTCACGGAAATTCCTGGAACAACACGTGATGCGATCGAAGGATTTGTGGAAAGCGCAACATGGCCCCTTCGTCTTGTGGATACAGCCGGATTTCGTAAGACAACCGATGTCATTGAAAGGATGGGAATCGAGGTCAGCGAGCGGTATCTAAAAAGGGCCCACGTGGTTCTCGCGTGCGGACCTGCGGATGATTCGATTCAGCGGACATTCGATGCTCTGTCCGGAAAGTCTGAAGCGCCAATCATTCGTGTCAGAACAAAGAGCGATCTCGGCGAGGAAATTTCGAACTATCGCGATATCGAGGTGAGCGCAGCGACAGGCCAAGGCCTGACGACACTCATGTCGCGGATAGATGAAAGCCTTACCGAAACGGTCGGATTCGCCGTTGCGGAAGCACCCATTTTGATGAAGGCACGTCACATGAAGGCGATTGCTCAGGCACGAGAGGAGCTGTTGTCATTCAGCCAGCTCTGGAATGAAGAGCACCTACCTGCTCCGGTCGCTGCCGTTCATTTACAGACGGCTACAATCGCACTCGAGGGTCTCATTGGCGCGGTGAGCACTGATGATGTGCTCGACCGGGTGTTCAGCTCGTTCTGCGTGGGAAAATAGGAAAGCAGTCCTGACCGAGTGAGCTGAAGCTCAACTATGCGGGATCACGCGCTGGCCGCAGCGTCGCCCGCCACCTCGGCAATCTCTGAGGCACTCGCTCTCACTGTCCAGGCTGCTCCCTTGGAGGCAAGCGCCTGTTCGACCATTCTCGCGCCAACATAGTAACCGCATCGCTCGGGAACGATGAAATCACCAACCCGACGAGCTTCCTCGCTCATTCCGTCGGATAAATATTTGAGACGGAGTCCAAGACCGGATTTCTCGAAATTGCCCATGAGAGACCGTGCTACTACCGGGCCCATCTCCCTGATTCGAGCATATTCGCGGCGATCGTAGCCGTAGTATTCCCAGGAAGCGTGACCCGGGCTGATGAGCCTGGAGACATGGACGGCAATTCCTTCGTTGATGAGAAGCTCCCGAAGAGATGCCCGCTTGCCGGTTTCCCAATATGAGTAGTAGCCACCCATGTCGCTGATGATCGCTCGCATCTCGCTGTTGCTCGCCGGGGACGTATAACGGACACCGTGGGTTATCTCATGTGAGAGCCACAGTGGAATGAGCTCGGGGTCGAGTCCAAGCCCACGCGTTTCGGGATTGGCAATACTGGTGAAATGCTCGAGGCAGACGAACGCGATTCCTCTCCCGTCGACGACGAGCTCACCGGCATTCGCAGCGCCGACACCCACCATGAGGACGACATCGATGTTCGAGTCGATCTCGAGAAGCGTCTTGCACTGGTCTTCGGTGTTTCTGGCGAGCGTCACCACGTCTATTCTTTCCAGCATCGTCCGCAAGTCACCACGGCCTGCAAGTGCGGCGGATTTTGCAACTTCCAAGAAGTGTGGACTATCCGGCTCGACGACGTAATTCGTCCAGTAGGCTTCCAGGAGACTGCGGTGGTTGTCGAAGTAGCGAAGGTATGCCGCGATGCGATCGGTGCTGTTCAGGACTGCGAAGAAGTCGGGCAGCAGGTTGATCAGCATTCACAACCAGGTCGCGAGTGGGGATAAAAGCGCGGCGCGCTTTGGATGCGAGAAAATACGCTGACTGGAAAACCTGAACAAGGGTGATAATCTTCAGAGTCGCAAAAAAAAAGTTGGCATAAAAATTCCCTTCACTGTTCACGAGAGCGGGCGAGAGGGACTCATGACAACGCTGCGTCAAATTGTTCTGAGCTGTCCGGTGTGCGAGAACACTTTCCAGTCCCAGGCGGTGGTGACAACCAACGCTTACGGAGGAAAGCGCACCGATTTCCATGAGCGAGCTGCTGGAACTCAGCCTCTGGCGTATCTCATCCACATGTGCGGCCAGTGTGGATATACAGGGGGAGAGAGTGATTTCACCTCTGATGGAGAGATCAGTCCTCTCCTCAAGGAGCACGTGCTCAACGAGCTCAGGCCTTGTGGTTCATGTGCAGCGGCGGGTTCGGCGAAGTACGAAGCGGCCGCGAAAGTAGCGGAATGGCAAGATGGAGAAGAGCGAAGTATCGCTGATCTTCTTTTGCGTGCTGCGTGGTGCTGTGTCGACGAGGGTGATGTCGAGGCGGAGAGATACTTCCGAAGAAACGCTGCATGGATGTTCGAGCGTGCGCTGACGAAGTACGACGGCGTGCTCTCCGATGAGCGTCCAATACTGACTTATCTCGTCGGAGAGCTGTGGAGACGAGTAGGTGATCTGAAGCAATCGCGCCTGTGGTTCGATAGAGTCGAGGAGGAAGTCGAGGATTCAGATTCCCAGCACTGGATAATCGCAGCGGCAGAACAGCAACGGACCAATCCGCAGGAGTGGTTCGGCTAAAGCGTTATCACCGACTGTGAGGAGAAAAATGCAGGTACAGGTTACCGAGTTCCGAAAAGGCGATCTCCAGCATCTCCCAGCCCTGGCAGGATGTAGCCTTGCTCGTTGAGCTCACGGTCGAGCGCCGCGCAGTAAATGGGGACATCTGGGTGTGAAGCCGCAAGCTTGCGTACACCCTGTGGTGCGGCGACGATACATAGGAAACGAATTCTTGTTGCGCCAGCTCTCTTGAGAGATGCAACCGCCGCTGCGGCGCTGCCGCCCGTCGCCAACATCGGGTCAAGGACGAAAAAGTCTCTCTCGGCAACGTCTCCCGGAACCTTGAAATAGTAGTCGACCGGCTGAAGTGTGTCGTGATCGCGGTAAAGACCGATGTGACCGACGCGAGCAGCTGGTACGAGCCTTAAAATTCCTTCCACCATGCCGAGACCGGCGCGGAGGATGGGAACGAGAGTGAGCTTCTTGCCACTGATGTGGCGTCCCTCGGTGTTTTCGAGAGGTGTATCGACGTTCATGGGTTCGACGGTGAGGTCGATCGTTGCCTCATATGCCATCAACATGGCAATCTCGTCGACGAGCTCCTTGAAAATCTTGGTTGGAGTATCGCGGTTGCGCAGTATCGTCAGCTTGTGCTGAACGAGCGGATGCCGGATTATTGTCAGCGTCGGAAATTCAGGTGTCTGTTCGATCATTTATTGTCCGATTGGCGCCGGCTGCTCCAGTAGTCGCCCCGCATGAAGATAGAAACTCTCATATGAAAGAATACCAGGCTGTCGTAGTCAAGCTCACTCGACATACACGAGAAGACGAGGACACACTGACCGATCTTCTGAACGAACGAAGCAGGGGCGGGTGGGAGCCTGCACTCATGTCGCAGGATGAGCATCGCCTGACGATTCTGTTCCAGCGTAGCGCCATGGCCGAAGGATAAGCTCAAATTGGAAATAACATTTGTGGGAGCTGCGCGGGAAGTCACCGGCTCGTGTCACCTTCTGCATGTGAACGGGCACACCGTCGCCCTGGATTGTGGAATGTTTCAGGGCAGGCGCAAGGAGTCGGCGGAAAAGAACAAAGCGCTTCCCATTCCAATTGATCAAATCGACGCGGTCGTTCTGTCACATGCGCACATCGACCACTCAGGACGGCTGCCGTTCCTCGTTGCGCAAGGCTACACCAGGACTATCTGGGCAACTTCCGCAACGCGCGATCTTTGCGCCGTGATGCTGGCAGATTCCGCACACATTCAGGAGAAAGACGCAGAGTTTCTTGCAAGGCGGAAAAAGGAATTCATCGAGCCGCTTTATGGAATGAGACACGCCACGCGGACGATGGAGCTGATGGTCGGAATTCCGTACAACAAGCCTTTCGACGTCGTCCCCGGCATAGTCGCCACCTACGTAGATGCAGGCCACATACTTGGCTCAGCTTCGGTGATTCTCGACTGCACAGAGGGTGGTGTCACGAAGCGGCTTGTTTTTTCCGGTGACATTGGCCGGTCAGGTCTTGCCATCATCAGAGATCCCGTGCCGCCGGTCGGCGCACACGCGGTGATCATGGAATCGACGTACGGAAACCGCGACCACGAGTCAGTTGACGGAGCCCGTGCGCGATTAGCTGAAGTCGTTCGTTCGACAGCGGCAAGAGGCGGCCGAGTGCTCATTCCCGCTTTTGCGGTGGGCAGAACGCAGGAGATTCTGTACAACCTTCACTCCCTGGTGCGCGAGGGGGCGATTCCCTCGATTCCGATCTATGTCGACAGCCCGCTGGCGATCGACACGACAACTGTCTTCCAGCTGCATCCAGAGACGTACGATCAATCAGAAGACATGGTGAAGCGGGTCAAAGAGCTATTCTATTTTCCACTGGTTCATTTCACGAGGGATGTCGAAGAATCAAAAGCGATCAACAGCGCCAAGGGACCAATGGTAGTAATTGCGGCGTCAGGAATGGCGGAAGCTGGGAGGATTCTACACCATCTCGCGAATGGTGCGAGCGATCCGAGGAACACGATTCTCATTGTGGGATTCCAGGCGGAGCACACGCTTGGCCGGCGCATTGTAGAGAAGCAGCCGATGCTGAAAATCTTCGGCGACGAAGTTCCACTGCGAGCGCAGGTCGAAGTCATCAACGGTTATAGTGCCCACGCCGATCGAAATGAGCTCACTGCATGGATCAACAGCGTGAAGATGGCGTCGCCGGAGCTGGGACCTGTATGGCTCGTGCACGGTGAAGCAGCGGTACAGGATGAATATCAAACCGTGCTTGCATCAAAGGGCTATTCCGTTCAGTGCCCAGAGCCCCACAGCCGGGTTTCGTTCTAAGTAGCTTCCGGGATGGCCTCGCTGGTGCGGATCATATGGCGGATTTTCGCGAGTATTGTTCTTTCGGTGATCGTATTCTGGGCTGCGTGGATGGTCGCAGTCCTGATATGGAGTGCAATCGACCAGGCACGGCCCGCTGGATCGATCGTAGTCCTCGGCGCTGCACAATACGACGGAAGGCCATCGCCAGTACTGCGTGCGAGGCTCGACCACGGCATCGATCTGTGGAATCACGGAATGGGAAAGCTGCTGGTATTGACCGGCGGCCGAGGCTATGGAGATACCACGAGCGAGGCGGCCGTGGGACGAAGCTATGCGCGTAAACGCGGAATTCCCGATACTGCCATAGTGATGGAGAACAAAGGCAGAACCACACGTGAATCGATGATTGCAGTGTCGGATATGCTGGGGGCGCGAGGAATCAAAACGGCAATTCTCGTGAGCGATCCTTTCCACATGCTGAGACTGTCTATACTGGGAAGACGTTTTGGTCTTATTCCTTACACCTCGCCGACGCAAACAAGTCCGATCTCGCCGAATCGAGAAAAGCGCTGGAGATACATGTTCGGGGAATCATTGAAAGCACCGCTGACATTCCTGTTCGAGAGGAAACCATGAAACGAAAGACGTTAGTAGCATTTAGTTACTTATTCGGCATTTCAGTTATTGCCGGGATTGCCGGTGCCCAGTCGGTACCGAGGATAAAGTTCGAGAAGTACACACTCCCGAACGGGCTCGAGGTAATTCTGCATGAAGATCATTCGACGCCGGTGATCTCCGTGAATACGTGGTATCACGTTGGATCGGCCGACGAGAAGCCGGGGCGCACAGGCTTCGCCCATCTATTCGAGCACCTGATGTTCATGGGCTCGGAGCACGTACCGAACGGCGTGTTCGACACGGAGCTCGAAGCAGCCGGTGGTGACAACAATGCGTCGACAGCGGAGGACAGAACCAACTACTACGAAGACATTCCGTCCAACGCGCTTCCCCTAGCGCTGTGGCTCGATTCAGACCGGATGGGATACCTCCTGACAACGATGGACAAGGAAAAGGTAGACCTTCAGCGGGATGTAGTGAAAAACGAGCGGCGGGAAGGCGTGGAAAACCAGCCTTACGGAATTTCAGACGAAGTCATTCTCGCTGGTCTTTACCCGAAGAATCACCCGTATTCGTGGCCGGTAATCGGGTCGATGGTTGATCTCAGTGCTGCATCAGTTGAGGACGTAAAGAACTTTTTTCGGACGTATTACGCCCCCAACAATGCAACGCTGTCGATTGCCGGCGATTTCAATCCGATAAAAACCAAAGAGCTGATCAAGCAGTATTTTGGCGGCATTCCACGCGGTCCTGCTTTGCCACCTCGCCCCAACGTCGCACCGGTAGTGCTGGCTCGGGACACTTTCCTCGTCGCAGAGGATCGCGTTCAGCTTCCCAGAGCATTCTATGAGTGGCCGAGTCCGAAGTTCTTCAGCAAGGACGATGCTCCGCTGGATGTTCTTGCAGCAATTCTGGCAAGCGACAAAAACTCACGCCTTTATAAGCGGCTCGTTTACGACATGCAGGTCGTTCAGAGTGTGCGTGCGTCTCAGCAGTCGGCGAGGCTGGCAAGCAAGTTCGAGATCGACGTAACGCCGAAACCGGGGCAGGCACTCGGCCCGATCGACAAGGTTATCAGCGAGGAAATAGCGCGGCTGATCAACGAGCCAGTGACCGAGCGTGAGCTGGCGAGAGCGAAGAACTCTTATCGAAGCAGCTTTCTCAATCGCATCGCGAGCGTTCACGGCAAGGCAGATCTTCTCAACGAATACAACTACCTGGTCGGTACTCCCGACTACGTGCAGAAGGATGCGGCAAGATACGATGCAGTGACTCGTGCGGATGTACAGCGGGTAGCTCGTACTTACCTGAGCCAGCACAAGCTGGTCCTCACAATCGTTCCCGAGGGGAAACGTGAATTGATGCTTACGGCAAACGGAGGTGGGCAATGAGACGGCAATCAGCTTCCGCGGCTGTCGTACTGCTCGGAATTGCGATGGCCAGCTCGATCGCCGGAGGGCAGGGAATCGATCGAACGAAAGTGCCAACTCTCGGTCCTCCGCCCAAGGTTTCACTTCCACCTATCGTCACGCGTCAACTGCCGAATGGACTCAAGCTCATTATTGTCGAGCAGCATGAGCTTCCGCTGGCCGACTTCATACTTGTCGTCGGGCGTGGAGGTACGGTCGACCCGGGCACAAAAGCCGGCGTAGCGAACCTGACGTCATCGATGTTGACCGAAGGCACGACAACACGAACAAGTCTTCAGATCGCGGATCAGGCAGCATTCCTCGGAATTTTCCTTGGCGCGAACAGCACGTGGGATGCGACAACTGTCAACCTTCATACACCGACAGCGCAGCTCGACAGTGCCCTGGCACTCCTTTACGACGTAGTTCTAAGGCCGGCGTTTCCCGATCAGGATTTCAATCGCGTCAAAAAAGACCGGCTGACAAGTCTCATCCAACTCAAGGATCGTCCAACCGCAATTGCCGATCAGGCATATGCTTCAATTCTGTATGGCTCCACTCATCCCTATGGTCATGCATTGATTGGAACCGAAGCATCGGTTTCGGGGATGACGACAGCGGATCTTCGTTCATTCTACACATCGAACTTCGTTCCCAACAACTCGACATTGATAATTGTGGGTGATGTCACTCCGGCTGGGATCGAGAGAAAGATCAATAGGTTGTTTGGGTCGTGGCAGAAGGGCACGGTGAGCCCGTACCAGTTCTCCGATGCGCCGAAAGCGGGGGCGACTACTGTCTATCTGATCGACAAACCGGGGGCAGCTCAGTCTTCCTTTCGTATTGGAGGCATCGGAGTACCGCGCTCGACGAAAGATTATTTCTCACTCAGTGTTCTGAACACGATTCTCGGTGGGTCGTTCACCAGTCGACTGAATCAGAATCTTCGAGAAAAGCACGGCTACACATACGGCGCCCGGTCGAGATTCGACATGCGTCAATCCGCCGGACCGTTCACGGCGTCGGCGGAGATCGTTGCTGCGAAGACCGACTCCGGATTGGTGGAGTTCATGAGTGAGCTCAATTCAATTCGTGACACGGTGCCGGCGATCGAGCTGCGTAAAGCAAAGCGATACCTGCAGCTGGGAATGCCGGCTGATTTCGAAACGACGCAGCAGATTGCAACGCAGCTTGTTCCGGTAGCGCTTTACGGCTTGCCGCTCGACTACTACAACAACTACGTGTCGAATATCGAAGCGGTCACCCAGGCGGATATACAGCGGGTAGCTCGTCAGTACATCAACCCGTCCAATCTGGCGATCGTCGTAGTTGGTGACAGGAAGAGCATCGAGCAAGGGCTCAAAGCCGTGAATGCAGGGCCAATCTCAATCAGGGACTTCTTCGGCCAGCCAATCAGCCAATAGAGTTGACCCAGCCAAGACGAAGAGGCTCGTGAGTTTTGCGGCCTCTTTGTGTTTCAGGGCTACACCGGATCGCGTGAGAGGAGCAGCGAGCCGGTGATCCAGCTCCAGTAGGATTCACCGCCTTTCACAGCGACATCGTTATGAGAGGCATCCGGTATGACGAGCCATTGGCCTTTGACCGCTGCGGCTTCAAAAACCTCACGTCCCATATCGAGGGGGATAAGTCGATCCCGAGCGCCATGCACTGCGGATACCGGGACATTCAGTATCCGGACCTTCTCCACCGTGTCGAAGTGAATCCGCGAAACAATGTTCCAGGTGAATTCAGCAGGCCTGCGACCCACGAGCACTTTGGCCATGTCTCTTGCAGACGTGAAGGGTGACTGCAACAAGAGAGCGAAGGGGTGCTTCTTTACTGCCAGTTCTGCAGCTATCGCAGTGCCAAGTGAGTGGCCGAAGAATGCGATGTGAGCCGAGGGAATTCCAAGATGATGTTGAGCAAACTCATATGCAGCGGTGGCATCGAGCTGTGATCCCGCGTAATCAGGCTTGCCCGACAAGCCTCCGTAACCACGGTATTCGGCTACCATGACAGCCATTCCGGTTCGCCGTGCAACCTCTTGTGCCCAGTCCACCTGCCGAGCTGCCAGGTCGGCGTTGCCGTGAAATGCCAAAAGCAGCCCGCGATCACTTCCCGCGCGATTGACGAGAAAAGCGAAAAGACGCTGTCCGTCCGTTGCCGAATATTCTACCCGAAGTGATTGGTCAACATCGGGAAACGGTGGCCTTTCGGGCTGAAATGCAATTCGTTCCTGATACCGGGAGATGAGGGCGATGATGATCAGTAATGCGACAACAATCGCGGCAACAATTGAAAGAATGGTCAACAACGCACTCCTGACAATTGAGACCATCGCTCCATTGGGTTACTCTGCCTGAACGCCATCAAACAAAGAGCATGCGAATACCTGTAGAAAAGTTTCGGCTTGACAATGGACTTCTCGTAATGCTGTCCCAGGACAAGACGGCTCCGATAGTCGCGGTGAATCTGTGGTACCACGTCGGTTCTGCCAATGAAAGGATCGGACGCACCGGATTTGCGCATCTGTTCGAGCACATGCTGTTTCAGGGATCGGAAAATGTGGAAGCGAACGAGCACTTTGAGCTCGTTCAACGCGCCGGGGGCACGCTGAACGGCTCTACCTGGCTCGAGCGAACAAACTACTTCGAGACAGTCCCGTCGAATCAGCTTGCTCTGGCGCTGTGGCTGGAAGCAGACCGGATGGGCGCGTTGCTGCCGGCGATGACGCAGAAAAAACTGGATACGCAGCGCGACGTCGTGAAGAACGAACGCCGTTGGTCGGTCGACAACCAGCCATACGGAACGTGCTGGGAAAAGCTGCAGGAGCTGACATATCCGGAATCGCATCCCTTCCATCATTCCCTGATTGGGTCGATGGAGGATCTCTCCGAAGCGTCACTCGAGGACGTAGCGCAGTTTTTTCGCACGTATTACACACCCGACAATGCGGTGTTGTCCGTTGCGGGCGACTTCGAGATCGACGAAGCGCGAATGCTCGTCGAGAAATACTTCGGTCCGATTCCAAAAGGACAGGGCATACCGCCGCTGAAAAAGATGGATCTGCCGCCTACGTTTGGTGGTCCGCTGCGAAACGTGGTGCAAGACGACGTGAGCCTCGCGCGAGTCTATATGGCGTTTCGCTCGCCGACATTTGGAAGCAACGAGTATTACGCAGCCAGTGTCACAGGAGCCATTCTAGGCATGCGAAGAGGAAGCAGACTTTATCGTTCTCTCGTGAGGGATCGCCAAACCGCTGCTGATGCGACTGCATTCACGTTCGATCTGGCCAAGGGAGCCGATATCCTGGTGATCGATGTGACCGCGAGACCCGAAATCTCCGCAGACCAGATCGAACAGGAAGTGACACGCGAAGTGGATCTGTTACAACAAGACGGAGTGTCAGAAGCGGAAGTCGAACGCGCGGTCGCTCTGATTCAGACAGATATCCTTACTGCAATGCAAACAGCGAGTGAGCGAGCGGACAGGCTTTCGATGTTCGCTACGCTGCTTGGCGATGCCGATCTCGTCAATGAACAGGCAGACCTTTATGCAGCGGTTACTGCAGAGCGAGTGAACGCCTTCGTGCGCAAGCGACTCGGACCTGAAAACCGAGCGACTCTCATCTATGTTCCCCGCGACCGAAGTGAAGCGGACGACGAATCAAGTGCACGGGAAGCGGCGAGCGCATGACCAGGCCGCAACCAGGGCCGGCGCGCGAATATCATTTTCCGAAATTCGAGGCAAGATTGCTCGACAACGGAATGCGCGTCATCGTCGCGCCCGTTCGGAAGCTCCCGATCGTAACACTTCTCGCCGTAATTGATGCAACAGCAGTGTCCGATCCTCAGGGCAAGGAAGGACTTGCCGAGCTGACCGCGCAGGTCATGCGAGAAGGAACGGCAGAACTCAACGGTGCTGAGCTGACCCTGGAGTTTGAGAAGCTCGGGACATCGCTCGAAGCTGGAGCGGATTGGGACAGCACCGTCGCAAGCATGACGGTCCTTCGCGGCAAGCTCGATAAGGCGTTCTCTCTTTTCAGCCAGGTGCTCACAACGCCGGCCTTTCGCAATGAGGACGTCGAGCGCCTCCGGGCGGAAAGACTGGCCGAGCGACTTCAGATAATCGATGAGCCGCGCGGTCTGGCGGATGAATCGTTCTCGCGATTTCTGTACGAGGAAGGTTCACGCTACGCGGAGCCTATGAGTGGAAGCTCCAGATCGGTGTCGGCGATCACGAGGGAAGATGTGACCAGCTTCTATGAGTCGAATTATTCTCCCTCGGCCACAACACTGATCATGGTCGGCGACCTGACGATCGATGAAGGTGAAGCGCTTGCGCGGGATGCGTTCGGCTCGTGGCAGCGGAGCAGCATAGCCAAGGTCGTCAAAGCCGATTCAGCCGCACGCACCTCACGAGCGTCGCAGATCGTAACAAAATCAGATGCTGCGCAATCTGAACTCCGGGTTGGACATGTTGGCGTTCCGCGGGTGCATGAGGACTACTTTCCGATCGTCGTCATGAATGCAGTTCTTGGCGGGCTGTTTTCATCGCGCATCAATCTCAACCTTCGCGAGGCGCACGGTTATACGTACGGTGCGTCGTCCTACTATGACTGGCGCCGGCAATCCGGTCCCTTCGTCATTTCCACCGCTGTTCAAAGCGAAGTGACCGGCGAGGCGATCTCCGAAATCCTCAAGGAAATCGACCGCATGCGCAGCGAGGAAATCGGACAGGATGAGCTGACTCTCGCTACGAGTTATCTGGAGGGCGTCTTTCCAATTCGGTATGAGACGACCGCGGCGATCGCAGCTGCTCTTGCCAACATGGTGACTTTCAAGCTGCCCGAGAATTACTACGATACGTACCGGACGAACATCGCTTCCGTGACTACCGGCGATGTGCTCCGGGCCGCAGGGGAATACGTGAATCCGGACCGGCTTCAGGTGGTGGTTGTCGGTGATGCAAACCTTCTCACTTCGCCGATGGAGGCGCTGCAGATCGGCCCGCTGACCGTGCGTGACGGAACCGATGCCTGATGGTTCGGGAAGTACCGGTTCGGCTGGGTTGCCTGGCTCGGGGAAGTTATCATCCCGGCGCGTCTATTCGGGCAAGGTCATTTCAGTAGATCTCGATACCGTACAATTTCCAAACGGAACTACAGGCGACCTGGAAATGGTGCGACACTCAGGTGCCAGTGCCATCGTCCCTGTTTTGGAAGCAGAGGGGAAAGACCCGGTGGTGCTGTTGATTCGCCAATACCGGTATGCCGCGGAAGGGTTTCTCTACGAAATCCCTGCAGGCCGCCTCGATGAAGGCGAGACCCCTGAGGAATGTGCGCGGCGGGAGCTGAAGGAAGAAACGGGGTATTCAGCTTCGGACTTGAAGCTGCTGACGACCATCTTCACAACGCCCGGGTTCACTGACGAAAGAATTCATCTTTTCGTGGCCAGTGGGCTCATTGCTGGAACGTCGGCTTTGGAATCGGACGAGATTCTCGAGATCAGTCCAACACCCATGAGCCAAGCCCTCGAGATGATTCGATCGGGCGTTATCAAGGACGGCAAGACCATAGTTGGACTTCTGCTCGCAGCCCGAGCGGCGGGACACGAGTAAACCCGAGAGAGCCAAAACGCATCCAATAGACGTACAACCTTCAGGTAGACGTACAACCTTCAGGCACTGGTGTCACAAGAACAGGACACAAGATGGTTCATAACTGGACAACAGCCCGCGCCGATGCGGGCTAAGTGTTTGTGGGATAAGGGGATACCAAATGTTCCATTGTCGGCATACCCCCTGCATTAAGGCACGCGTCAAAGAGATCTCAAACCAGGAGGGTGCGGTCAGTCCTTTCCTCGTCGGATTCTCAATTCTTGGGGGTAGTTACCATGTCAAGCATCGCTCGTAAGCAGGTAGTCCAGCTTCAGGGAGCGACCGTCAGGGAACAGCTTCACGCGATGGACGATTCTGGAGTCGTCACCGCGTTCCTGGGCGGGGAAGAGAGAGCGTTTTCGGAGCTTGTTGAGAGATACCAGACCAGGCTCCTGAATTTTGTGTACCGGACAATTGGGGATCGCGAGAAGGCTGAAGATCTCGTTCAGGAAGTGTTCATTCGCGTCTACAGACACCTCCACAGATTCGACCGGTCCAAGAAATTCTCCACGTGGGTATATACGATCGCGTCAAACCTGGCTAAAAACGAGCTCAGAAACCGCTCGCGAAACCCGCTGGTGCTTTTCCAGACGGTTCAGAAAAACTGGCAGGATGACGACCGGCCGCTTCAGTTCGAGGATGCGACATCGAGACCGGACGACATGTACCGCAAGCGTCACCTTCGGGAGGTCGTCGAGGAGTCGGTGGCCAAGCTGCCGGAACACCATCGGCATGTGTTCGTTCTCCGCGAGCTAGAGGGTAAATCCTATGAAGAGATTGCCGAGATCACGGACTGTAACCTTGGGACGGTCAAGTCGCGGCTGAACCGGGCACGGACCTCTTTTGCGGAGATCGTTGCGCCCTATATGGAGTAAGTGACAGGTTAGGGGAATTCGGGAACCAGTATCCGGATGCTGGGTACTGGTAACCGAACCCTCCAACCGTGTATCCATGGACTGTCGGGAATTCCAGGAAAAACATTTCGCATTCGTCGACGACACACTGCCGGGCATCGAGCTCGTCGGTATGCAGATGCATCTCAACGACTGCGAAAAATGCGCGAGACAGGACTCGCTGGTGCGGCGGTCGCTGATGCTTTTCAGAAACCTTCCGCCGATCCAGCCATCAGCCGATTTCACCTCCAGGCTTCAGCACAAACTGGAGCTCGCCAAAGCGAGTGACGCTGCCCTCGCTCAATCAGACCGATCGCGAAAATTTGCTGCGGCCGTCGCTGTGACCAGCGTCTTGATGCTTGGCTATATCGGCGTTTCGCTTCGTCAGGTCGATACGCCACAGGACCTCATCCTGCCGCCCGTAGTTGCAAGCTTGCCAGAGACCGGGCCAATCACAACGCCGGGAACTGCCATGGTAGCCTCGGTTCCTGCGGGACTTCCGATCTGGACGGCTGCACTGTTTGCCGAGCAGGCGAGTGTGCGCTTTGCGTCGCTGGATCTGGCGACCACACCCAGGTAGTACCGACTCGCGGACACCGTGCCGCGGACCTTTATATTAGCAGCATGTCTGCCTCGGCCCTGAAGACCATGCGTGACGCCCTGAAAAGAGGCGCTTTTGACGGGGCCTATTACATCTGCGGCGAGGACGATTTTCAAAAGGAAGACGCGATGAGGCAGCTCATTGCGGCCGCTGTCGAGCCGGGAATGCGGGATTTCAACATTGAAGTCAGGCGTGCGCAGGAGTTCGACGTGAAATCCCTCGACGCTGCGCTGTCTGCCGTCCCGATGATGGCCGACCGGCGGGTTATCGTCATTCGTGACGCGTCATCGCTTCGCAAAGACGTTCGGAAAGTGCTCGACCGATATCTGCAGAAGCCGGCACCCGACGTAATGGTCCTGCTGGTGGAAGCATCAGGCGGAAAAACAGACACTGAGCTTGCGCGGAGTACGACTCCGCTCAATTTCGATTCGCTCACTCGGGATCGCATTCCGAAGTGGATCGCACACTACGCGACGGCGCAGTTCCAGACTCGCATTACGGCTGAAGCCGCAGATCTTTTGCAAAGTGCCGCCGGAACAGATCTGCATCAGCTCGTCGGTGAGCTCGACAAGCTCGCCAGCTATACCAACGGGCGCGAAATCACGGAGAATGACGTGGCTGCGGTGGTCGGTGTGCGGCGTGGTGAAACGATGGCTGATTTTCTCGATCAGGTGGCGATGAGAAATGCTGCGAGAGCTCTGGAGCTCGCTCCACTGATTCTCGGGCAGCCGAAGAACAGCGCTGTTACGCTCGTGATGGCCCTCGCTACGCAGACAATGGCGTTGTCGTTTGGCAGAGCGCGGCTTGAAGAAGGACTGACGCAGGGAAGACTTCAGAACGAATACTTCAATCTCTTGAAGCAGGCAGGCTCAGCGTTTACCGGCCGCGCATGGGGATCGGCGACGGCGGCATGGGCAAACGCTACTGATAGATGGACAGTAAAGTCTCTCGACCGTGCTCTCGCGGCGTTGCTCGACGCCGACATCGCGCTCAAGGAAACGAGGGTTTCATCCGAGGAACAAGTCATTGCCACGCTTGTACTTTCGATGTGCATCGATGATGACAGAAGCATGGCCGCATAACGCAGTGGAGATCAGAAAGATGTTCAGACTATTTCGGCTGGTGATGGTGCTCGCGGCTTTCCCGGCAGCCGCAGCTGCACAGGGATCCGCCATAATAAATCCTGTCTACCGGCGGGCTCAGGGTTTGGTAAACGATGGCAACGTCATAGCTGGACGTGCCCTCGTCGATTCGATGCTCAGCGTAGCGCCTCCAGGCTCGAACGATTACGCCGAAGGCGTCTACTGGAGGGCCGTGCTTGCGTCGACCGCATCAGATGCGGAGATGGATTACAGGCGCATTGTCGTGGACTATCCACGATCTCCGAGAGTTGAAGATGCGCTCGTGCGTCTGGCTCAGCTTGAAATCGCGCGCGCAAACTACGACGGCGCACTGAAACACCTCAACACACTGATAACGGATCATCCCGAGAGCGCGTCGCGTGGACGTGCTGGCTACTGGATGGCGCGCGCGCTCTTCGACAAAAACGATGTGCAGGGGGGCTGTGCTGCAACGGCCGATGCGCTCACGAGAACGAGCGAAGACGACACCGAGCTGCGAAATCAGATTACGTATCTCAATCAACGATGCGCTGGTGTAGTGCTTGGCGGACCGTCGGGTTCGACTGAGACGTCTCCTCAAAACATCGCAACTCCGAAGCAGGCCGATTCAGTAGCGAAGGCACCGGACAAACCTCCTGTCAATCCTCAGGTGACAACCGAGCCGCCGGTTACTACGCCAGCCGTCGTTTCAAATCCTGCTCCTGCTCCTGCTCCTCCTGCTAAAAAAACCACTCCGGCTGAAAAGCCAGCGTCTTCGGAGTCCACGACCGATGGCGGCAGCTACTCAGTTCAGGTCGCTGCATATAACGTGAAATCCCAGGCTGCAGCGATGGCAGCAAAGCTGAAGCAACGTGGATACGAAGCGCGCGTCGATGGAGTTAAAGCGCCGTTCAGAGTACGAATCGGCAAGTATGCGACACAGGCTCAGGCGAACGCCGTGCAGAGATCACTCAAGGCAAAGCAGATAACAGGATTCGTGGTGCAGGCTGACACGCAGTGAGCCGTGCGACAGCAACGCCATTGATGCTGCAGTACCGGGAAATAAAGGATCGTCATCAAAACGCGATCCTTTTTTTCCGAATGGGTGATTTCTACGAGATGTTTTATGAGGATGCCGAGATTGCCTCTCGTGCACTAGGACTCACACTCACGTCGCGCAACAACGGTGGTGCGACTGAAGTACCACTTGCCGGTGTGCCTGTCAAAGCGGCGAACGAGTATCTTCGGCGGCTCGTCAGTCAGGGATATCGTGTCGCGATCTGCGAGCAAACAGAGGATCCCAAACAGGCGAAGGGAATTGTACGACGCGAAGTGGTCGAAACGATCACTCCAGGCGCGTCATTCGCCGATGACCTGCTTGACCGGGCGAGAAACAATTTTCTGTGCGCAGTCTTTCCGTCGAAAGGTCGTGTCGGAATTGCAGCAGCCGATCTGTCCACCGGTGAGTTTCGACTTGTCGTGGCGTCGGCGAATGACACAGAAGCAGTGCTGTCGCGATTGGCACCGAGAGAGATTCTGATCGCGCGGAATGCCGACTCTGAATTCAACCTTACGGTTCGTCATCGCGACGAAGGCGCCCTCTTCACCGAACGCGAAGGCTGGGAGTTCGACTCGGCACTCGCTGCAAGTGACATCGAACGACAGTTTGGGGTGGCGTCGGTTGAAGGACTCGGAATAGGCGAACAGGACACTCCTGCGCTTGCTGCTGCCGGCGCGCTCATGCGCTACATGCACGAGCTGCAGCCGAGCGGGATGCCGCATCTTGCAAGACCGGTTGTAGAGCGGCCGGGTGGCTCGATGCCTCTCGATGAGATGACGCGGAGGAACCTCGAGCTCGTCGAGTCTCTTCGCGGAGGTGACAGCGAAGGCACACTGTTATCGGTGCTGGATAGAACACTGACGCCGATGGGGTCACGACTGCTTCACCAGTGGATCCTCACGCCGCTGACAAAGGTGAGTGCGATCAACGGACGTCTCGATTCGGTTTCGTTGTTTGCGGGCAATCCAATCGGACGGGAAGTGTTGCGCGAGGCTCTGGATGGGGTACGCGACGTCGAGCGCCTGGCGAGCAAGGCAGCGGCGGGAAGAGGGACTCCCCGCGATCTGCGCGCACTTGGTGATTCAGTCGCGCGCCTGCCACAGGTGCATTCAGCGCTCGAATCCTTGACCGGAAATCGTGAGGACTTTGGCCCTCTCTCCGAATTGATGACACGATGGGACGGCTGCGCCGATATGGCGACCGACATCATCGATACGATCGTCGAGCGGCCTCCTCTGGCGATGGGTGACGAGATCTGCGTCAAGGAAGGAGTTGACGCGGCGCTCGACGAATGGCGCTCACTTCGCGACGGCGGCAAGGATGCAATCGCAAGAATTCAGATGGATGAGCGCGCGCGAACTGGAATCAGCTCGCTCAAGGTCGGCTACAATCGCGTCTTCGGTTATTTCATCGAGATCACGAATATAAATGCGCACCTGGTACCGGCCGATTACCAGCGACGGCAAACGCTGACCGGAGCAGAGCGCTACGTCACTCCTGCTCTCAAGGAATACGAAGAAAAAGTCCTGACAGCGGCGGAAAGAATAGAGGAACGTGAGCGTTTTCTATTCGATGCCCTGAGAAAAAGAATCGGAGCCCACGTTCGAAGGCTTCAGTGCGTCGCTCAACTAGCGGCCGAGCTCGACGTGTTGTCGACAATGGCTGAGGTCGCAGAGCGGGAAGGCTACGTGAGGCCTGAAGTGAGCGATGACTTCGACCTGGAAATTACCGGCGGCCGCCACCCGGTCGTCGAGCGAATGATGGCAAAGGAAAAATTCATTCCCAACGACGTCCGTCTTCCCGAAAGCGCGCGGATGATCATTCTCACTGGTCCTAACATGGCCGGCAAGTCGACGATTCTGCGCCAGATCGGGTTGATCGTGCTGATGGCGCAGATCGGCAGCTTCGTTCCCGCCACCATGGCGCGTGTCGGAGTAGTAGACAGGCTTTTCACCCGCGTCGGCGCGAGTGACAATCTCGTGCGCGGACAGTCCACTTTCATGGTGGAGATGTCCGAAACGAGTGCGATCCTGCACACGGCGACGGCGAGAAGTCTCGTGCTCCTGGACGAGATTGGCCGCGGGACGTCGACTTACGATGGTGTGTCGATCGCGTGGTCGGTGAGCGAATACCTGCACGACCAGGTGAAATGCAAGACAGTGTTCGCGACACACTATCACGAGCTGACGCAGCTGACCGATGAATTAGTAGCAGCTTGCAACTATAGTGTCGAGGTGAAGGAAGCAGGCGATCGTGTTCTGTTCCTGCATCGTCTCATACCGGGAGGTGCTAATCGGTCTTATGGAATCGAGGTTGGGCGCCTCGCCGGATTGCCTTCTGTCGTTCTCGACCGGGCGAGAAAATTGCTCGCGCTGTTCGAGGGCGAACAAATCGTCTCGGCACTCGGACCGTCCGGGCGGAAGCACAGCCGCGACGTCCCTCGCGACGTCTCTGGCAAAAGCCTGGCTGACGCGAAAGCGGGGACGCAGGAACAGCTCGGTCTCTTCGCTCCGGGCCATCCGATTGTCGATGAGCTCAAGCAGCTCAATCCGGACGCCATGACGCCGCTTGAAGCGTTGACGCTTGTAAATCGTCTCGTTAGCCGTGCAAGGCAGGGGTAAATTACGAGGATGTCGATGAAATCCAGTGCAGTGATGGCTATTCTGGTCGCAGTGTCGATCGTTGGATGCCAGAAAAAAGACGGTGACAAGAATTTCTCGGGGGTAGGACCACGTCCAGATGTCCTGCCGGTGATGCTCAACAAGGATCTTCCGTTCAGATACCCTATTTCTCTCTACGCAAAGAAAATTCAGGCGAACGTGACATTGAGGGTCTTCATCGACAAGGAAGGCCAGATTGTAAGCGAGTCGACACATGTGGCTGAGACGTCGGGGTATTCGCCGCTGGATTCGGCGGCGGTTAGAGGATCGACCGAGCTGCGTTTCATTCCGGCCAAGACCCGCGGACAACCGGTACCAGTGTCCATTCTTTTCCCGGTTTATTTTCGACATCCGGAAGCGCCACCGCTTCCCGGTGATACGATTCTGAAAAATTTCGGAAACGGGACCCAGCCAGCCGGCACGGCACGCTGATGCCAGCAGTGGAGCGAAACCGGCGTCCGTACAACAACGTCGTCGAGACTATCGGCTGGACTCCACTGATCCGATTGAATTCGGTGACGCGGGGAATTCGGACGCCCGTTTACGCAAAGGCGGAGTTTTTCAATCCCGGCGGATCGATCAAGGACCGGATTGCTGTTCCGATCATCGAGCAGGCAGAGCGTGAAGGGCGCCTCAAGCCGGGCGGCACGATCGTCGAGGGAACCAGCGGCAACACCGGGACTGCGCTGGCGATCGCGGCAGCGCTTCGCGGCTATAAGTGCATCTTCACAATGCCGGACAAGATGTCGCAGGAAAAAGTCCGGCTCCTCAAAGCGTTTGGCGCTGAGGTGATCGTGACGCCCACTGCAGTGCCGCCGGATCACCCTGACAGTTACGTGATGATGGCGAAGCGCATCGCGAAAGAAACTCCGAATGCCATTCTCGCTGACCAGTTTTACAACGATGCGAATCCGCAGGCGCACTATGACGTCACCGGTCCCGAGCTATGGGAACAGACGGAAGGCCGGATCACTCACTTCGTCGCTGGTGCAGGAACTGGTGGGACAATCACCGGTGTCGGCCGCTTTCTCAAGGAAAAGAATCCCAAAATCAGAATCATCGCGGGTGATCCTGTAGGGTCCATCCTCGCGGACTACTGGCGCAGCGACGGCAAGACAATTCGCGAAGGCGTCCCCTACAAGGTCGAAGGAATCGGACAGGATAAAATCCCGGGGACGCTCGACATGAGTGTTATCGACGACTTCGAAACTGTCGGCGACAAGCAGGCGTTCGCGATGGCGCGCCGCCTCACTCGCGAAGAAGGACTCTTCGTCGGCGGATCATCGGGGCTCATCGCGCAGGTTGCGCTGCGCGTTGCGCGTGAGGTGAATGATCCGGACGCCTACGTGGTAACGGTCCTGTGCGACACCGGCGAGCGATATCTGTCCAAGGTCTACAATGACGAGTGGATGCGTGAGAACCAGATGCTCGACTCATCACGTGTCACGCTCATTCAGGTTCTCGGAAGAAAGGATAGTGATGCGCCTGGCGTTGTCGGAACCGCAGCGGGAGCAACAGTGAGGCAGGCGCTGGGGCTGATGACGCTGCACGATATCTCGCAGCTGCCGGTGATGGAGGAGCAAAATTGCGTTGGTTCCGTCACTGAGTCGTCATTGTCACAGAAGAGTCTGGAAAACCCAAAGATTCTCGACGCGACGGTAAGTGAAGTGATGGAGTCGCCGTTTCCGATGATCTCTGGCGACCAGCCGGTCGACAGTGTCGTGAAGCTGTTGTCGAAGTCGAATCCGGCGGTGCTCGTGCGCAGCAACGGGAAGATCGAGGGCATCGTCACGCGCTCGGACATGCTGCATTACATGATGAGCAGGTAAGGAAAGTCTTCAGTGAAAATCACAGTATTAATGGGCGGGCCGTCAGCCGAGCGAAACGTATCACTAGCGTCTGGAATTCGAATTGTGCTCGCTCTCAGGTCGCGCGGTCATGAGGTAATTGCGTTCGATCCATCGCGCGGGCCAGTCAGCGCTGAGGAAGAAAAGCGACTTGCATCGAGTGCAGTTGGAGTCGATCCCCCGTCGCTGGAATCGCTGGCGCAATCGACAGGGGGAGCTTTTCTCCCCGCGCTGGAGACGCTTCCGGAAATAGCGAACGCTGAAGTTGTGTTTCTCGCGCTTCATGGCGGACAGGGCGAGGACGGTACACTTCAGGCGCTGCTCGACATGGCGCGTGTGAAGTACACCGGGAGCGGGCATCTCTCGAGTGCACTGGCGATGGACAAGGACCTATCGAAAATACTGTTCAGGAGTGCCGGGGTTGGAACAGCCGATTGGCTGATGGCGCCTGTTACTGACGACGAAGTACAGACGAAGCTCGGGTTTCCGGTCGTGGTGAAGCCGTCGAAGCAGGGATCCACTGTGGGTTTGTCGGTCGTGAAGCATCGGGACAAACTGCAGGCGGCGATCGAGGAGGCGTGGCGCTATGATGATGAGGTGATGATCGAAAAATTCATCGTCGGACGTGAGCTCACCGTCGGGATTCTTGGCGATCGTGCGCTGCCAGTCGGCGAGATAAAGCCGGTTCACGAGATTTACGACTACGAATGCAAGTACACCGCGGGCATGGCGGAGGAAGAGTTTCCTGCCAGGCTTTCGGAGGACCAGACGCGAATCGTACAGGGACAGGCAGAGGCTGCTTTTCGCTCGTTGAAGCTTCGTGGTTATGCACGCATTGATTTTCGGCTGTCGGTGTCCGATGATGAGGGAGCGAGCGGTGGAGATTTTTATTGTCTCGAAGCCAACACGCTGCCCGGAATGACGGAGCTCAGTCTGATACCGCAGGGCGCAGCAGCGATGGGATTGTCGTTCGCGGATTTGTGTGAAGAGATCGTACGCCTGGCGGAGAAATGAGGAACCACAGGGCACGATCTGTGTTATAGAAAGGTCTCTCTTGCAGTAGCAGGTTCCTATGTCCGACGCGTTGTACGATTCGCAGTCACATCCCAGAATGACGCCGGCAGTGCAGTGGCTGATCGCGGCGAACGTCGGCGTTTATTTCCTGCAGGTGACGCTGTTCGGCGGGCAGAACGTCTTCAACGCCCTCGGCCTTGCTCCAGATCGCTTTCCGTCGGCCTGGTGGACGGTCGTCACTTACATGTTCGTGCACGCGGGCCTGTGGCACATCGCGTTCAACATGTTGTCGCTGTGGATGTTTGGTCCGCGCATCGAGCATATCTGGGGAGCAAAGGGCTTTACCTACTTCTATCTCTGGTGCGGACTTGGCGGGGCGGTCGCGCATCTCCTGCTCAAAAGCGAGGTAGGCCTGGTTGGAGCCTCTGCCGCGGTGATGGGTGTCCTGCTCGCGTACGCGCTACGGTGGCCTGATGAAGAGGTCTATCTGTTCGGCGTGATTCCCATGAAGACCCGCTGGCTAGTCGTTTGGCTGGTGATGGTCAATCTCGCGATGGGGATTGCATCGAACAGGAGCGCTTCGGGAATTGGCTGGTTCGCTCACCTTGGTGGTCTAGCGTTTGGGTGGATTTACCTCCGCATTTCGGCATTTGGCGGTCTCGACAATTTCCGACGCTGGGTCTCACCGGTGCCGGATGAGCCGGAAGATGCATTTCGTGCGGTTCCGCGAGTGAGACCAAGAGGACGCGAGCGCACTGATCGAGTCGAGGGCATTGACGAAGTCGTTGCAAAAAGCAATGCGGTAATCGCCAAGCCCGTACGGCCGGCCGCACTTCCAAGGGCGACCGAAACCTCGGCGGCACATGCTGCCGAGCGTCTGGATGTGGTGCTCGACAAGATCTCGAAGCACGGCATCGAGAGTCTCACGAGCGAAGAGCTCAAGGTGCTGGAAGAAATGTCACGGAAGCTGCGAGGGCCTGAGTCGGCAGATTGAGCTGGAAGATTGAATTCAGCTGATCGACGTCAGCTGATTGGGCTCGCTCGATTGAATCGACCTTCCGAATCGTGCATTGTTCGGAATGCCCCGCCCAGAGCTGCTCGAGACGTTCGCGAATCCATACGCGGATCGCGATTACGAAATTCACATGGACTGCAACGAGTTCACGTCGCTGTGTCCGCTCGGCGGAATTGAGAGCGACGCAGAGGAGCTCGCCCTGCTCCAGGGTGGTGCTCCTGATTTCGGGATCATCAGGATCACCTACGTGCCGGCGGAGGTTTGCGTCGAGCTGAAGAGCCTGAAGTTCTATCTGTGGAGCTTTCGGAACGACGGGATTTTCTATGAGCGAGCGGTAAACCGAATTCTCGACGATCTGGTCACGGTCGTGAAGCCCAAGTGGATGAAAGTCGTGGGCGATTTCAACCTGCGCGGAGGAATCAAATCGGTCATTACCGTCGCGCACGGGTCCAGATAGTCCTCGATTCAGTGCTTGATTGCGTATCCCGGACTAACAGCATCGACGATCGAGGATTGATCGAGGACTCGGACTGAGGAGCACAACAGCCCAAGTGAGCCCAAGTTATTTCCAGGTCGGTCCTATCGGAAAATTCCGAAGTGGCCGAGGACCCACCAGAGGATGATGAAGACGATGATGCCGGTGCATCCGCATCCGCCTGTCAGTTTTCGCGCACCGTAACCTGCGGCTACGCCTCTAAGAAGCTTGCTCATTAATTGGTCTCTGCGCTTGGTGGTTTAGTGTCCGGCGGACACTTCTCCGGATCTCGACTCGTGCTATCGCAGGAGTCATTCCCGAAGCGGTGCGCACGGGCTGCAGGGGTTCCAGCGTTACACCCGCAGAATTACATTGCGAGCCGCAGCCGGAAGGCTCGTGGTAGGCAATTGCAGCAGGCCAGGTAGCTCAGTTGGTAGAGCAGCGGACTGAAAATCCGCGTGTCGGCAGTTCGATTCTGCCCCTGGCCATTTCTCCAGATGAGTAGGATTCAAGAACGTACAAAGAGTAAATAGCCGCCAACATTGGTGGCTATTTTCGCAAATGTCCCCAAAAACTCCCCAATTTTTGGCGGCAGACGATCTCGGCGGCGTTTTTTTTGTCTGGGGGCCCTAGTTTGTGTGACCGATAAGGGCCGAACATGGCCTCTACCGAGTTCCCTCCTTGATGTCTCAAGCTACAGCCACTCAGAAATTTCTTCTTTTGCCGGGGTTGAAATGAATTGGCGTATGCGCAGCTCGGTTTGGCCAGCGGTCATTTGCATGATTGCGGCTTCGTGTGAAGGGCCGACCGGCCCAAAGACAGGCAGCCTCACCATCACCATCAGTGGTCTGCCGACTGACATACCTGCTGCGGTTACCATCACTACGCCGAAGCAAACCACTTTAACGGCTACGACCACGCAGACTATATCGGATCTTGATCCAGGGACCTATCAGATCCGTGCGGCTAATGCATCAAACGACAGGGGGACATTTGCACCTTCGAGCGTAACGAGCTCTGTCGAAGTCACGGCTGGCACAACGCCGGTTCAGGCGAACGTCGCGTACAGTGTCATCACGGCTGTCGTGTCGATCTCGATTACCGGCGCTCCTGCGGGTACGACTCCTTTAGTGACACTTTCGGGCGCAGGAATTTCGAGAACTTTGAACACCTCCGGCGAGATCGGTAATCTGGTTCCAGGCGCATATTCCGTCAGTATCGGAAATGTTGATTCGGGCGAACTCTACGGTGGTGTTGCGAATCCTGCATCGCTGAATCTTGCCGCATCAATTGCACCTGTTCCAGTTGTCGTGACGTATGTAGTCACCACTGGCACGATCACCTTGACATCGTCCGGCTTGCCCGCAGGAGCATCGGCAAACTGGGACCTGTCTGGCCCGGCGGGATTCAGCCAAACTGTAAGCGGTGTCGGACAGGTTGCGGTTTCGCATCTCACGCCTGGCCAGTATCTCGTTACGGGCCGAAACGTCGTAGTAGGTGGAGACACGTACGGATCAACAATAGGAACAACCGTTACCGCGGTGACAGCCGGACAGTCGGCGCCGGTCTCGACATCCTACATTCTCAGGCCGCCGACTTTCAATCTCGTCGTAACCAATGCCTATCTCGTTCAGTCAACGCAGAATCTCGCCGGTACGGTTCCGCTGGTTGCGGGACGGGATGCGTATGTCCGCGTGTTCGTGAAAGGAAACGAAACGAACACCGTAGCTCCGCAGGTTCGCGTTCGTTTTTATCGCAGCGGCCAGCTGCTCGCGACTCAGATGATTCAAGCCCCCCGAAGCAATGTGCCGCTTGGCATCAGCGAGGCAAGCACGAGTGATTCATGGGGCGCAGTTGTCAGCGGATCGCTTCTTCAGCCCGGGACATCGTTTGTCGCGGACGTGGATCCTGCCAATACCGTCCGCGAAGTGGACGACTCCGACAACCAGTTCCCATTAAATGGCTTACCGAAAGCGCTGGACGTACGAAGCGTACCGGTTACGAACATTCGCTTCGTTCCAATCGTGACC
>JBBQYO010000001.1:0-67045 GCA_038208605.1 Gemmatimonadales bacterium | reverse complement strand
CACCGCAACACACATCGACGAAGGAAACAAGGTGGAGATCCTTCTCAACGGCGAGGGAACGTACCCGCGCCTGTGGAAGGATATAGCATCAGCGAAGCGCACGATCACGGTGCAGATGTATTACTCGCAGCCGGGCGCAGTCGCGGACACGATGGCGAAGTACCTCATCGAGCGTGCGCGGGCTGGAGTGAGAGTTCTGGTATTGATGGACGCGTTCGGTTCTCAGCCATTAGGCCAGGCGTGGGTAGATACACTGACAAAGGGAGGAGTCGAGTTTGCCTGGCTTCGCCCTCTGAAATGGTACACGCTTCAAAAAGCGGCGCAACGCTCCCACGTTCGCGTCGTCGTTGTCGACGGGCGCGTTGGCTACACGGGTGGGTTTGGTCTTGCCAACTACTGGCTCGGCGATGGCCGTCATGACGGGCAGTGGCGCGAGAGCAATGTCAGGTTCATGGGTCCGACCGTCGCTGCGCTCCAGGCAGCATTTGCGTCCGGCTGGGCGGAAACCAAAGGCGAGCTTCTAACCGGCGACCTGTTCTTTCCGCCCGTATCCTTCGAAGACGAGGGAAATGTCAAAGCGGGCCTGATGCACAGTCTTCCGACAATCGGCAGTACACCGGCAGAGCGATTCTATGCGCTGACAATCGCAGGTGCGCGAAAGACGCTCTACATCTCGAACTCCTACTTCGTCCCGAACATCGACTTCTGCCAGCTGCTGATCAATGCGGCAAAACAGGGTGTGGACGTGCGTGTATTGACGGTTGGCCCGGCCACTGACGTAAAATCGACGTGGTACGCAGGCCGCGCCCTGTATGAAAGGCTTCTCGAAGGCGGCGTGAAGATCTATGAGTACAAGCCGACGATGATGCACGCCAAAACGATTGTGGTAGACGGTCTGTGGTCATCGATGGGCTCGATGAACTTCGATAACAGGTCGATCGCATTCAACAACGAGTCGCAGATCCTGGCGCTCGACTCAACGATCGGAAAGCAGATGAACGACATTTTTCTCGAAGACCTGAAGTATTCCGATGAGATCAAGCTCGACACTTTCCGGAAGCGCTCCTGGCAGGGGAAACTGCTCGAATGGGGTGCCCAGAAAATGCGGCGAGTTCTCTAGGGCGGCACGGAATTGCCGACGCGTAGACGCTCACCGCATCAGGCATCATGAATCGCCAATTCCATCCCATCGTCCGAAAGTGGTTCGCCGAAACACTCGGCAAGCCGAGCCAGCCGCAGCGAATGGGCTGGCCGGCGATTGCGAGCGGAAGTAACACCCTCATACTCGCGCCCACGGGTACAGGAAAAACATTCGCCGCATTCCTCTGGGAGCTCAATGCGCTGATCGTCGAAGGGATGAAGGAGCCACTCGGCAACGGCGTCCACCTTCTCTATATCTCGCCGCTCAAGGCACTCAACAATGACATCCAGAGAAATCTCGAGGCACCGCTCGCAGAGCTGAAGCGCCGGTTCGAAGACTCAGGCAAGCCGTTTCCTGAAATTCGCGTTGGCGTGCGAACGGGGGACACTCCGCCTGCTGCACGTGCGCGCATGCTGAGGAAGGCACCTCACATATTGATCACAACGCCAGAGTCGCTGAACATCATGCTGACGAGTGTGCGCGGACGCGGAATGTTCAGCTCAACTCGCGCGGTTATCGTCGATGAGATTCATGCGATCGCGGGAAGCAAGCGCGGAGCGCATTTGGCGTTAACGCTCGAAAGACTCGAGGCGCTGACGTCGCGTCCGCCGCAGAGGATCGGCCTGTCGGCAACCCAGCGCCCGCTCGATGAAGTAGCACGCTACCTGGGAGGATGTGAAGCGGCGACCGACGGTGAGCCTGTATACCGTCAGGTCACCGTCGTCGACTGCGGCCTTGTAAAGAAAATGGAGATCTCCGTCGAGTCCCCGGTTCCCGATCTGGGCAATGTCGGCGGCAGCGTGTGGCCGTCGGTTGTTCCTCTCGTTCTGAACCACGTGCGTGCTTCAAAGACGACACTCGTATTCGTGAACAACCGCGCGCAGGCTGAGAAGATCGCCGGGAAAGTGAACGCATTGGCCGAGGAGGAAATCGCGCAGCCGTATCACGGTTCGTTGTCGCGCGAGCGAAGACACATGCTCGAGGAAAGATTGAAGGCCGGCGAGCTTCGCGCGCTCGTGACGACGAGCTCACTCGAGCTTGGAATCGACATCGGCTCAGTCGATCTCGTGATTCAGCTGCAGTCGCCCAAGCGAGTGTCTGCTGCGCTGCAACGGATTGGCCGCGCCGGCCACACTCTTGGAGTCGCGAGCAAGGGCATTCTCGTGCCGACGTTTCGCGATGATGCAGTCGAGATCGCCGCGATCGTCGCAGCGATGCGAGCGGGAGAAGTAGAGCCGACGCGAGTCGTTCAGAATTCTCTCGACGTCCTCGCGCAGGTAATTGTCGCGGCTGCTTCGATTGACGACTGGAGCGCGAATGACTTGTTCCGACTCGCGCGAAGAGCATATCCGTACCATCGACTGACCCGCAGCGCATTCGACGAAGTGCTGTCGATGCTTTCGGGGAAATATCCTTCCGACATCGCGAGCGAGCTCGAAGCGCGAGTGACATGGGACAGAGTCACGGACCGCGTGACGGGTGATCGCGCAGCGCGCATGACCGCGGTGATATCCGGCGGAACGATCCCCGACCGCGGTCTGTATTCGGTCAACCTTCCAGACCGCACGCGGCTGGGTGAGCTCGACGAAGAGTTCGTGCACGAGTCCCGAGTCGGAGATGTTTTCCAGCTTGGATCTACAACGTGGCGTATAGCGGCGATCGAGCATGACAGAGTGATCGTCAATCCGGCCCCCGGGATGGCTGCACGAATGCCGTTTTGGCACGGGGAGTACGGAGCGCGATCGCTCGAGTTGAGTCATCGCGTTGGCGCGCTGCGGCGCGAGCTTGCCGAGGGAACGTCGGCTGAAGTGCTGGAGGCTAAATACGGTTGTGATGCGGCGACGGCGAACTCACTGATTCAGTACATCGGTGCACAACGAGCCGCGACCGGCGTGGTCCCGGATGACAAGACGATTGTCATCGAGCACTTCAGAGACGAGACGGGATCTGTGCGAATCGTGATTCATGCTGCGTTTGGCGGCAGAGTAAACGCGCCGTGGGGGATGGCTCTCGCTCAGCGAGCGAGAGAAGCATTGCAAGGTGTTGAAGTGCAGGTGCAGACGACCGACGATGGCGTGATGCTCCGAATGCCTGACATGGGCCGGCCGGTACCCGTCGCGAATCTGCTTGGTCTGTCCGCGCTCGAGGCGGAACAGCTGGTCATGGAAGAAGTCGGGTCCACATCGCTGTTCGGCGCACGGTTTCGCATGAACGCAGCCCGATCGCTGCTTCTTCCGAGGGGGAATCCGCGTCGCAGGATGCCGCTGTGGCTGCAGCGTTTGAAAGCGCTCGATCTCCTTCAAACAGTCAAGGAATTTCCGAGCTTTCCAATACTTGTCGAGACCTATCGCGACGTGCTTCAGGATGCGTTCGACATGAACGGACTGAAGAGCGTGTTGAACGACATCGAGAGCGGGGCGATTGCCATTCAGGTAGTACAGACCGAAGTGCCATCGCCTTTTGCGGCGAGTCTGCAATTCGGGTTCGTGATGGATTGGCTCTATGGCGACGATACACCACGCGCCGAGCAGTCAGCCGCCCTGTTGTCAATCGACCGGTCTCTGCTTGGCGAAGTGATGGGCGAGGAAGCGGGCGACGATCTGACACTCGATGCAATTCGCCAGATTGTCGCGGAACGCAGCGGTTACGCTCCGCGAAGGCGCGCAAGAAGTGTCGATGAGCTCGCACACATCCTGGATCGCGCTGGCGACTTGAGCGAGGCCGAGCTGGGTGCGCGCATCGCGACGGCGGATGAAGGTCTTCGAGGGGATCCGTTTAACGAGATCGTATCGACTCGCCGCGCGATACTCGTTCCGTTCGGCAGCGAGCCGGAATGGCGCTACATCCTGACCGAATCATATCCGCGGTACGTGTCGGCGTTCGGTCCGGATGCGATGCGTGCCGTACGCGTATCGACGTCGGGTGGAAGCGGGGCGGGTTTCGCCGGAAACCAGGCGGAAGTTCCGGCGAGTGAGGGAATCCCGTCTGCACTTCTCACCGGCGCGATGACAGCGGGAGCAGCAAGGCGTGAAATCCTCGCTCGGTTTCTCGCGCTGTCAGGACCGGTGACGATCGGCGAGATACGCGAGCGGTACGGTTGGGAAGAACGCTGGGTGGAATCGCGCCTTAGCGAATGGCAGCGAACGGGAAAGCTTGTGCGGGGCAGGTTCCGTGCAAATGTGTCGGAGCCTGAATGGGTATCGCGGCGTATTGCCGAAGTCGGCAGGCGACGGGCGCTTGCCGCACTTCGCAAACAGATACAGGCAGTCGACCTGCCGGTTTACGCGGAGCTCGTACAGAGGTGGCAGCATCTCGATCCTCGAGATGCTGTTCAGGGCGCTGACGGCGTGTCGACCGTAATGAGGCAATTGTACGGTCTTGTCCGCCCGGCCAAATCCTGGGAGCGCGACTATCTGCGGGCTCGCGTACCCGGCTACGACCCCGCGTGGCTTTCCCAGTTCTTTTCGAGCGGCGAGACGGTGTGGGTTGGCGAAGCAAACGCCGACTCGAGCGCCGAGACGATGATGCTGACTCGAATGCGGTTCTTTCGGCGCGGTACGGGATCACTGTGGATCGGCGAAGAACAGAGGGGCGACATCGAAGAAAGGTTGAGCGAGCAGGCGCGGGCGGTCAGGGGAGTGATTGCCGAAGAAGGCGCATCGTTCACGCTCGACCTCGAAGCGGTGACTGGTCTCACCCCGCTCTCCGTGAAAGAAGCTCTGCGGGAGCTGGCGGCTGCAGGGCTGGTAACAAACGACACGGTCGAAGCCATGCGCGAAATCATTCGTTGGCGTCCCCTCGGCGCGCCAACCTCGGGACCCGATCCTACACGATGGCTGCCGGCAGACTATCGCCCATCCTCGAACCGTCATGTAGTGCAACGGCGTCCGAATCTGCGGCGTATCCCCAAGTGGCGAAGGCCCGATCACCCGGGCGCGATCCCTTCCAACTGGGGTGGCCGCTGGTCTCTGGTCCACCGCGTGGGCACTTTGGGGAGATCGGGCTCGATTGAGGAGAAGTCGGCAGAAATCGCGCGATACTGGCTTGATAGATACGCAATAGTGTCGCGAGAAATATGGAGGCGGGAGAGACCCACCATGGGGTGGAGAAGTATCTATCACGAGCTCAAGAGGATGGAGTTCAGGGGAGAGGTCCGTCGCGGCTACTTCGTAAAAGGCCTCGCCGGAGCGCAATTCGCGTCAAGCGGCGCAATTGAGCAGCTGCGAGCTATCGCCGGCGAAGACGACGCCGCTAAGCCGTTTGTGGCATTGGCGGCGAGCGATCCTGCCAACGTCTATAACCTTCAGCTCGATCTCCCTGATCGCGATCCTCTATCGCGACCACGTGGCTCCGGTGCATTGATCGTGACGCGCGGGGGGAGGGTCGGACTGGCGGTCGAAGGCAGAGGAAAACGAGTTGTCACGGCCGACTGGATGACGAAAGAGAATGTCAGAGAAGCGAAAGAAGTGCTCGCCCTGCATTTACGCGGGGAGAAAAATGCGCGTTATCTCATGCTCCCAGACATTGGAGGAGAAGCTTGAGCGTTTCAATTGCGGGCAGTCTGCAGGAATCGGCACCGACATCCAGGACCAAAGCGGGAATCAGAGAGCGTGTCACATCCGTCGACCTTGTCCGCGGAATCGTCATGATTCTCATGGCACTGGATCACACCCGTGATTATTTCAGCAAGCTTCGCTTTCAGCCCGAAGATCTGTCGAAAGCCACACCGTTCCTCTTCGCAACGAGATGGGTGACGCACTTCTGCGCACCGACTTTCTTTCTGCTCGCGGGAGTTGGCGCTGCACTGGCTGTGTCCGGAGGAAAACCAAAAAATGAGGTAAGCCGGTTTCTTCTCACACGCGGACTCTGGCTCGTCGTACTCGAGCTGACGGTTTCCGCATTCGGGTGGAACTTCAAGCTCGGATTTCCCCTCATCCTGCTGGTGATCTGGGCCCTTGGCTGGTCGATGGTGGTATTGTCCGGCCTCGTATTTCTTCCGCAGAAAGTGGTCGCTGCAATCGCGCTCATTACGATCGCAGGCCACAATCTTCTCGATAGCATTGGCGCGGGATCGATGGCCGGAGGCGGTCCTGTCTGGCATCTGCTTCATCAGCCGGGATTGGTAACCAGCAAACCGCTCATCATCGTCGGCTATCCACTGATTCCATGGTTCGCCGTGATGGCGCTCGGCTACGCATTTGGAGATGTGTTTCGCTGGGAACCGGAACGACGACGGAGTTTTCTGCTTCGTGCCGGAGCCGTCTCAATTGCAGCATTCATTGCGATTCGATTTCTGAATCACTACGGCAATCCGGCTCCGTGGGAGCTACAGCGAACGGGTGCGCTGACGGTCGCGTCTTTTCTCAATGCAGTGAAGTATCCGCCTTCGCTCGACTATCTATTGATGACGCTCGGCCCGACTTTCGTCGCGCTCGCGTTACTGGAGAATGTTCGCGGGCCGATCGCGCGGGCGTTCAGCGTATATGGAAGGGTGCCGATGTTCTATTATCTCCTGCACCTGTACGTGATACACACGCTGGCAGCGATCTTCGCGCTCTGGCAGGGCGCCGATGCGAGCTTCCTCAGCCTCGACGTATCGTCGTTTCCGGCCTGGTACGGAACAACTCTGCCAGGCGTTTATCTGGCGTGGGCAACGGTTGTGTTGATCATGTACCTGCCGTGCCGCTGGTTCGCGAACGTGAAAGCGAGGCGCACCGACAGATGGCTGAGTTACATCTGACCTAACGGATGTCAGCGCGGCCGAGGGCCGCGCGCACCGCCTCGCGCATCGCGATAACCGCTTCTTCGCGGGCAGCGGGGCTGTCCTCGCGAATGTGAAGCTCGATGCCATCCGCAACGGGAGCACGACGCCATGAATGCGTGTTTCCGTCCTCTCGTTCTGCCGTCGTGTCCGCCCCTGAGGTGAGCGCAGGGGCAAGCGATGTCGCAATGCGCCGCTCGAGTGCGTCGCCCGTGACGTCCTTCATCTCGACCTTGATTTTTTCGAGACTCTGCCCTTCGCGCTGTCGAACCTTGATCGCAAGAAGCTGAAGCAGATGGCGATAGTTGTATGTCGCTGCAGTGCCCGTTCCTTCGGGCCGGTCGAGCAGACCGTTGGCAACATAGAATCTCACCGACCGCGCAGTCGGTGCCGCACGCGCCGACGCATTGGTCGGACGCATGCCGGCGGCGTCAACTAAAGCTGTGACGTGGGCTGCGAGACCTCTTGCGTTCCAGGGAGCATGGCGAGAGTGGGCGCGGAGGAGAGAGACAGGCGAGTCAGCCATGTTGATAGGATAACATTAAAGTCCTGGGGGCGCTCGTCGTGCGGGAGATCGCCCGCAGGCGTGAGCACCGAAAGCTCGAAGTCAGGCTTGATCGCTGTGAATCCGCGAAACTCTTCGATCGGGGCAGCTGAGCCTTCCTCTCCCCAGATAAGGAGTGCCGGCTGGCTAAGGCGGCGAAGGGCAGTGCGCACGTCGACGTTGAGACTGCCCGAAATGAATGCTGCTGGAGCGTGGCGAGCTCCACGCTGGTGCGATGTCCAATAGTAGATGTCGACGAGCTCGTCGGTGACGATTGTGTCATCAGCGTAAATCTTTTCGAGGTAATAGCGAAGACTTCTGCGCGACACGAGCGCATTGAACATCGCGGTTCCAACGATCGGCGCTTCGACAGCGAGTCTTTCTGCTTCACCACCGACACCGGCAGGTTTGTTCAGCCGGGTGAGACCTGTCGGCGCGATCAGCGCAATCGCAGGAAATCTCTCCGGATCGCGAGCGCCGAGCACGATTGCGTATGCAGCAGACAGTGAGCTCGCTACGAGGACACACGGCTCTCCAATCACCTGGTGCACGAAGTCCGAGATCAGCGAGATGTAGAGACGCGCGGAATAGCGAACTGCCGGCCGGTCGGATCTGCCGAAGCCGAGCAGGTCGATCGTGTAAACGGTGTTGCCCCGTGAGAGGTAGTCCACGTTGTCGTGCCATTCGTACGACCATGCTGCCGCATGAATGCCGTGAATGAGCAGTAGCGGCGGCCCGCTGCCGCGCTTCGTGAACGCGATACGGCGGCCTCTCCAGTCGAACCCGCCATCTTCTCCGCCGATGAGGTTAGCGAGCTGGTCGACGCCCTTTCTGGCGAATGCGTTATAAGCGGCAGCGGCGCCGATGAGAGCCCCGCCCGACACCAGCACCTTTCTCCAGCGGTTATCGTTCTGGTCCATCTGTCCACACCCCGAGTCTGATGCTGATCGAAGCCAGAAAAAATTCAGTTCTGGAAAGTATCTACACTGCGTACGCGCGGCGGCTGATTCGAAAACAATTCAGCGGTGTGCGTCTGAGCGGAGCACGCTTCCCGCAAACAGACAGTCCGATCATAGCCTACATGAACCACAGCGCATGGTGGGACGCCGTGGTCCCGGTACATCTAACGCACGACTTATTCCGGCGCGAGCTGCACGCTCTCATGGAGGGCGAACAGATCAAAAAATACCCCTTCTTTCGCCACCTCGGATTTTTTGGTCCCACCGAGAGCGCCCTGGCAGACGCGCGCGCGGTAGTCGAGCATTCTGCAAAGGTGCTTCGATCCGGGGTTCGTACAATCCTGTGGGTTTGTCCTCAGGGAGCAATCTTTCCTTCGAGGTCGCCCATGAGATTCAAATCGGGACTGGCTCGAATCGCCGGGGCCGTACCGGAGGCGACGATGGTACCAATCGGGTTCCGCTACGAATTCCTGAAAAAAGAAAAGCCAGACTGCCTCGTGAGAATAGGAGAGCCGGTCGTGCGATCCGAGGAGTCAAATCCTCAGTACACACGCCGGCTCGAACAACATCTCCAACGCGAGCTCGATGCACTCGACGCCGAGATCGCGCGAGAGCTGAAGTAACTCCTAGCGGCGACCCTTACCCGACTTTTTCGCTGCTGGTTTGCCTTTTTTGGCGCTGCTCTTCGACGAAGTCGTCTTCTTGCTCGCGCTTTTTGACATTCCCTTGCCAGCGGACGACGACTTCTTTGCCGGTGCCGACTTCTTCGCGGCCGGCTTGCTCTTCGATGTCGTCTTCTTGCTCATCGCCGGCTTCGGCTTCGAGGCTTTCGGCACTGACTTCTTCGCCATCGATGACTTGTTTTTCACCGGCGGAGCGCTCGAAGCTTTCTTAGCCGGAGGTTTTACTGGCGGCTTTGAAGTCTTGGCGGCGCCCGAGGAAGAGCTTTTTTTCGCAGACGCCGACTCAGAAGACGACGCAGGTGACGCGCTCTTCTTTCCCGATGGCGGCGCACTCGGCGGCTCTTCGCTCATGTCGTCGTCATCGAGATCCATCTCGTCATCGCCCATCAACTCGGTCTGAGCTTCCTTTGCGGGACGGGTGGTGGCGAGCAGCTGCTTTTCGCGATTCGCGGCGGTCGAGCCCTTGGGCCGGCCGCGACGTCCGCGTGGTGCTCCGCCTCCGAAGAGATCCTCCTCTTCCTCTTCATCTTCTGCTTCGTCAGCGTCGCCCGTAGCGACGGCATCCTCATCATCGTCATCGACATCGTCAGCACTGTCCCAGAGACGGTCGCTGTGATCCTCGTTGATCGCCCATCCGCCATTCTCTTCGTCGTCGTCATCATCGTACGACCGTTTCCCGCGGCCGAAGCCGCCACCACCACCACCACCGCCGCCGAGGTCATCCGAGTCATCATCGTCGGCGAACCTGAACGTCTCTCTTACCTCGTCACTCGGCATGCTCGTCCCCCTTTGACAGTTTCATCATTCCCGTAAACTCACCACCTGCAATTGTTCGTGCGCCACGCTGCACGACGCGTGCCCTGCTCCAGCGCAAGACTGCGAAGAGCCCGTGAATGTGAGCGAATACGATATCGAGCGCAGCACGTCAAGGGCGGATCTCGATCCGCCTATTTATTTCACCTGCCTGACGGACCCTGGCGGGCCTCGGCAGCTGCAGTTGAAATGTCATCCTGATGCCGCTCATACTCCGGCAGCGCCTTGGCGGTTTCAGCCTTCAGTGCAGAAAGAAACCTCGCCGTGAACGCGGCCTTGCCAGCTGAATTCTTCTCGAGACTCGCCACGCGCGCGGCGAGAATCAGCCCGAGCAGGTGGGTGGGGTTCTGCTGAAGAATCGTATCGGCCTGCGCGTGCGCCAGCGGAATCGCCCCCGCCACCTCGGCGATGCGGCCCATGTCATATCGCTGATCCGCATTCATTGGACTCAGCATTCGGTACGCTTCGAGCGTCATCGGTGCGAAAAACAGCACACTGTCGCTCTTGCCCTGGCTGTTGAGCATCATCACTCGGTTGAAGAGCCGGTCGGCGCGCTCCTGCGGCGACAGCTGCGAGATGTCCGGTGCGCGAACCGGTTCACCGCCCGCGTCCTGCTGGCCACGATCGTCGAGACCTGCCTGCGGAAGTGCGTTCTGCGGAGCGTCGAGCGTGCTGCTGCGCCGGGAGCGATAGAAGCTGCCAGCAAAAAACGCGAGCATGCAGACGAGTGCGATCGCTGCGACAATCCAGGGCAGGGAAGACGCCGGTGCCGGAGGCATTGCAGAGTCAGCCGTATTCGGTCGCACTCCTGCGCCAACGGCTCGTCCGCAACGATGACAAAAGCGGGCGCCGGGGGAAAGCGAAGCGTCACACCCGGCGCACTTGGAAGTCTCGAGCGTGGCGCCGCAGCTGGCGCAAAATCGCCCCGTGCCCGGGGTGGAACAGACCGGGCAAATGATCTCGGAAGTCGATGGCTGCGTCATGGCCTACAACCTAAAGCCGATGCGGGTCGAATGCGTGGCTTCGGTGCCGCCAAGAAACAGTGAAGTCTAGATTCAAATGATGGATCTCTCCTGGTACGCATGCACCGGCGGGCAATGCGAATCGTACTGAGCAACTCGTCGACCAAATGGGGCGGGGTTCAGACCGTGACGGAAATCCTCGCTCGAGGGTTGTCGCTCCGGGGGCACGAGGTCAGAGTATTTGGTTTTCCCGGGGGAACGCTCGAGGAGCACGTAAGGGGCTTCGCGGCCTTCGAGCCAATTGTCGGAGGTGTCGATTTCAATCCGCGTGTACTCTGGAATGTCATGCGCTCGATGCGCCGGAATCGGCCGGAAGTCGTATTGACGCTGATGAAGAAGGACACGACGATGACAGCCATGGTCGCGGCGATGATGAAGATCCCGGTTGTGATTCGTCATGCCAACGACCGGCCGCTTCACCGGGGGCCATACGGACAAACTCTTTACGGGTCGCTTCCCACTCTTCACGTCGTGAATGCCGAAGCGACGAAGAGAACGCTCCTTCGTTCCGCGCCCTGGCTGTCCGCCGACCGGATCAAGGTGATCTACAATGGTACCGATGCAGATCGCTACGAGGCTGCGGAGCCGGATGAGTCGCTGGTGCCGCCGGGGGATCTGGCGATCGGATACGTAGGCGCGTTCGAGAGCCGCAAGGGAGTGATCGAGCTCGCGAAGGCGTGGCCGGAGATAGCCGCTGCAATCCCTGATGCACATCTGATCCTGTGTGGGAAGGGATCGCGAGAGAAAGAGATGAGATCGATTTTCGGAGATGCGCCACGCGTGAAATGGCTCGGCTACCGAAAGGATGTGACGGGAATTCTGAAAGCTCTCGATATCCTGATTCTGCCGTCGCACGTAGAGGGCGCACCCAATGTCGTTCTCGAAGCGATGGCTGCCGGAGTGCCGGTTGTCGCCACGGCGGTTTCGGGCACGCCCGAGCTGATGAGAGATGGCATCGAGGGAGCTCTGGTGCAGGATCGGGATGCGCCTGCGCTGGTGGGTGCGGTCGTCCGGCTCGCTTCGGATCCGGCGGCGAGGTCCGGAATGGCGGATGCGGGGCGGCGCCGGGTAGCGGAGCGGTTCACGATTGGCGGAATGCTCGACGCGTACGAGGAAATGTTCGCCGGCGTAGTGCAGAGCAATCGACGCGGGATTAATTCAACGATCGCGAGTCGACCATCGAAAATTGCTGTGCAGGCAGAAAAATAATCACATCCAGCGGACGTTCGGCCTTGTTCCTACATGTTGCGGTCAGTTTAGTGCAACTAACGCACATTTTGATTGACACCTCGACAAGAACGATCTAGCTTCCGCGCTTCCGTTTCTCCCCTCCCGTTTACCGGATTCTCAAGTGCCTCCCAAGAAAAGTCCCGCTGCTCCGGACACGACCGGAGCCAGCAAGAAAGACATTCTCGACCTTGCTTCGAGCAGCAACGTTCATTTTCTGCGGCTTCAGTTCACTGACATCCTCGGCGTCAACAAGAACGTCGAGATTCCGCGGTCTCAATTCGCGAAGGCCCTCGACGGCGACATCATGTTCGACGGATCGTCGATCGAAGGTTTCGTTCGGATCGAGGAGTCGGACATGCTGCTGTCGCCCGATCTCAGCACGTTTCAGATCTTTCCGTGGGGCGACGATGATAACCGCGTAGCCCGCCTCATCTGCGACATTAATACGCCTGATGGCGAGCCGTTTGCCGGCGATCCGAGGCGCGTATTGCGGCGCCAGCTCGACCGTGCCCGCGGGCTGGGATTCTCGACGATGAACGCAGGCATGGAGGCGGAGTTCTTCATGTTCAAGACGGGGCCGAATGGAGAAGCGACGACAACGACGCACGACGTCGGCGCATACTTCGATCTGGCGCCGGTAGATCTCGGTGAGGACGCACGACGAGCGATTGTCGAAGTACTCGAGAAGATGGGTTTTGAAGTCGAAGCGGCGCATCATGAAGTAGCGCACGGACAGCACGAGATCGATTTCCGCTATGCGGATGCGCTGAAGACTGCAGATAACATTGCGACGTTCCGTTTCATCGTCCGTCATGTCGCTCAGCAGTTTGGCTTGATGGCGTCGTTCATGCCGAAGCCGGTGTTTGGCCAGAACGGCAGCGGAATGCACACGCATCAGTCGCTGTTCCGCGGAAAAGAGAATGCGTTCTGGGACAAGTCGGCCCAGTGGGAGCTGTCCGCGACGGCGCTGAATTACATCGGCGGATTGTTGAGTCACGCGCGCGGATTCTGCGCGATCACCAACCCGCTCGTGAATTCGTACAAGCGACTGGTGCCGGGCTACGAAGCACCGGTGAACGTTGCGTGGTCGATGCGCAATCGCACTCCGATGATTCGTATTCCTGATCGTCGCGGGCTCGGCACGCGTTGCGAGTTGCGCATTCCCGATCCCGCCGCGAACCCGTACCTGGCGCTGGCAGTTCAGCTTGCCGCAGGCCTCGACGGAATCGAGAACAAGACCGACGCGCGTGAGCCAGTGAACACCAACATCTGGGAGATGTCACACCGCGAGAAGCGGCGGCTCAAGATCGACGACCTGCCGCACAACCTCGAAGAAGCGTGCAACGAGCTGGAGAGGGATACGGTGATCAAGGAAGCGCTGGGCGAGCACATCACATCGAACTTTCTCGCAGCAAAGCGCCAGGAGTGGGAGGAGTACATCACGCAGGTTTCGCAGTGGGAGCTTGATAATTACTTAGCGAAGTACTGACGGTGCTACGACCGGGTAACGCAGCTACGGCTATCCGGTTCCAAGCTCAGTCAACAGTCAACAGTCATCGGTGAACAGCGGTACAGCTGACAGGATCAAACCGAGCCGGGGCGACACGCGCTGCCCCGGCTCTTCTTTTTCTGTCGATGGCGGTTTCGCACGATTAATGCCTTGACCGAATAGCGCACATCACGCTGTGCCGCATATGCTTGGCAGTGAAAAAAACCCTGTGGTAGATTCGAGGCCGATGAATCCGTCCGAGCGGGAAGTATCGTATTCCAGTCAGACAAGATCGAACGCCGACGATGTGGCGCTGATCCGACGCATGTGCGATGCCGACGAAACAGCACTCGGTGCTCTGTACGATCGATGGGTTCGTTCACTGTATTCGCTGGTCTTCCATTTGTTGCAGGATGCCGATGAAGCGGAAGATGTCGTTGAAGAAACGTTCTGGCAGGCCTGGAAGAAATCATCGACGTACGAGCCCTCAAAAGGCGCGGTGTCCACATGGCTGCTGACTATCGGACGGCGAAAGGCACTCGACCGGATTCGTGCCAGGCGCCGCTATCGCGAAGATCCGGTAGGTGGAGACAGAACGTTCGCGGACATGGCGGCGCCCGGTCTCGATCCGTCGGAAGAGACCGAGGGGAGTGAGCTCAGGACGCATGTGATGGCAGCCATGAAAGAGCTGCCGGCTGAGCAGCGAGAAGTGCTCGAGCTTGGATATTTCGGTGGTTTGAGTCAAACGGAAATCGCTGACAGAACGGGTCAGCCGCTTGGAACTGTCAAAACGCGAATGCGTCTGGCAATGCAGAAACTGAGGGAGCCACTATCAATGCATCGCAGGGTGACGGAGTGACCGAGATGAGCCACGAGGAGGCGTCCTCCGAGCTGGCAGCGGTTGCGCTCGACTCGGCCTCTGCCGAGGTCGCCGAGTCCGTGCGTGCTCATGCGTCGGTCTGTCCCGAGTGCGGGCCCGAGCTCGCAGCAATGGAAGCGACGGTGGCTGCACTTGGCGAGCTGGTGCCCACCACGAAAATGAATCTCGGTCGCGGCGCCGGAATTCGCTCGCGTCTCATCATGCGCGCCCGTAATGAGCGTGAGTCACACGCGGCCCCCACTCCAGGTCCGCCCGATCTGGCTCGAGGAGTGGCGAGCCTGACTGGTTTGGGGCACAAAGCTACGCCGGGTGCGCAGCGACCAGTTTCTCTCGAGCAGAAGCGAGTGGTGACTCCTCCAGCGCCAACGCGCCGGCACGTCGCGTTCGAGCCGGTGCCCCGACGATTGAACTGGTATGCGATCGCTGCAACAGTCGCATTCGTGATTACTGGTGTGCAGCTATTTCGCGTGACGAGAGAAAACAGCGCGATGCGTTCCGAGTTGGCGAGCGGTGACACCGGGCAGCCGAAGAGCGACAGCATGGCGTCGCTGCTTACCGAGAAGGACGCGATGATCACTGCGATGGCCGGCTCCGACGTGAAGGTTGTCGCTCTTGCCGACAAGAGTGCGCCTCAACCGCTTGGACGAATGTTCTGGAATCGGGTGACCAACGACTGGATGATGGTGACCTACGGCCTGCCAGCCCCCAAACCCGGGAAGACGTATCAAGTGTGGCTGGTGACTGACAAGGCAAAAATTTCAGCTGGCACTTTCCGTCCAGACTCGCAGGGAAGAACCGTCATGCACGCGAACTACGCACTCGCGCGCGATGCATTGAAGGCCGTCGCCATCACAGAGGAGCCCGAAGGTGGAATGCCATCACCCACTGGTCCGATGGTCGTCGTTGGTTCAGCCTGAACTACGCGATATGAAAACACGATGTGAAAAAGCCCCGGCGTGCCGGGGCTTTTGTGTTCAGTGGTGTGCGGCTCATGCCGCGATCTGCCTGGCTGCCGCCAGGCAATAGTCGAAGTAGTCGAGACTTGCGTCTGCCCTGATCAACAATCCCTCGGCGATACCGGCACGAGAGTCAGGGAAGGCATTGACCTGCGGCTCGATCACATGGCTCAGCCAGCCTTCGGCGTGACCGATGTCGATTATCGCATGGGCACCGTAATAGACGACTGCTTTTTTTTTCATCCCGACTCGAAGCGCACCATGAACGACGCGTGTGCATCTCTGCGGGGCAAGCAGCTCCACTGCGCCGAGGGTGCCCTGGGCGCGAAACGCATTTCGTCGCGGGATGCAGCTCCAGAGCATCACATTGACTCCGGAAAGAACCTGCCACGGCAGCTCGGATGCATCAGGCGACTGAATGTTGAGGCCCTCGATCAGGCGATGAAAAAGATGCGTGTGAACGGCGTGCGTTTTTCCCTTTCCCATTTCGTCCCAGTAATTCGAAGCCATCTCCATCTTCACTTCGCCTCGTGTACCGACTTGCGCGAGTGCGACAAGATCATCGAAGGCAGCCTCGCCAGCGCACTCCATTCTGAAGAACCACTCGAGCTGAGGTCTTGTCGCTTCGCTGGCCAGGAATGCGTAGAGATCATGCTCGTAAAGGGGATGATTGAACGCAGTCGTCTTGTACCACTGACTGAATTCCGCCGGGCCTTCCGGAAGCGAATCCGGAGAAAATGAATGACTCGCGCGAATTCTTCGGAGCATGTCGCTCTCCCACGGAAGCTCGAGCTCTCTAAGCACTCTACAGGGAAGCGGGTGGTACTGATTCGCGAGTGCCGAGTCGGTAGGAAGCCGCAGGTGCTGCTGATACAGAACCACGAGGGATCGATGCATCTCGTCACGTGCTGAGTGGTCGATCCAGCTGGCGCTCTGCCTGTCTGTGGTGCGATCCGCAGGGTATGCCCGTCGTGCGAGTGTGCGAGCTTCGGTGACAAGCTCCTCTTCGAGGCCGATTTCCCGCTCGAGAAAACCGTCAAGGTCCCGCTCTTCGACAATGCTTCTGAGCATTCCGCTGAGCCTCCTTTCGGCCGTCGACCCAGCACCTGCCACTGGCGGAAGTAAAGGAACGGTGGGGATCTCTATGGATTCAAGCATGGTGTGGCTCGGCCTGTGCAAAGATCAATGATCAGCGCTGCACATCCAGGGCGCGCTGTAATGCTCCAATTTGCAAAAGATGAGCCTTCTTTTACGGACTGCTCGGATTCATGCCACATCGTTTTGGACGTCCAGTCGAGAGTAACAAGACGCTTGCCCCGTTCATCGACGAAGCAAGCCGACTTCGCGCGTTTGCTCCCCCTTTTCGATTTACGTCGTTCTTTTCGCCCGAGGATACCCTGCTCTGCGTGTGTGCCGCTGAAGCAGCACTCGCGCACGCGCGCACGCCAGGAAGCAGCGTTCGCCAGGAATTCCACGAACCGCTGCGAATTGCGGAGCTTACAACTGGAAGTGGTCTCGTCGGCCTTCACCTGCTCAAGATCGAGCACGGCAGCAGGCTGGCCGCGCTCGATGTCGATCCAGGCGCCGTCCAAACGGCGAGAGGAAATGCCGGCACTCTCGGGTTGCATGATCGCGCCGAATTCGATTGCATCGATCTCTGGTCCGATGCGACAGCCAACATGCTCGGCGCATACGGGCCGAATCTTCTAATCTGCAATCCACCGTACGTGCCAGAGCCGCCCGACTGGAGTCTCGAGCTCGAAGCAGGTGCTGGAGAAGATGGAACCGCACATCTGATGCGAACGATCGAGCTGGCGGAGAAGGTGAAGCCGAGGGCGATGGCGTTGTCGTGGTGTAGTCTGTCTGATCCCGGGCGGGTGGTCCGACAGGCAGAAGAGAGTGGATACGTGCTGAACTCATTGTTCGTCGTGGCGATCGCCGACGGCGAATACTCGGGAATGGTTCACGAGCATCTGAGATCACTGCCTCACGCTTACATCAATGAAAGCGATGAGCTGCGATCGGTGGTCGCGCCGGACGGCGCGGCTCGATTTGGGTACCTGCTGATGGCGGGTGATTTCTCGCCGGTATCTGCCGGCAGAGAGAACACTGGCGGCGGAGATGCTGTTGAGCGCCTCTGCTCGGATTTCGCGTCGGAGGGGATTCAGGCTCTCGTCAATCCAATCGCCCCGGTGCCCGTGAGAGCCTGGCTGCTCGACAGATGGGACGAGCTGCGCTTGAGGGCATCGCTGCATGGCGAGGTTGCAAGTCTCGCTACTTCTGCGGCGTGAGATTTCTCGGTATCGGAGAGACAAACGATCTTGGTGACATGTATCTCCGGCTCATGCAGGAGGGACATGAGGTTCGCGTGTTCATGTCCGACGAAAACTCTGCTGGCGTCATGCAGGACATGCTTCGATTCACTGGCGACTGGCAGAACGAGCTTGGATGGCTTCGCGAGGCGGGACGCGATGGGGTCGCATTGTTCGAGACAGCCTCACACGGACAGATTCAGGACGAGCTGAGGCGCGACGGATTCAACGTTATCGGAGGAAGCGCATTCGGTGACCGGCTCGAGATCGAGCGCGACTTCGGCCAGGACATCCTGAGCGGGCTGGGTTTGAAAACAGCTCGCAACACAGTATTTGCGGACTTCGATGACGCTATCGAATTCGTGCGTACGTCGCCTGGCCGGTATGTCTTCAAGCTGAATGGTACGAACTGGTCCTCGACGCGTTCGTACGTTGGGCAAATGGACTCCGGCGCCGACATGATTGCCATGCTGTCTCTCACGCGCGACACGTGGACACTCGAAGAAGACCCGAGCTTCGTGCTGATGGACTATCTGTCGGGAGTGGAAGTCGGAGTGGGCGCGTTCTTCAACGGAAAGCAATTTCTGTCACCCGCGAATCTCGATTGGGAGCACAAGAAATTCTTTCCCGGAGACATCGGTGAAATGACGGGCGAGATGGGAACGATCGTCACCTATCGCGGCGCGAAGCGGATGTTCGATGTAACGCTGGCGCGAATTGCTCCGATGCTCAAAGAGTCCGGATACTGCGGCTACATCAATCTCAACACGATCGTGAACGAAGATGGAATCTGGCCGCTCGAATTCACGTGCCGTTTTGGATATCCGGGATTTCCGATTCTCGATTCGCTGCACAGGGAACGATGGGGCTCGATTTTCGCGGGAATGACAGACGGAAGCCAAACCATGATCGACACTCGCGACGGCTATTCCGTCGGAGTAGTTCTGACCGTCCCGCCATTCCCGTATTCCGAAGGATACCAGGAGCTTGGAAAAGGCACGCCGATCTGCTTTCGCGATTCTCTAACCGATGCCGATCGTGACGCACTGCATTTCTGCGAAGTGTCCAGGAGCAACGGGCAGCTCGTCACCGCTGGAATGATCGGCTACATAATGGTAGTAACCGGTCTGGGCGACTCGGTCGAAGATGCGCGAGCGCAGGCATATGAGCGTGTCGGCAAAGTCGTGATTCCCAACTGCCGCTACCGCAACGACATTGGCATGCGGTTCATCACTGAGGATCGCGCACGAATGCAGAAGCTGGGATTGCTCGATTGACTCACGAGCCGGACTTCGCTGATGGAGCGGTAAAGAGACTCACGAGCGGTATCGAGCCGCCGGAGCACCGCGACATCCTGATGCGCTGCCTGTCGGGATCATTGTCACCTGCCGTCGCTTTGATGCAGCTGCTGATCGATACGGAGGATGCAGGCGTCGTACGGTCAATCGTAAACGAGCTTGGTGAGCGTGCCGCTGCGGTTTCAAGGGCAACGGACAGCCTCCTGCGCGACAAAGTTGATGATCTCACCCAACTGATGGTGGAAAATGAGCTCGGCTGCGAGCGGATCGCTGAAATGCTTCGTTCCAATATGGATTCGCCGTCGATGGCTCCAACCGTCGAGGCCGGCATCGCATTCTGCGAGAGACTCTTCGACTGGTCCGTCCAGCAGTCGGAAGAAGCAAGCGTCGCGCTGTATTCGCTTGGGAATCCGACGCTGTTGGAGAGCGCCTCGAGAGAGATCATCGAGCAGCTCGACCGCTGGAACGTCCTCGGTCAACAGAAGACGGTACTCGATCTCGGCTGCGGCATCGGACGCATCGCTGTCGAGCTGTCACCGCGTGTGCGCGATGTTCACGGGATCGATGTGTCGAGAGAGATGATCAACATTGCGCTCAGGAGATGCGACCCGTTCACCAACGTTCATCTTCTCAAGACAACGGGACACGATCTTCGGGATTTCGGCGATGCAATGTTCGACAGTGTCATCGCGGTCGACACATTACCGTACATCAACCAGTCAGGCGCCGCACTGGTCGAGTCTCATTTCAGCGAAATCGCGAGAGTGCTCAAACCTATCGGTGATTTTGCCATCCTGAACTATTCGTACAGCGGCGATGACGACGCGGACAAGGCCGATGTGAGGCGCCTTGCTGCGGAATACGGATTTCAGGTGGTCGTAGCTGGCGAACGTCCGTTCAGCATATGGAACGGATCGGCCTTTCATCTCCGCAAGCGCGAGGCAAGAAAAATCTGACGATTCCACTGCGCCGAACACTGACGACTCTGTCGCTGGTGTTCGTCATGTTCTTCAACGTGTCCGGTGGCGCGTTCACGACAGAATCGTTGATCGTCAGCACTGGCCCGGGTCTCGGTCTGCTGATCCTGCTCCTCGTTCCGATCTTCTGGTCGCTTCCCGAAACTCTGATCGTCGCCGAGCTGGCGAGCATGCTGCCGGAGGAGGGCGGGTATTACAAGTGGGTCTATCGCGCGTTTGGACCGTTCTGGGCGTTCCAGAATGGATGGTGGACATGGATGTATTCGCTCGTCGACATGGCGATCTATCCCGTGCTGTTCAATCAGTATCTCGCATTTGTCTTTCCGCACATTGGCCCCGTTGCGCAGTGGCTCATCGCGCTTGGAGTGATCTGGGGAGCAACGCTGATCAACCTGCGGGGTGCGGGACGGGTTGGATCTGTCTCTGTGATCAGCGGCTCCTTCATCCTCGCAACATTCCTGGTCATTTCAATCGTGTCGATGCCGCACATGTATCATGTGCCGTGGCGGCCGTTTACGGTCGAAGGTTCGAGCGGATTGAATGGGCTCGGCGTGGGAATATCGATCGCATTGTGGAACTACATCGGGTGGGATAACGCGTCGACAGTTCAGGGCGAGGTCGTCGACGCAACGCGGAGCTACCCGCGCGCGCTGGCTTTCACATTACCTCTGGTCACGCTCGGCTACCTGATCCCGCTCACCGCAACGCTCGGAGCGAGTGATTGGACGAAGTGGCGGGAAGGCGGGTGGCCGGAAATCGCTCGCGCAGCAACGGGAATTCCGCTGCTTGCAGTAGGCGTGGCCGTGGCCGGTATGGTTAGCGCACTCGCTCTGTTCAACGCTCTCCTGCTATCGTACTCGCGCATTCCATTCGCGATGGCAGGAGACAGACTGCTTCCGCAATTTCTGTCGCGGCCCGACGCGAGAGGAACGCCGCGCAGCGCAGTCATACTATCCGCAATCTGCTATTCAGTATTCGCGCTCCTGTCGTTTGCTCAACTCGTCGTTGCCGACGTGCTGCTCTATTCGATGGCGCTTTTTCTCGAGTTCGGCGCGCTCATCGCTCTTCGTCTCAAAGAGCCCGCGCTTAGAGGCGCGTACCGGATTCCGACTGGAACCGCGGGGGTGGTCGTACTTGCCGCGATACCCGTCGTGATTCTCGTTATTGTCACGGGTCTCGAATTGAGAGACGGTGAATACGGATTCCCCGCGATCATCGCAGCGTTGGGATCTGCAGCGATCGGAGTGCCGGGCTACTTGCTGGCGCGACGATTTCTGAACCGAGACGAGCACCTCACCGCTTAGTTCCTGTCTGAGCTGCGGCCCTGTCTGACTTGCGGCGCTCGCTGTGCCGTCGCTCCGCCCCGCGACCGCGCGCGCGCGCACGTGCCCAGCGCCAGGTGACGAACGCAACGATGATAAGGAGAAGCCAGTAAAGCGGGATGACGACGTCGTGGAAGGCCGGCATTTTCCGCTCGAATAAATAGGTCGCGATCGCAACCACGCTGCATGCGAGCCAGGGCCCGAGCAGCGGACCAGGATCGCGGCCATGAAAAAGGGCTCTAACCGATCGCCGAGGAGAATTGTCAGGACGTGCTGATGTCATCCTGACAATTCTATCGTGACTTCAACTCTGGCGAATGCCCCGGAAGTCGTGACGCCGCTCGCGAGCATCCTTTCGAAGATCGCCGCGGTCGTCGCGCAGCTCGCGTGCATCACCACGAACCTCGCCGTCATCTCCCTGTCGGACATCCTTGCGGATCCCGCGCCTGTCGGACGCGACATCATGACGGTCGCTCCGAATCTCGCGCGTATCCTGGCGAAGATCGCGGCATTCGACGCGCGTTCCATCGTGATTGCGGCAGAATCTGGTCTGGTGTGCGAGGGTGGTCTGCGCACTGGCGGAAGCGGCGCCCGCGAACATCAGTGCCGCAACTGCGGCGATGGTCTTTCCTTTCATAACGAACTCCCAGCATCAGGTTTATTGGTTCTCGACGCGTCGCTCGCGCCGTTGCTGGGATAGACGGGGCGTGCACGGAGACGTTAAGAAATCACGACTGTGAATCGCGCACTTCGGAATCGGCCGCGAGTGTCTGGAGTGCGGGGCCAGTCAATCGGAACGTCGTCCACTCGTTCATCGGAAAGGCGCCGATGCTTCGGTAAAACGATATCGCAAGATCATTCCAGTCGAGCACTGACCACTCGAGCCGGCCGCACTCGCGGTCGATCGCGATTTGTGCGAGAGACGACAGGAGAGCACGGCCCACGCCGGCGCCGCGCGCGCCAGGATCCACGAACAGATCTTCGAGAAACAGCCCTCGCTGCGCCAGAAATGTCGAGTAGTTGTGGAAGAACAACGCAAAGCCAACTGCATTGTCGGCGATACTCGCAATAATCACTTCGGCAGCGGGACGATCCGAGAACAGAGTCGCGCGAAGTTTCGCTTCTGTCGCAACGCATCTGTCGCGCAGCTTTTCGTATTCAGCGAGCGACTCGATGAACCGTAGAACGAGCGGAAGGTCAGCTTCGGATGCACGTCTGATGCTGATCCTGTTCGGCTGTTGTGTCACGATGTGATTATCAAGCTGGCGGAGAAGACTGTCAACGTCATTTTTCATGAGTTACCAATCCCGAACTCAGGATGAAACAGTGCGGATATTCCGACTCGCTGGCTTGATTGCCGCCGTTGCATGCACCCGCTCGCCGTCGAACGACGTTGCCTCGTCAAGTGAAGCTGGTCGTCTTCCGACGGGGGCGCACCTCGACCCAGCGGGCAGATCTGTCGATGTTGGAGCGTTTCCTCTGGCGATGCTGCTGTCGCCTGACGGCCGGCGGCTTGTCCTTCTGCTGAACGGCTTCGGGGTGCAGGGTGTGCAGGTCCTGGATCGAGCAACCGGGGCAATTACTCAGACGCTCGCACAGCCGGCTGCATTTCTGGGTCTCGTGTTCAGTCACGATGGCAAATCCCTCTACGCATCTGGCGGCAATGGCGATGTTGTCTATCGCTACTCGTGGCAAGATGGGTCCGCTGCAATTGCGGACACGATCAGGCTGACTCCAGAGACGCACGCGCACGGAATCAAGTATCCGGCGGGAATGGCCCTCTCCCCCGATGACAGAACTCTATACGTTGCGGAAAATCTCGGTGATTCGCTTGCCGTTGTGGATGTAACATCGCGGACGATCAGGCAAAGACTTCCGACTGAGGCATATCCGTACGGCGTGGCAGTGTCTCCGGATGGAACTGTATTCGTATCGTCGTGGGGTGGTTCTACGGTTTCGGTGTTCGGTGCTGCGAACGCGACTCTGACGAGCGCAGGTCGCATCGGTGCGGGAAGACATCCATCAGGTCTACTCATGACACGTGACGGCTCGAGACTCTTTGTCATCTCGGGAAGCACCGACAGAATAGCAGTAATAGACACAAGGCAACGGAAGGTTGTCGCCGAGCTTCTCGATCCTGCGCCGGCGGGTCCGAGTGAGGGCAGTACACCCAGCGGTATTGCGCTGTCTGCGGACGAAACGCGGCTGTTCGTCACGGAGGCTGATAACAACGCGGTTGCAGTGTTCGATCTTTCGAACAAGGTGTCGGGAGTATCTGCAGCTCGCGGTGATGACATGCTCGCCGGGCGAATCCCAACGCAGTGGTATCCGGCTGCGATTGCCGCAAGCGGGGATTCGCTTTTCGTCGCGAATGCAAAAGGTAAGGGAGCAGGCCCAAATCCAGGGGGGCCGCAACCGATTTGGACCGCGCGTTTCGATCCGAGAAACAAGACAGGTAAAGTGGACCCCCGAAACACCACGCGTGGCCAGCTTTCCGGGACGGTGTCATTCATCGACGGCGCACATGCATCACGCGCCGAGCTGTCGCAGATGAACGCGCGTGTCGCACGCGCCAACGGCTGGAATACTGTCCGCACATCCCGGAAGTATCCACCGATCGAGCACGTGATCTATGTCATCAAGGAGAATCGCACTTACGATCAGGTATTCGGCGATCTGACCCAGGCAGACGGGGACACGTCGCTTCTATTCTTCCCGCGACCGGTCTCGCCGAATCATCACGCGCTTGCCGAGCGATTCGGAATTTTCGATCGCTTTTTTGTTAATGCTGAAGTAAGCCCCGACGGTCACAACTGGTCGACTGCAGCGTACACCACCGATTATCTGCAGAAGACGGTGCCGGCGAATTACTCGGATCGTGGTAGAACCTATGACTACGAAGGGACGAATCGCGACCGTGTGCCTGACGATGACGTCGCCAGTCCGGCCTCGGGCTATCTATGGGATCTCGCGCAAAAGGCGGGGATCACTTACCGCAATTACGGTGAGTTCGTAGTCGATCCCGGGTTTCAGCCGGACGGTTCCCAACCCGCCGGCTATACACCTGACAAGGCAGCTCTTGTCGGACATACAAACCGCGATTACGCGGGCTTTGCCATGAGTGTCCGCGATCAGTCCCGGGCTGATGTGTGGATCGCAGACATCGAGAGGTTTGCGCGCGAAGGAAACATGCCGGCGCTCGAGATCGTTCGACTGCCAAACGACCACACATCAGGTGCCGCGGCTGGAAAGCCGACCCCGCGGGCATATATGGCTGACAACGATCTAGCACTTGGCCGGATGATTGAGGCTCTGTCGAAAACTCAATTCTGGAAAAACACGGCAGTGTTCGTCCTCGAAGACGACGCGCAGAACGGTCCCGATCACGTCGATTCACACCGATCCGTGATGATGGTGATATCACCGTATGCCGCAGGCGGCGTGATTCACCGGTTCGTCAATACGACAGACGTAGTCGCGACGATCGAAGAGCTGCTTCACCTCGGAACGATGTCGCAGTTCGACTATTTTGGCCGTCCGCTTCGCGATATCTGGAGGTCCAATCCCGATAACAGGGGTTACTCGGCTTTGACGCCTGCTGTCTCGCTCGATGAAAAAAATCCGGGAACGGGAGTCGGGGCGCGTGACTCGAAAAAACTTGCGTTGAAAAAGGAAGATGAGGCGGACGAGGATCTCTTCAACCGGATTCTGTGGAGAGAGATCAAGGGCGCTGATCGTCCATTTCCCGGCGTGACACGAATGCCCGCTCTCGAGCTCAAGCGGTAAGACTGCTACGGTAGTCAGTCGTATTCGCTCGAGCCCTGGACCCAGATGAAGCCCTGCGCATCGATCAAGTCGCGCGGACCGAGGTCCTGCATATCCTCGTTCACCTGTGCCCCGAACTCGAGAAGACTGTTGTAAGTCTCCCAGCTTGGCCGAGAGTTGTAAACGAAGGGGAAGTCGTACTCTGTGGCCGCGGCTTTGGTCACCATTGGCTTGAGAAAGATGTGGGTGTCGGGTTGGGCGATGAAGCCGAATACCGTGACGACAGGCCATGTCAGCACGCGCGTCTGTTTTCGCGGTAGAGTGCCGACGGTGTCGATCCATTTCTCGAATTTTGTTTCAATGTTCCCGCGGCCATGAAGAAAGTCGTAGAGGCCGGTTGCAAATGCGCGTGCACCTTCGGGCGGTTTCATTGCGTCGCGAATCGCCATCTTCTCGAAGGAGAAAAGAAGATTCGTACGCGATTCGATCGTGACCGCTCTCTTCGCTACTTCCTCAAACTTCCCGTTTTGAAGCAACGAACGGAATTCCGCCTGCCCGAGCTCATCGTTCCAGCGCTCGTGGGCGCTCCATTTGTATCCGCGTTCCCAGTCCAGGTACTTCTCATCCCGAAAGCCTCGTGGAAACGAGCGGAGGAATTTGCGCTTGCAGCGCTCGGGGCCCGAAAGTTTGGCCGGCATGGCGGAAATGAATTGCAAATGGCGCGCTTGTACGGCCTTTAGAGGAGGGGTAACTTGCGATTTCGGCGCCGTGGCCAAGTGGTAAGGCGGCAGACTGCAAATCTGCTACTCGTCGGTTCGATTCCGACCGGCGCCTCTTCATCATGACTCTGCCAAAGGGCACTTTCGAGTGCCTTTTGCTATCCCGATCCTGGTCTGCCCATTGTCAGCGCGGGCCGACTTTCAGGAGCGCCTCGATGACGGCCCGAAGGGCATCCGCGAGCTTCGCATCCGCAGCAATTCCCCCAGGGTCGATGTTTCGATTCAGGATCGGAATTCTCACAGACGCCTCGACGGGCAACCGCGCGGACATCGTCTTGAGAACTTCGACGAGTGCCGCATGCGCATGAAACGATTCGAGCGACGGATTGATCAATCCAACAGCGATCCCAGGAAATTCGACACTGCTCACTAACCAGTCGAGCGCGTTCTTGAGACTTCCCGGAATCCCGTGCGCATATTCCGGCGTAGAGATTATCAGCGCATCCGCTTTGCCGACCATTCTCTTCAACTCCGCAACAAGCGGCGGAGCTTCATCACCTTCACGGTCAAGGTCGGGATCGAAATGCGGAAGACTGCCCGTTCCATCGTAAACGGTGATGCTGACGTCGACGGGTGCAATCAACCCCAACGCGTGTACAATAGACGTGCTCGATGACCGCGCTCGAAGACTGCCGGAAATTGCGAGGATGCGCATGGAGACCCAAGATATGCGTGCAAGACGAGAAATTCGCCTCGCACTGTTGTCCGTTGCACTCACGTTTGGGCTGACGCGGAGGCTTTGAATTTGGCGGAGACAAGGCGAGGCGACTACGGCCTCGATGCGCCGGGAGTGGTGCGGACGATGGGAACCATCGGGCTGGTTCTTCTGTTGATCGCATCACTCGCACCGGTTGGACCCGGACTCAATAGTGCAGCGCTCTGGATGGGAGCGTCGTTCATGCTGTCCGGGATCGCGATGATCGCAAGCAGCCGGATCGGGAAGCTAAAAGCTCGTGATGCCCTGCTCGATGCCATGGCTCTCAAGCCTTATGACAGCATCCTCGACATCGGTTGTGGCCGGGGGTTGATGCTGATCGGCGCCGCAAAACGGGCTACACACGGACGCGCGGTCGGAATCGATCTGTGGTCGAATGTCGATCAGCTGAACAATTCTCGAACGGCAACACTTGCGAATGCGGAAGCTGAAGGAGTTGCGCAGCGAGTGGAGGTGCGAGACGGCGACATGAGATCTCTGCCGTTCGAAGCAGCGAGCTTTCACGCGGTCGTCAGCAGTCTCGCGATTCACAATCTCGGTACCGAAGCCGATCGCGATACTGCCATCCGCGAGATTGCTCGTGTGATCAAGCCGGGCGGCCGCGTGGGTATTCTCGACATTGCGAATGTCAGCCGCTATGCGTCAGTACTCCGGTCTTCCGGATTCAGGATCACATCCGGTCCGCGAATGACCCCGTGGATTTTTCCGCCTGCGCGCGTCGTAACCGCGACCAGGACCTGAATACAAAACGAGCCCGCAGAACACTTCGCGGGCTCGCTTCACATCATGATGCCCGGTTCAGGCGATCTTGATCGCCTGAATCATACCGTGCACGTAATGAGGCTTTCCGTCCTTGCCGTCAGGAAGGAAGCAGACGAGGGCGTATTCGCCCGCTTTGAGGTCGACCGGGAAGAATGCCGTCTGTCCCGCACCCATGCCTGCAACACCACCGAGCGGCATCGCTGGCGGCGGACCCTTCATTCCGCCATCGAAATACTTTGAAACATCGGCTGCAGTCTTGCCTGGCATCAGCTGAAAAAGCGTGAACTCGTGCGGCTGGCCGGCGGCCGTTGTGATCTTGAGAGTATGCTTGCCGGCGGTAAGAGGAGTCGAAAAGTCAAACTTGTAATCCGAGAGCGTAACGTTGACATCCGACGCCGGCTCAGGAGCGGCGGCGGTCGTGCTCGCCGTGACAGTGAGAGCCTTCGTCATTCCCTTCATCATGTGTGGAACGCCCTTCGCATCTGGTATAAAGCAAACGACAGCGTAATTGCCCGCGGCCATGTTCATCGTCAGATCGACTACGCCGCCGGGAGCAACGGCATTCGGTCCGCCCGCCACCATGATCCACCCAGGAGGCGCTTCGCCCGGCTTCATATTCTTCATTCCCGTCATCATGTCGTCGAGCGTCTTGCCGCTGTCGAGCTTGATGAGGCTTGCCTGATGAGGCTCCTTACCGCCGTCGGTCAAATGGAACGTCGTCATTCCCGCAGGAATCTCGGCAGGCATGTCGAACTTGTAGTCGCTCGTGACTACGTTAACGACGTTGGGTGCTGCGGCAGCAGCCGGCGCCGGCGCAGATGCTGCTCCGGCGGTATCTGGTGTTTTCGGCGCCTCTTTCACGGAACACCCGGCGACGCTCACAACAGCCGCCAGTGATAGAAAGCGCATGTCCATCTTCATGTGGATTCTCCTGAGGTATTTAAGCCATTTTCGAAGTGACAATTCTGCCCGCATTCGCTCCTTCCGTCAAGCCGCCACACCTCTGAAACATTGACCCCCATGCGTTTATACAATCCGCGAAGCAGAGCATCATTTCTTGCACTTTCCGTTTCACTTTTCGCGGCCGGCTCTCTCCCGGCGCAGTCTCCCGAGCCGCCCGAAATCGCGCGTGAGTTTCGCGCTGTGTGGGTAGCGACTGTATCCAACATCGACTGGCCTTCAAAGCCGGGCCTGAGTACCTGGCAACAGCAGGCTGAAATGATCGCGATTCTCGACAAGGCAGTGGCGCTGAACATGAATGCCGTCGTCCTGCAGGTCAGACCGGCGGCCGACGCTCTTTATTCATCGAACATCGAGCCATGGACCGAATACATCACCGGACAAATGGGACGACCGCCCGAGCCGTACTACGACCCACTCGAATTCGCGGTGACGGAAGCTCACAAACGCGGACTCGAGCTGCATGCGTGGTTCAATCCGTATCGCGCGCTTCATCCGTCGAGCAAATCGCAAGTTGCGGGAACGCATATCAGCAATACACGGCCAGACCTCGTTCGCGCCTACGGCACCCATCTATGGATGGACCCGGGCGACTCGGCGGTTCGGAGATTGTCGACCGATGTCGTGATCGACGTGGTAAGGCGATATGACATCGACGGAGTGCACATCGATGACTACTTCTATCCGTACAAGGAAAAGGATTCGCGAGGAAACACCATCGAGTTTCCGGACGGTATTACATGGACCCGGTACGTGGCGTTGGGTGGAAAGCTGAGCCGTGACGATTGGCGGCGGAGCAATGTCGACACGTTCATCAGGGACACCTACGCTGCAATCAAGGCGGCCAAGCCGTACGTGAAGTTCGGGATCAGTCCGTTCGGCATCTGGAGACCGGGATTTCCCGATCAGATCAAAGGGTTCGATTCATACGCCGAGCTGTACGCTGATTCGCGGAAATGGCTCAATGAAGGGTGGGTGGACTACTTCACTCCTCAGCTCTACTGGGCGGTGTCAAAACAGGAACAGAGCTATCCTGTTCTGTTGAGATGGTGGATTTCACAAAACACGAAAGGCCGCAACATCTGGCCTGGAAACTTCACCGCGAAGGTCGGAGAGAACGGCCCGACCGCATGGAAAGCTCAGGAGATCCTTGACCAGATATCAGCGACACGAATGGAAGCGGGCGCGAGCGGCAACGTTCACTTCAGCGCGAAAGTCCTGATGCTCGATCGCGACAGCATAGATGAAAAGCTCGTCGGTGGGCCTTACGCCGGGCCTGCGCTCGTGCCGGCTTCGCCATGGCTCGACAGCATTCCGCCTCGGGCGCCACTCGTGCAGCTCAGGCGTGATTCGGCGACCGGTGCGATACGCGTTGACATGACACCGCAGGGATCCGAAAAAATCTGGAGGTGGGTGCTTCGGTACCGAACGGGTCCCGAGTGGTCGACTGTCCTTCTTCCCGGAACGCAGATGACGCACATGTTCGCAGGCGGGAGGAGCTCAGCTCAGCCTGACGAAGTTGCCGTGTCGGCAGTCGATCGAACGGGTAATGAAAGCCCGATCGTCATCGCGGGAGAGGGAGGTGCAACCGTGCTGCCACCGCTGGCTCCGCGGCCCCGACCAAGAGCAGCGGCAGTGACAACCAGGCCGAAACCGGCGACGACGCCCAGGTCCAGAAAGACAAGGCGCCCGGCGAAAAAAGCCGGGCGCAGAAAGAAGAGCTAGGCCGGTTTCCCGGTCTTGTCGGTCTTGTCGGTCTTGTCCAGCGACGCAGAGTTGATGCAATAGCGAAGGCCGGTTGGAGCCGGACCATCGTCGAACACGTGCCCCAGATGCGCATCGCAGCGACCGCATAGAACTTCGGTGCGCTTCATGAAGAATGTGGAATCGGTCTCCGTCTCAACATTTTCCTGAGCGACTGGCCGCGTGAAGCTCGGCCAACCGGTTCCTGATTCAAACTTGTCATCGGAATCGAAAAGAGCGTTGCCGCAGCAAACGCAGTTGTAGATGCCGGGCTCTTGCGACGCATTGTACTCGCCGGTGAAGGCCCGCTCAGTACCCGCCTTGCGGGCGACGCGAAACTGCTCGGGAGAGAGCTGCTTCTGCCACTCTTCGTCAGTCTTGTGAATTTTGTCTGTCATAGTCTCGTTAAGTGATCGTTGCCTGCATGAATTATACGGGGCATTAACGCAAACAGTTCTCCATATTAGAGCCTGGAAATCCAAGGGGTGCGGTGGACGGTCCGGGAAGCATGAGAAATCTGTTCTTAGGTGTCGTCGCCGTCTCGGTTGCGGGGGCTCTCGCTTGCCGCTTGCCGCCACCAAAACCGGTCGTGATCTATGCTCCGCCGAGCATCTCGATCGATCCCGATGCGCCGTTGCGAGGGTCGAACCGAACGTCGTCGGGTGCGAAAACGTTCTGGCAGGCGATGTCCGCCCTCGATACCGGCTACGCCGCGAAGCACGCGATTAGCGATGACCAGCGCGCCTTTTCGCGCGCCCTGGGACTGGTCATGACGGGCCAGCCCGATGAGGCCGAGCTCATGCTCGACAGCCTTGGATTGGCGACGACCGACTCTCTGGTGAAGACAACGTCGCGCGTGCTGCTGACGGCAATGCTTCAATATCAGGACAAGTGGAAGATCCTCTCCGATCTCACGAGTGGCGCGAAAAGGGACAGCTCGGCTTTGGAGGACATCAACAAGGCTGACGTCGAGTCATGGGCGGCCGCTTTCAAGAACGTTGGAGCGAGATCGGTGTCGTTCCCTTCGACTCCCGTGGTGCTGCCGCTCCTGATCTCGGCTTCGGGCACGCCGACGGTAACCGTGATGATCAACGGAAAACCGAAAGTGTTCTGGCTCGATACGGGCTCGAGCATGTCGATTGTCTCGTCAGACGTGGCGGCAGACTGCGCAATCAAGGCCCTGGTTCGCGACACTCTGGAGGTGGCGACGACGACGGGACACGTACCTGCCCGGCCGGCCGCGATTGCGCGAATTCAGTTTGGCGGAATTGACATCCGCAATTCGACGGCGATGATCGTGTCGTCCGATCTGATGCAGGTACGCGTCGGCGAAAGCGGGGATATGCCGGCATCGATCGGCATCGACGGTGTCATCGGATTCGACATCATCAGCAGAATGGACGTACGGATCGATTATGTGAACGGCAAGGTGACGCTGTCAAAACCGGAGCCCCTTCGTGGCAAGGCGGCAGCGATGGGCCGCAATCTCTTCTGGGTAGGCGCGCCAATTGTCCGCCTCGTGAGCGACAAGGGAGTGACGCTCCACTTCAACCTCGATACAGGCGCTCAGGAGACGTATTCAACGGAAGGTCTCGTCAGCAAGACGAAGACACGGACATTCGAAGGTGAGCGACGGTTGATCGGCGGACTGGCCGGCATCCAGATTATCCATGGTCGCTTCATCGACGAAATGAGGATGTCGATGGCAGGGCAGAGGCTGCTGTTCAGGAAGATGCTCGTTTATGCACCGCAGGTTTCGACGTTCATTCCGCTGGACGGAGTGCTTGGGAGTGACGTGGGCAAGAATGGCACGGTCCGGATCGACGCGACGAACGGTCTCTTTCTCCTGGAGAGCCAGCGGTATTCCGAGGGATTGAAAATAAAGGGTTAGGACGTTATCTAACCTCATGGCCGAAACCGTTCCCCCGATCGATTTTGCGGCCACGCCGAGGTTCGAGGTGTTCTACGCCATTCAGGCGCTTCAGGGCACACCCGCGCATTATCTAAACAACTGGCGGCGGGACCTGCAGCGCCGGCTTACGCCAAAGACCAAGTCGAGCCTTCTTCGCGTTGCACCGTCGGCGCTCATCTGGCCGCTTCTCGCCGACTCGCTCCGCGACATTTCGCCCGCTCCCGACTTCACCGAGATGATGGCAGAGCTTCGCGAGATGAAAGACGGGGATTTTCAGCGTGCTGTGCTCAGTGGAGTGTTCAAGACGCCCGATGCGGTTGATAACCTCCTGTCGAACGGTGAGACGCTCGCATCGACGATTTCCAGAGAGCCCAAAAACTGCGAGCGGCTTCTCTTCCTGCTCGGTCTTCTTCCATTCTCCGCAAAGAGCCGGAGCGTCACCGCATTCGGAAGGATCGTAAACGACCCGTCCGGATACAAAGACGAGGTCGTCAATCTGCTGATGTCGTTCTGGGGATCGGGATTCGCGGAAACGTGGGGCACCCTCGAGCCCCAAATGAGAGATCGCGCACGGAGTCTTCGCCAGGCAATGGCAATCGAAGGACCTGCCGAATTTGCAAAGACAGCAGGCCTGCCGATCGTCATCGCTCCGCACGAAATACGGAATGCGAGCGGATCTATACGTGTGAACCGAAATGCGATTGCGGCGATTCATGTCATACCCTCCGCGTTCAATACGGCGAAGCTCTGGGCCGCGTATACAGATGCTGATGGGCAGACGCGCTTCTTCATTCCGCTGCTCGACGCGACATTGTCGCCCGATACGCGAATGGTGATCAACCCTTCGCTGGTGTTCAACGCGCTTGGGGACACCACTCGTTATGCAATTGCTTCGACGATCGCGAGGAAACCGCTGACCTCCGTGGAGCTGGCCCGGGCATTCGGAGTCTCGAAGCCGACCATTTCGCATCACGTGCATGTGTTACGCGCGGCCGGTCTCCTCGAGGAAAATCACACGGAGAACGGAACCGTTCTGTCGCTGAACCGCCGCGTGCTCGAAAGGGCGTCAGGTGCGGCAGCGCGAGAAATGTTTTCTGACGAAGCGCCCGGGCAAACCATCAGACGAACACGCATTCCGAACAAGTCGTAACTACTGTAAACCTCACCAACGGAGCAGGGATGGGAACGGCATTTGGCGAACGAATTCTCGATGGCAAAGTCGCGCTGGTGACCGGCGGCGGAAGCGGAATCAATCTGGCGATCGCGGAGCGGTTCGCAGAGCAGGGTGCAAAGGTGGCGCTGATCGGCAGGACGCAGGAGAAGTTGGACAACGCTGCGCACGGAATCCAAGCGGCGGGCGGAAACGCCGCGGGATTCTCCGCCGACGTTCGCGAATACGACGCGCTAGCCGGCGCGATTGCCGCATCCCGCGAAAAATTCGGTGAGCTCGACATCGTCGTTTGCGGCGCCGCCGGAAATTTTCCTGCACCCGCGATGGGAATGTCAGCCAACGGATTCAAGGCCGTCGTCGACATCGACCTGCTGGGGACCTTCAACACATGTCGCGCTGCGTACGATCACCTGCGCAAGCCGGGCGCATCGATCGTCAACATCTCAGCGACACAGGCATTCGTCCCGATGGCGATGCAGGCTCATGTGTGTGCCGCGAAAGCCGGAGTCGACATGGTGACCCGAACGCTGGCGCTCGAGTGGGGACCTCAGGGCATTCGTGTGAACTCGATCGCTCCGGGAGCCGTCGACGACACCGAAGGAATGAAGCGTCTCGCGCCGAACGAGAAAGCACGAGCGTTCGTCACGAAGATGATTCCGCTCGGGCGATTCGCCGAAAAGCGGGAGATCGCCGACCTCGCCTTGTTCCTGTGTTCCGACTCGGCCCGGTTCATAACCGGCACCGTCATGGTCTGCGACGGCGGTCAGTCACTCGGCAGCATGTTCTCGGAGATGCTGACTGCAGCAGTCAACAAGCCCGCTTAGGATTCAGAGCTCGTCGATCGACTTCGGCCAATCCTGGCGAAGGATGCGGGAGAGCGATCGATCGGCGAGAAGCTTTCCATCAGTCTGGCAGCGGGCGCAGTAGTTGGTCTCATTGCTTGCATAGCGGATGCGCTGCACCGGCGTGCCGCAGACAGGACAGGGTTTTCCAAAGCGGCCGTGCACCGCCATCTCGTCATGGAAGGCCGTGACCTTGGCGGGAAATTCGCCACCCGACTCTTCGCGGAGCCGGTTTGTCCACTCGATCAGCACGGCGCGAGTCGAGTCGAATAGCCGAGCTATCTCGTTGTCGGTCAAGCGGTTCGTATGCTTCACCGGAGAAAGACGTGCACGATGAAGGATTTCATCGGAGTAGGCGTTACCGATTCCGCTGAACAATCGGGGGTCGGTCAGGGAGCGCTTGAGCGTGTGATTCTCCAGGCGCAGCCGTTCGGCAAATGCAGTCATGCCGATCTCGAGCGGTTCAGCACCGCCGCGATTTATTTCCGCGAGCGCGTCGTCCCCTCGGACAAGAGTGATCGATGCTCGTCGTGTCGACCCGGCCTCGGTAAGCACCAGCGATCCGTTGTCGAAGTCGAATGACGCGAGACCCAGCTTACCGGGAATTTTCGCACCGGGTTTAAGCCATCTGAATCGCCCGGCGATCATCAGGTGAACGACGATCCACAAATCATCGTCGAGTCCAATCGCGATGCGCTTGCCGATCCGCCTCACGTCGCGGACAATCTTGCCTTCCGCTTCATATATCGGTGGATCGACCGACCTCACGACAAATGGATTCCCGATTCGAAGCCGCTCGAGAGCTCGCCCCTGAACATGGGAGGCGATTGTCTCGACGTACACAGTTACATCGGGAAGCTCCGGCAAAATTGGCGAATCGCCAAACGACTATTGCACCCAGGCCTTGAACTGGTTGTACACGGTGCTGTTCTCGTGCAGGTCCGAGTGGCGCATGCATGACGTCTGATTGTTCGTCGCGCCGGAGAGAATTGCGCTCTTCAGCGGATTGATCACTTCGTCGCATGGCGACCACCATGTTGCATATCTCGGAGAGCCGGGTGTCTCGTCGAGCCTGTTCAATGTATTGATGAAGCTCGATCCCGGCCGCATCTCGACACAGGCGGTCTGCGCGCAAAGAAACGCTGTGTTCGTTCCGTGATCAGGTCCGCCGAGTGTGACGACAGCATCGACCTTGCCGGAGCCGCCCAGGTTCTTGATGTAGTAGCGAGTGGAGAGTGAGCCCATGGAGTGAGTGATGATGTCGACCCTGTCGGCTCCTGTGGCAGCGAGAATGGAATCGACCTTCACGCTGATCTGCTGCGCGGTGACAGCGTTCGACTGGGATGTCTTGTAACTCCAGGTCGCGAGCTCGCGCGGCGTCCATCCATCGGCGAGAAAGCGGTTCACGGTCGTATTCCATGCAGCCGCGCTCGAGTTCCACCCATGAACGAAGAGAATCGGGTGGTGAGCTGGAGGTACGATGAGCGCCTTTCTGGTGCTCGGGCCAGTGGCGCTGTCGACCGAACAGCCAGCGACAAACACGAGCGCGGCGACAGTCGCCGCCCGGCGCAGATGGGAGATTGAGAGCATCTTTCTTTTATCGGGGGACAGGTGGAAACAAATTGTATTGGCGCCCGGTTTTTTCGTCAATGACATTTTCTGGTGTGAGCTGAAGATGCAATACGCGCAGTTGGGCAGGTCGGGAATGACGGTGTCACGCATCTGCCTTGGATGTATGAGTTACGGCACTTCGAAGTGGCGCCCATGGGTGCTCGATGAAGCTGATGCCAGCCCATTTTACAGGAAGGCACTCGACCTCGGGATCAACTTCTTCGACACAGCCGACATGTACTCGGCGGGAGTCAGCGAGGAGGTAACCGGACGGGCACTTCGCGACATGGCCAACATGGCGGAGATCGTCCTCGCGACGAAAGTCAACTTTCCCATGGGCGAAGGGCAGAACATGGGCGGGCTGTCGCGGAAGCATGTTATGCAGGGGTGCGAGGCGAGCCTTAAACGGCTTGGAGTAAGCACGATCGACCTGTACCAGATCCATCGATTCGATTCCAGAGTCCCGATCGATGAAACGCTCTCTGCGCTCGATCAATTGGTCACGCAGGGAAAGGTGCGTTACATCGGCGCGAGCTCTGGTTATGCATGGCAGATGGCGCAGGCGCTGTCATTGTCGGAGCGAAAGGGATGGGCGAAGTTCACCACGATGCAGAATCACTACAACCTGATCTACCGTGAAGAAGAGCGAGAGATGATTCCGCTTTGTGTCGAGGAGGGCGTGGGCTTGATTCCGTGGTCGCCCCTCGCGCGCGGCCGTTTAGCGAGGACCACTCCTTCGGCGACGGAAGGAACTACACGCGCGGGCAACGATCAGTTCGCCGAAACACTGTACGATTCTCCGAGCGACAACGACGTGATAGAGGCAACTCGAAGGGTCGCGGCCGACAGTGGTGTGAAGCCGGCAGAGATCGCCCTCGCATGGCTGCTGTCTCGTCCTGGAGTTGTCGCTCCAATCATTGGAGCGACGAAGATAGACCATCTCGAAACAGCGGTTCGCGCTCTCGAGGTCAAGCTGGGCGACGATCAAATCGCCGCACTCGAGGCGCCCTACAAGCCGCATGCGGTGAGGGGCCACTGACCGCATCTGCAGCGACTCCGCTCGTTCTGGTAACGGGCGGCACCGGCACACTCGGTAGTCTGGTAACCCGTCGTCTTCTCGAGACGGGGCATCGTGTGCGCGTGATGACCCGCATGCAATCGAAAGCCGACGATCTCAAGAAGCTCGGTGCGGCGATCGTAAAGGGCGATTTACGCGACCCTGAATCACTCGAGTTCGGGTTGAGAGGCGTAACGACCGTCATCTCCGCGACTCACTCGATTCTTGGCAAAGGCGATTCGTCGAGTGAGCTGGTCGATGACGAAGGGCAGCGCTCGCTGATCGACAATGCAAAAAGCCTCGGTGTTGCGAACTTCATCTTCACATCGGTTTTTGGGGCGTCACTCGATCACCCAATAGACTTCTGGCGGACGAAGGCACGCATCGAGAGATACGTTCGGGGCAGCGGGATGGCATTCACGATCATCAGGCCGACCGCGTTTATGGAGATGCACGCGTACGAGCTGATCGGTAAAGCGGTGCTGCAAGGCAAGCGAGTTCCATTGTTCGGCGGCGGAAAAAATCCGCGCAACTTTGTAGCTGCACGCGACGTGGCGGAGCTCGTAACGCGAGTCGTCGATGATTTCGGCACGCGAGGAGAGATCCTCGAGATCGGAGGCCCCGAGAATCTCACGGGCCGCCAAGTGGTCGCAACCTTCGAGCGGGCAAGCGGAAAGAGAGCCAAGATGAGTACGGTTCCTCTCGCCTTGTTGCGAGCAGCGTCAGTTGCGGCGAAACGCATTCATCCCGGAGTGAGCAGGGTGATCAGCTCGGGGATCATCGCCGAGACGACCGACCAGATGTTCGATCCGGGTAATCTTCTGTCGAGAATTCCGTTATCGCTCACGAGACTCGAAGAGTTTGCGGCTGAGATCGTTCGCTCCTCGCGTCTCACGGGCTGAGGAATAGATACCTCCGACTCATCCTGTAATTACTTTGGATGATGTATTCCGCTCGCTCGCTCCATTCGCCATCTGCTCTCTCGCGCCGCGATTTTCTTGGCAGGATGGCAGTGCTGGCCGGAGCCGGAATTATCGGCTGCAAGGATTCGAGTATTGGTACCAGTCCCGACCCGATTGTCCCCGTGGTTCCGGGATCGGTCGACAACGTCATCGTAGTCACGATGGAAAATCGCTCATTCGATCATTTGCTCGGATGGCTGCCGGGAGCTGATGGCAGACAGGCGGGCCTGTCCTATCCGGACAAAACAGGAACGATGAGGGCAACGCACCACCTCACGAGCCTCGATGGATGCGGACAGGCGGATCCCAATCATTCAGCAACGGGCGGCCGCGTTCAGTACAACGGCGGCGCATGTGACGGCTGGCTCAAGGCTGATGGAAGCGACATCTCAGCCATCGGCTACTACTCACCGGCAGACCTCTCTTTCCTCGGCAAGGCGGCACCGCAGTGGAGAGTGCTCGACCGGTACTTCGCGCCATTTCTCGGTCCGACATTTCCGAACCGCATCATATCGCAGGCGGCTCAGACCGACCGGATATCGAACACGCTGCTGGCGAGTACACTGCCTACAATCTGGGACCGGCTGGCAGGGGCGAGTCTCACTGGCGCCAATTATGGCACGTCTCTCACGACTGCTTCGTTGTGGGGCTTCAAGTATTCGTAGCTGATCAAGCCGATCGCTTCGTTCTTCAGCGATGCATCGGCAGGAACACTGCCCAACGTCTCGTTTGTCGATCCCGAGCTGTCGTCTGATTTCAGCAACAGCTATCACCCACCTGGCGACATCCGCAATGCTGAAGCCTTCCTCGGAAGTATCTATCGCGCGATAACGACCGGTCCGCAGTGGAAGTCGTCGCTGCTGGTGATCACGTTCGACGAATGGGGCGGATTTTACGACCACGTCCCGCCAACCGTCGCCCCGCTTTCGCAAATCGAGCGCGACGCTGGTAATATCGACGGGCTTCGCGGATTCAGAGTGCCGACAGTTCTCGTGTCACCTTTCGTGAAGAGACAGACCGTGTCGAGCAAGATTTACGATCACGCATCGATACTGCGCCTGATCGAATCACGGTGGTCGCTGCAGCCACTCGCATTGCGCGACGCAAACGCCAACAACCTGATGGACGAGCTCGATCTTACAATTCCAGTTGCCAGCGCGCCGACAATCGATGTACCGGCCGGCCCGTTCGGCACCGCCTGCATGTGACTGATTCAAATCTGTTCTCCCCGCTCGCTATCCGTGGCATAACGCTTCGCAACCGCATCGCGGTTTCGCCGATGTGCGAGTACTCGAGCACTGACGGTTTCGCGACCGACTGGCATCTCGTTCATCTCGGCAGCCGCGCAGTTGGCGGAGCTGCGCTCGTGATAGCAGAAGCAACCGCGGTAACAAGCGACGGAAGAATTTCGCCGCAGGATCTGGGCATCTGGAAAGATGAGCATGTCGAGATGCTTGCCCGGTGCACTGCGTTCATCAAGACTCAGCAGGCTGTGCCAGGTATTCAGTTGGCGCACGCCGGGCGAAAGGCGAGCACCGATGTTCCGTGGCGTGGAAGCAAGTACCTGACGCCTGCGGAAGGAGGGTGGTCGCCGATCCATGCGCCGAGCGCGATTCCCTACTACGATGGGAACCCTGCGCCGGAAGCTCTCGACTCAAAAGGCATCGAGAGAATTCGCAGCGCATTCGTAGACGCTGCGCGTCGCGCTCTCGACGCGGGATTCGAAGTGGTCGAGCTGCACGCAGCGCATGGTTACCTCATCCACGAATTCCTGTCGCCACTGAGCAACCATCGCACCGACGAATACGGTGGAACGTTCGAGAATCGTATTCGGTTCGCGAAGAAGATTGTCGAGGGCGTTCGTGAAGTATGGCCGGAACGTCTTCCACTCTTCGTTCGTATCTCTGCGACCGACTGGGCCGATGGGGGATGGGATATCGAGCAGTCGGTCGAGCTCGCACGCGTCATCGCTCCTATGGGCGTCGATCTCATCGATTGCTCATCCGGCGCACTCGTTCCCGGCGTGAAAATTCCAGCTTTTCCGGGATATCAGGCTCACTTCGCCGAGCGAATCAAACGCGATGTGAAGGTAGCGACGGGCGCTGTGGGGATGATCACGACTCCGGAACAGGCAAACGATATCATCACTGAAGGTCGTGCGGACCTGGTGCTGCTTGCGCGCGAGATGTTGCGTGACCCGTACTTCGCATTGCACGCAGCGAAGCTACTGGGCGCTCAGGTGAGATGGCCCGATCAGTATCTGCGGGCTAAAGACTAGCTCTACTGCGTCTCGACAATCTCGTTCGTAATTCTATAATCACCGTTCAACCAGGCGACGATCTCCCGTGCTCCAGGATGATCGATGCTCTCGTACCGTTCTCGAAGCGTTTTCGCCTTGTCGTCGAGCCGGTCGAGCCCAATGTCCTGAAGGGCCAGTAGATCCTCTCGCACCATGGTTCCGAGATCATCGCCCAGCACATCCACGCACGCATGTTTGAATGAATCGGCATACTGGTATGCATCGCCCAGGCGGTAACTATCGGAAAGAGTGATCGCAGGAATTCTTCCGAGCGTTGGTTGAAGGGCCGGATTTATTTCGTGCGCTTCGATGTGATCCGAGATCGATGAAGGACGGCCTGTGAAGCCGCGGAGGTGCAGATACTGCGACATTCGCTGTCCGTCGTTGACTGGATAGTTGTCCCAGAGAAAAGGCTTCCGTCCGAGCTGGTTGGTCACACGCTCGAGATGACCGGGAGAAAACTGGCGTGATATCACTTCCTCGCCCGTCCAGAAAATTCCGATCGATGGGTCGAGCATTTCGCCGAGGTCTTCGACGTAGTGAGACGGACGTGCGCCAAAGACGCGATCGAGAATCGGATCGTCCGAGTAGTAGCTCGGACACATCAGGACGCGAGTCGCTTCTGTGCGAGCAGCGGCCCATTCGACGATCTCCGCCTGACGCCTCGCCAGATCAGAAACGTCTCCGCGCATGTCGTCGAACAGAATTGCGACGTCCTCCGCGCCCATATCGTCGAAAAATGCCAGCTTGCGGCTCAAGGCCTCACGAGCGTGCCCATCGAAATTATTGAAAAGCTCGTAAGGACTGATGCCAATACCGAACCGAACGCCGGCTTCGCGGCAGTGCCTGGCGAACGCCTTCATTTCATCAGCAGCGGCATCTGAATGCAGTGTCTTCCACTCGCGGCGAAGAAACGCGTCAGCCTTTGGAGCGTACATGTAGAGCCGGTAACCATACGGCGCGAGAAACGAGACTGACTCGCGCCTCGCCTCCCAGCCCCACGGCTTTCCGTAAAAGCCTTCGATGATGCCAAGCTCTGGTTTCAAACGTCTTCCTGTGCCCGGTGTACGACAGACGCGAAGCAAGAGTAGTGCTCCCCATTTGGCGAGGCAACTGCGCTCATGCGCATCACAATAGATTCAGACACATGCCTTTCGGATTTCTGACCGACCGTCGCCGGGAACGTCTGCGCTCGCAGCCGTTCAACCCCTCGTGGCTCGCTCCGCTGGAGCGAAACTTTCCCGTCCTTCTTCGCCTGTCACCAGCGGATCGTCAGGAACTCCTCGGCCACATACAGGTCTTTCTGGAAGAGAAACATTTCGAGGGATGTGGCGGTCTCGAGATGACTGATGAGATACGTGTAACGATCGCGGCTCAGGCGTGTCTGCTGCTTCTGCATCGGGAGACCGACTACTATCCCGAGCTTACGTCGATCCTCGTCTATCCTTCGGGATACACAGAGGAAGCAGTTCGGCATGTCGGCGGAGGCATCTGGGAAGAAGGCCCCGAGCACCGGCTCGGCCACACTGCACAGCGGCTTGGCGCACTGGTGCTGGCATGGGACGCGGCAAGTCACGGCGCACGCGACGCGAGCGACGGGCATAACGTCGTGCTCCACGAGTTTGCCCATCAGCTCGATTTTGAAAATCGAACGGCGGACGGAACACCTGCGCTCGAAACGCACGCACAATACCTCGCCTGGGCGAGAGTCATGAGCGCTGAGTTCGGCGCGTTGAGAGCAGCAGAGGCCTATGGTGTTCCAACAGTTCTTGACGGATATGGTGCGACCAACCCAATCGAGTTCTTCGCCGTGGCAACCGAAGCATTTTTTGAGCGGCCACGCGAGCTGAAGGAGAAACATCCGGCTCTATACGCGGAGCTCCAGGGGTTTTATCGACAGGATCCGGTGGAGTACTCGTCTGAAAGCATTGTTTGATTCGCGCGACTACGAAAAGATCGGTACCTGTGGCGACTACGAGCGGCCGAAGGACGGCTGATTCTAGTTTCGCCCGGCGAGCGACGGCCACACTTCCTGCAGCGTCCTGAGAGGGTTCCGCGCAATGAATATTGGAACGTTGCGCTCCTCGCCGACCGACCAGGGATCGCCAACCGTTTTCACTAACTGCCCATCGCGGAAAAACGCCCTGATTGTTTTTTCCGGAACGCCAACCGCTACGGCCACGCTTCCGGGTTTGGTCCCCGGACCGAAGAACCAGTACGTCCCCGCAGCAGCGATTGCGTTCGGCAGTCCATACCTCGGCCCGTAATAATCAATCGCACCCGCTTCACCGTAATTCCCGGCGATAACGACAGCCTGCTGCTTGTCCGACGGAGACAGTGAGTTGTAAACGCTGGCAACTTCGGCGACCTGGTGTTCCCAGCCGAGCATGTCGGCGTAATCCTGAGGGAGACGGTCGAGCTCACCCTGATTGTTACGCAATGCGGAAGCAGCACCGATCGCGGTCGAATACGCAGCCATTGTTTCAGGAGGCAGGATCGGTACGCCGAGCGGCAAGGTAAGCGCACCGTATGCGACAATGAGTGCAGCCGCTATCCATTCGACCGAACGCCGCACTTTCGCATTGGCAAATCCCTCGATCACCACGGCACCGGCTGCGAACAACGCCGGATATACCGGACCGAGATAGTATGACTTTCCGTGAAGAGCCATCAGGATGAGAAATGCGAATAGCGATATCCATCCAACAACTGCAAAGCGCTTCAGTCGTTCTGAAACGATCAGCGAAATAAGACCCGCTATTGCCAGGAATACGGCCGGACCCAACAGAAACTGTCCACCAATGAATGCGGCCGGCGTGACTCGATCCAGCTGCGATGCCTTCAAGTCCTGCATCTGCTTCAAGACGGGAAAATCGAGAGCTATCTGTCCGATCACGCTCGGGCTTCCGATTGCAAGAGCTATCGCAATAGCGGCCCACGGCCAACGGGTGAGAAACCATCGACGTTGCGGACTGACGATGATCGCAGCCAACGCCGCAGTCCCAAAAAACACTGCGCTGAATTTCACGAGAAGGCCCAGACCAGCAGCGACACCAAGCCAGAGCCACCATTTGGTGTTTTCCGTCCCGGCGAGCCTTATGAGTGCGTAGAACGCGACGGTCCACGCGAGCTGGTCGAATACGACAGGCTGAAACAGGTTACCCGCGCGAAGAAACAACGGTGAACACAGCACTGCGAGGGCTGCGAGAATCTGGCTGACCCTGCCGCCGCCGAAGTGACGGGCAATTGTCGCTGATAGATAGACGAGTGCGCCGGCAGCCAGTGCAGGGAGAAAGCGAATTGCGAAGAGTGAATCGCCGAGGAGCGTGTGCGAGAACTGAGCGAGGAGCGCGATTGCGGGCGGAAACTCCATTCGCCACAAGTGCAGGTGCCTGCCCATCGCGAGATAAAGGAACTCATCGCGATGAATTCCGTACGGTGTGATGATGTTAGTCGCGGAATGAATCGCGATGGCAAGTGCCGCAAAGCCTATCGCAACACGAGAACCTGGAGCCGTTCCTGGAGCGGAGCTAACTGCGATCTCGGTTCTTGAGCATCGCACGGGCACTGATGATCGTGATGTTGTCCCGTCCGCCGCGCGACAACGCCAGCTCGAGCAGACTTCTCGCAACCTGTTCGGATGAAATCATGTTTTCGATCGTGCCTGCGATCTCTTCGTCGGTCACATGCTTGGTCAGGCCATCACTGCAGAGCAGGATGAGGGAGCCACGCTCCGTGATATCTACGCGTGTGACTTCAGGAACTGCTTCATCAGCACCGATTGCGCTCGACAGCACGTGCTTGAACGGCGAACGGTCGAGCTTGTCGGCTGGAAGAATCCCCTGGTCGACGAGCGACTGAGCGATCGTCTGGTCGTGCGTCAAAAGCCGGAGATTTCCCTCTGAGAAATAATAGGCGCGGCTGTCGCCAACCTGAACGACGTAGAGCCATGGCCACACCACGAAACCAACTGTCAGGGTCGATGCCATCTGCCGCTCGTCAGTTCTGAGCGCCGCCTCTGCACGAACTGCAGCGTGCGCTTCCATGGCAGATGATTTCAGTGCATTGAGAAACTCGTCGTCCCTCGCTGAGCCAGCGTTGTGATACGAACGAAGCGTGCTGGACACATATCGCATTACAGCTTCCGTCGCGAGCCTCGCTGCCTCACTTCCTGCTGCAGCGCCGCCCACTCCGTCCGCGAGAACCATGACTGTAGCGAGACGCGATCCGCGTAAGGGAAGGCCCTCGACGTTGGGCAGGCTTGTTCCGTGAATGACCAGCTGTGGATGAACCGTCGAAATGAGAAAATGATCTTGGTTTTCGGCGCGCACGTTTCCGCAGTGCGTGATGCCGAACATGTCGAGCTCATCGTCTTCCGGCCTTATCGCAATCGATGGATCGGTCATTGGAAGTACACCGGAGCGGGTCGTCCCTGCACCCGTACCATGCTGAAGTTGAGGCCGCTCGGCAAGGGCTGGAGATCGGCCTATTCTGGTGCTATGTAGGGTCGTGTCCCTGCCGCATAAGTGCTAGCGCTTTTCGCTCTGACGACCCTCGGCAGCGCGCTCCTGCTGTTCTGGATCGAGCCCCTGTTCGCGAAGATGGTGCTGCCGATGCTCGGCGGATCGCCGGCTGTCTGGAATACCTGTCTCATGTATTTCCAGGCGATGCTTCTCCTTGGATATCTCTACGCGCACCTCACATCGAAATATCTGAGCTCGAAGCGACAGGCGATCGTACACGTCGGGTTGCTCGTCCTCGCAATTCTGTCATTGCCAGTCGGCATCCCGCGCGGATGGACACCACCCGCTTCGGGGAACGCAATACTCTGGCTGACCGGCCTTCTCAGCGTCGCAGTCGGCGCTCCGTTTTTCCTCCTCGCCGCGACGGCGCCGCTCGTGCAAAGATGGCTGACTGATTCCGATCACCCTTCAGCTTCGAACCCCTACGTACTCTACGCCGCGAGCAATATTGGCAGTCTCATCGGGTTGCTTGCGTTTCCAGTTGTGATGGAGCCGCATCTTCGGCTCGGACAGCAGGCCTGGGCGTGGAGCATCAGTTACGGAATCGCGATCGCACTGGCGGCGGGGTCTGCATTGTTCGTGTGGAAGAGCTCACACCGTCCCCGTTTCATGTCGACCGAGGGTGAGATCGATGCCGGGTCTCCCCCACCGAAGCTTCGCGAGCGAGTGCGATGGATCGCATTGGCATTTGTCCCATCGAGCCTGCTGCTCGGCGTGACGACGTATCTCTCCACCGACGTCGCCGCCATGCCATTGCTGTGGGTCATTCCACTCGCGCTCTATCTGATCACGTTTATCATCGTCTTCGCGCGATCGGGCCGAAACGTCGATCATTTCGCGGTAACGCTGCACGGCGGACTGCTGACTCTTCTCATGGTAGCCCTGTTCTGGGGATCGGAAATGAGTCTGCGAGCGACATACATTCTGCACCTCGCGGTATTCGCAACAACCGCTCTCGTTCTGCATGGTGAGCTGGCCGCATCACGGCCCGCTCCGGAGTACCTGACGGGCTTCTATCTGTGGATGGCATTCGGCGGGGCACTCGGCGGAATGTTCAACGCGATCCTCGCACCGCTCCTGTTCAAGTCGATTGCCGAATACCAGCTCGTGCTGGTCGCTGCGTGTTTTCTCAGACCAAGCTGGAGATCGCGCACTGTCGACGTGAGTGCAGTAATTCCACGGCCGCTGCTATCTGTATTGCCCGCGTTGTTGCTGGGGTTCGTCGCCTGGTATGGATTCACTGATCACCGACTGCTAGGCGTTTCAGTGAAGGTGCTGTCGTCGGTCGCTGCGATTCTGTTGATGTCGTCGATGAGCTCCAGCGCATCTCGTTACGGTGTAGCGATTGCCGCCATGGCCGTGGCGACGTTCATCGTCGACAACCGTTACAATACCGACCTCGTCGCGGCCAGGTCTTTCTTTGGCTCCTACCGCGTTCAGCGGGTCTATGGGTCAGCGCATCGTCTCGTGCACGGAACCACCACTCACGGAGCTCAATATCAGGATTCGCTGAGACGGCTGACTCCCGAGACCTACTATCATCCGAGCGGACCGGTCGGCCAGGTCTTCTCCGCGCTCGATGCAAAGCTGGCTGGAAAGGGAATCGCTGCAGTCGGGCTCGGTGCCGGAACGGTTCTCTGCTATTCGAAGCCGGGACAGAATTGGACATTCTTCGAGATCGATCCGTTGATAAGACGGATCTCGAGTGATCCTCGCTATTTCACCTACCTCCGCGACTGTGCGGTGCGGCCGAGGATCGTGATTGGCGACGCGAGACTCACACTGAGCCGGGAGCCGGGCAAGCGGTTCGGATTGCTCATTGTAGATGCGTTCAGCTCTGACGCCATTCCCGTGCATCTTTTGACCAGAGAGTCATTCCATCTCTACGAGCGCGTTCTCGACGATCATGGAGTGCTGTTCGTTCACATCAGCAACAAGCATCTCGATCTCAAGCCCGTTGTTGGTGCGCTCGCGGCTGATGCGGGCCTCATCGCGCTGATTCAGGATCATGAGCCTGACGAGAAACTCGATGGCGATCTCGCATACCCATCGGAATGGGTCGTGCTTGCTCGGGACAAAGCCGACGTCGGATCGATCGCTACGGATTCCCGGTGGAGAACCTTGCCGGGAGGCACAGAGTCGCGACTGTGGACCGATGATTACTCGAACGTTTTCAGCGTGATCAAGTGGTAGTTCGTCCCGCCAGCTGCATGCCGAGCTCGTGTTTCTGCGAAGCGGTGCGGTCACACGGTATCATGCAGCCGGCGAACAGCCTGTCGTCGCTGGCATTCGTGGTTGTCGCGGTCATCGTGATGGTCCAATGGGTGTCGCGCCGTACTGGAACCGATCTGCCCCCCAATCGGTTCAATGCCCGCCGAGCGTATCCGCCGCTATTCGTTGTTGCCTTACTGGTAATTGGGCTCGGCAGTGCCTTCTATCACGCGCAGCTGAGTTACAAGGGCCAGTTCATCGATGTGCTCGGGATGTACTTCATCGCCACGTTCGCGCTGATCTATAGTATTGACCGAGTCAGAGGACTCAGTGCGGCCACCGTAGTGTCGGCCTATCTCGGATCGAACCTCATGCTCGCCGCTATGCTTTGGTGGGTGCCCGTCATCAGGCGAGTCGCTTTCGGACTACTGATTGGAGGTGTCATTCTCGTGGAGCTTATCGGCAGCCAGCGCAGCCGAGCGGCGACAGTTGGCGGGGACGTTGGAAAAATGCAGAGTGCTCGTCTGTTATGGAGTGCTGTAGCGGTACTCGGTGTTGCCTTCATTGTCTGGGTGCTCGACTACGAGCGCATTCTTTGCTCGCCTCAGAGTCTCATTCAGGGACATGCTGTGTGGCACATACTCGGCGCCGTTTCCGCATGGTTGCTGTATCGGTACTACAGAGAAGCAGGTGTATAGTAACGATATGCTACTAAATACCCAGGCTTCTGATTCTGTCGACCGTTGGCCGACTCCCTGAACTCTAGGACGACACGAGCCGGATGACACGGAGACCCGGAGTGGCTAAGATGCGGCCATGATCTTCTCGCTGATGCTCCTGCTCATTCCAGCATCGCTAGTTCTCGCATACGGCGTTCACGCTTCGCCAATGTTGATCTTCGTGACCGCTGTTCTGGCGATTGTCCCGTTGGCCGAGTGGATCAGGAAAAGCACCGAGCAGCTGGCGGAGCGGCTGGGGAGCGCTATCGGCGGGTTGCTGAACGTAACGTTCGGAAATGTCGCCGAGCTCATTCTCGCGCTGTTCGTTCTTCAGGCCGGACACGCGAGCGTAGTAAAGGCGCAGATTACCGGCGCGATCATCGGGAACAGTCTCCTCGGCCTTGGGCTCGCGATTGTCGTCGGCACGTTCGGCAGGACTGAACAGAAGTTCAATCGCGCGACTGCCGGTCGATTGTCGAGCCTTCTTCTGCTCGCTGTGATCGCGCTAATGGTCCCCGCGCTTTTCGACTACACCGAGCGAGGAATGTCAGGAGCCCGCAACGCGGCGCTTCTCGACGAGCGTTTGAGTCTCGGCGTCGCTGTATTGCTCATCGTGATCTACATCGCAAACCTTGCCTACTCACTGGTCACGCATCGTGACACGTTCGCCGCCTGCAACGAAGCGGTGCCCGCTGAGGATTCCAGCGGCGAGAAGAAACAATCGAGTGTGACTCACAAGGTCTGGCCCATGTGGAAGGTGATGGCGGTTCTCGTCGGTGCAACGCTGATCACAGCGATGGAGGCGGAGCTGGTCTCCGGCGCACTCGAGGCGACTTCGACGCGGCTTGGAGTGACGACGTTCTTCCTCGGAATCACCGTTCTCGCCGTGGTCGGCAATGCGGCGGAGTACGTGTCGGCCGTGTACTTCGCGCGCAAAGACAGGATGGATCTCGTAATCGGCATCACGGTCGGATCGACGATACAGATCGCGCTCTTCGTCGCTCCCGTTCTCGTCCTCGTGTCGTATTTCATGGGAAAGCCCATGAATCTGGTCTTCTCCAATCCGCTGGAGCTGATCGCCGTCGCCGCTGTTGCGTTCATTGTGAACGCGATTGCTCAGGATGGAGAAACGACCTGGTTCGAAGGGCTGCTGCTGCTGGCCGTATACATGCTTCTTGGCCTCGCGTTCTTCTTCATCACTCCGCCGAATTAGTAACGCGCACCGTTATGAGTGATGCGGCGAGCCGTGGTCCAACGAGCAGTGGTTCGACGGGCCGTCGTCACACCAGCGCCTATCTCGGCGGAGCGAGATCCGGCAGATCGAAATGATCGAACGGATACTTGTTATAGAGCACAGCGAGAGATTCGACGAGCGAACGGCCGTTCTCGGTCACGCGACGCGCCGCGACAAAATGAGAAACGAAATACGCCCCGCGCTTCGTCCCGAGATCATCGTACTTGACGCCGTGACCGCTCGATGAGGAATGCAGTATCTGATTGTCGCCGGCATATAGTGCGACGTGATTGATCGTCCCATCGCGTCCGCGGAACAGCATCAAGTCGCCTTCGCGAAGAGAGCGAACATCAACCGGCAGACGCGCCCCCGCATGCGACATCTGCCGCGACGTCCTCGGCAGCTCTACTCCGTTCTCGCGATAGACGTATTGAACGAAACCCGAACAGTCGAAACCGCGGGGCGTGCTGCCTCCCCACACGTACGGGACTCCAAGAAACTCGTCACCACTCTCGACGGCGCGGCGCGCTATCCGTGATGAGACAGTCCTTCCAGATGTGCGGGTCGATGTTCGACTGGTGGTTCTTCGGCCAACTCCCGTCGCGTCGATGACGGCCGAGCTCACTCGAATTACGCGGGCGATGTCGGAAAGTGTGATCTGTGCGGCGAGCGTGAAGGGGTAGGCGCAGCCAACAGCCAGGCCAAGGCTGATCAACAGACGAGCGAGCATCACTGCATCCTGAGGGAGGTGATCGCTAACGCATCATGCCTGCCCTTTCGGAAGAATCGACGCAAGTCGTTACGCAGCAACGCTGTCGAACCTATCCCGCTTAAGGACGGGCGGGTTGAATGTCCGAGCCGGTGGACAGCGCTTGTCCGGCTTTCGAGACGACTCTCAGCCCTTGAGAGTCGCCCATCCAGCCTTGAGCTTTTCCGCCCACCCGGGAGCGTTGGGAATCGACCACAGTCACCGTGATCGCTCCGAGATAAGCCGTCCCCGTAACCCGGATCGTCGGCGCATCGGGCGGTGGCGTCGTATTTCCGATGCGCTCAACATCGAAGCTGCCGAGCAGCCCATGACCGTCGCAGAGAACGCGGACCTCTGGCGGGATGGTGATCTCGATGTTGCCCATGAGGCAGTTGACTTCCATCTCCGAAACGCCGGCGCCGAGGTGGGCGGAGCGAAGGTCGATCTCGACGTTGCCCATGAAGTTGAATGACGTGACCAGGCAGCCCGATGAGCTTCCTACAATTCTTGGGGGCTTCAAAAGGGAGCGCGTAAACTTCGTCGTGATCGGCGGACTTGCTGCATCGGCCCATGGCTCACGTCGAGTGACTGACGACGTCGATCTCTGCTACGACACATCCAGTCAGAACCTGAAGAGGCTATCGGCCCTTCTTGCCGCATGGAAAGCGTATCCTCGTGGAATCGAGAGTGGCTTGCCGTTTTTATGGATGAGCGCCAGTTCGGAACGACACCGCGCATGGCGCTCACCACAAGGGAAGGATTGATCGACGTTCTCGACGTCGTGAAAGGGGTCGGGATTACCCGAAGTGCCTGGTTAAGTCAGTCGAGATCGCCGCGTTTGACATAAGATTCAGAATCCTCGATCTTCCATCGCTGATCGACGCAAAACGTGCTGCTGGCCGGCCGAGGGACCTCGATCACATTCCGGAGCTCGAAGCTCTGCTCGCTTTGAGACAGTCGCCATAGCAGCGCTTACGCCTTGTTGCCTTAGCGTCCTTTCTGCATGTTCACGGGCCGTTGAATCCACCCGGGGAGGGACATGACGACGCAGCACATCCCGATGTTCGCGCAGGTCAACAAGTATTTCGACAAGGCCTCGGCCCACCTCGATCTCAATCCGGGGCTGCTGGAACAGATCAAGGCCTGCAACTCCGTCTACAGAATGCGTTTCCCGCTCAAGCGCGACGACGGAACGATCGAAGTCATCAGCGGATGGCGCGCGCAGCACAGCGTTCATCGCCTGCCGACGAAAGGCGGCATTCGCTACGCTGCGAACGTCGATGAAGACGAGGTGTCAGCGCTCGCCGCGCTGATGACGTACAAATGCGCGCTGGTCGATGTGCCGTTCGGTGGAGCGAAGGGAGCGGTCCGCATCGATCCCGAGAAATATTCGGTAGACGAGCTCGAGCGCGTGACGAGACGGTTTACGTATGAGCTGTTCGCGAAGAACCTGATTGGTCCTGGAATGGATGTGCCCGCGCCTGATATGGGCACCGGACCGCGCGAGATGGCGTGGATCATGGACACGTACTCGACCCTCTCGCCAGGACAGATCGATGCGCAGGGCTGCGTGACCGGAAAACCAGTTACTCAGGGCGGAGTTCGCGGACGTGCAGCGAGCACGGGACGCGGCGTCGCATTCGCGCTGCGCGAAGCCGTCTGCTACGCTGAAGACATGAAGCCGCTCGGCCTCTCCACCGGTGTCGATGGAAAACGCGTCGTTGTGCAGGGACTCGGCAACGTCGGATACCACGCAGCAAAATTCATTGAAGGATACGGTGGAATCATCATCGCACTGCTGGAGCGCGAAGGCGGCATCTACTCCGAAAACGGACTGGATGTAGACAAAGTCATCGAGCACAGGAAAGAAACGGGATCGATACTCGGATTCCCGGGCTCGGCCGATCTTCAAAGGAGTACCGACGGGCTGGAGCTCGAATGCGACGTGCTCGTTCCAGCGGCTCTGGAAAATCAGATCACCGGCGAGAACGTCGATCGCATCAATGCGAAGATCATAGTCGAGGGTGCGAATGGACCGGTGACCGCCGACGCGAGTGAAAAGTTGCTCGCGCGCAATGTGCTGCTGCTTCCCGACATCTACACGAACGCTGGTGGTGTGACCGTATCGTATTTTGAGTGGGTGAAAAATCTCTCACACATGCGCTACGGCCGCATGGAGAAGCGGTTCCAGGAGCGCAGCAACGAGCGGCTTCTCGAAGCGGTCGAGCATCTGACTGGTAAGCATTTCACCGACGATGACCGCGGCCGCGCGAGTGAGGCTGCCGGTGAGGAGGAGCTCGTAAATTCCGGACTCGAAGAAACGATGATCGCGGCGTATGCGGAACTGCGGACCATTCAAAAAGACCGCGGCGTCGACCTGAGAACAGCTGCATTCATAAATGCGATCGGGAAGGTTGCGATGGCTTACACTCAGCGGGGAATTTTCCCCTAAGGAACGGGTCTTCATGCGCGTGCGCTTCCTAGGCAGTGTTGTGGCTGCCGGAACTCTTGCAGCGTCGCTTCTCGCAAGCGCCGCTGGATATCAGTCGACGGCGAAACCTTCGCGTTACCTGTATTTATGGGCAGGTAGCGGAACGCCGAAAAAAAACGGTGTCGACATTGTTGCCGTCCTCGACGCAGATCCTGCCAGCCCGACTTATGGAACTGTCATCAATGCACTGACGGTGGACACGGCCGGGAGGATGCCGCATCACAGCGAGTTCGAGCTTCCGCGCCGCGGCTCGCTGTTCGTGAACGACTTCTCTGCCGATCGCAATTTCCTGATCAATTTCACTGATCCCGTGCGTCCCCGGCTTGCCGGCCATACAGCGCCCGTCCCCGGCGCACACACGGCACACTCATTTGCGCGGATGTCGAATGGGCACGTGATCGCGACAATTCAGTTCGGCGACAAGAGCGAGCCGGGAAATTCCGGCGGACTCGCGGAGTTCGACAGTGAAGGGAAACTCTTGCGGTACAGCAGCTCCGTCGATCCGGCATTTCCCGGTGAGAAGATCAGGACGTATGCGCTGACTCTGCTTCCGGCAATCGACAGGATCGTTACAACGAGCTCTCCAATGGATTCGGAGACAGTTGCAAAGACGGTGCAGGTGTGGCGCATCTCCGATCTCAAGCTCATCAAGACGCTCGCAGTTCAGAAGGTAGCTGCAGACTCGGACTTCAGATATCCGTTCGAAGTTCGAACGCTCGCCGACGGACGAACCGCAATGATGAACACGTACACATGCGGACTCTACCGAATTTCCGGCCTCGAAGCCGATCCAAAACTGGAGCGCGTCCTGACGCTCGACAGGCCAAATGATTTTGGATGCTCGGTGCCGGTAATCACGGGTCACTTCATGCTGATGCCTATCGCGTACGGTCATCGTTACGCGACGATCGATATCGCTGATCCGGAGCACCCGAAAGAAGTGTCTTCGGTTTCGACAGATTCGACCTTCTATCCACACTGGGTGGCACGAGACCCGGGAAGCGACAGAGTTGTTGTCGACGATCAGGGGGACGGCCTGCCGGTCGTGATGATTGGGCATTTCAACTCGACTACCGGAAGGCTCACGTGGGATGACCGGTTCAGAGACCCGGGTGCAACGAAGCCGGGCGTGAGTTTCATGAAAGCGCTCTGGCCGAACGGATTGAAGGGAATGATGATGCCGCACGGGGCTGTATTCGTGCCCTGAAGTCGAGCATCATGGTCAATGGTGGGCTGCGACTTGGCCACACGGGCGAGCCGCGGGCTGCGGAGATTACGAAGCCACTCAAGCTGGGGCGCATCGCAGTCATCGCGGGCATGTCCGCAACCGCCGTCATGGTCGCAACCCTCAGCCTCGGCGTCGGCCGCAATGCGCTGGGTTTCGCGCCGAAACTACCGCCCGGCCGTATCGAGCTCCGAGTTCAGAATCCGGGAGCTTCGGCCGCGGCCGCATTCCAGCGGCAGATCGGCATGACGTCGGACGGCTCCGCCGTCCTGTTCATGACGCAGAACGACAACGGTCAGAATGTCGTGGAATCGCAGGACATCGATTCCGACAGGTCAGAGATCGTGGACGGGGCTGATTCCATACCCGACGAAACAGACACGCGTCAGCCGAAAATCGAAGGCGAGGCAACGCGCGCCGTCGGCGGTAGTCTGGTCGAGATGCGCTATGCCGCAGGTCACATCGTATATGTGAAGTCTGACGGATCTCTCTGGGCCGCACCGTTCGACAGGAATTCTGGCAGAGTGACCGCGAAGCCGGTACAGATCGGGGCGAACGTCTCGCTGACTGGAACGGGCATCGCGCAATTCGCGGTTTCCAGGAACGGCAACGTCGCGTATCTGCCGGAAGGGCCGCGCTCTCTCGTGACTGTCACTCACGAAGGAATTCTGCGCAGCGCGACGACGGAGCGCGGATCGTTCGGCAATCCCCGCTTCTCTCCGGACGGGAAGCGCATCTCCGTTGATCTCGCGACACCGGAGGGTCGCGACGTGTGGACTGTCGCAGTCGGCAGCGAGCGGCTGGAGCGGGCGACGTTCGAGCGCGATGCACACGATGCAGTGTGGACGCCCGACGGAACATCGATCACGTACACTTCCTACCGGCTTGGCGCGCTTGGGATTTACCGGGCGCGTCCCGGCCAGAAGGCAACGCATGACTCGCTGCTCACTGCCCAGTCGCTCGTCTATTCGGGCGAATGGCTAAGCGACGGAAGCGGAATCGTCACGACCGCGTCCGATCTCGAACCAGGATCGAAGATGGACGTCGCGCTCGTCAGCCAGAAGGGCGAGGGACCAATCATCCCTGTCATCGCAGATCGTTTCGAGACGCGATCGCCAACAGTGTCACACGATGGGAAATGGCTTGCTTACGTCTCGAACGAAACTGGCAGGGACGAAGTCTACGTCAGACCGTGGATGCGAGGCGGCGACGTGTTCATGGTATCTGCGCGCGGCGGCACCGAGCCCGTGTGGAGTCCCGACGCCGGCACGCTCTACTATAGAGAGAGCGTTTCACAGGATCTGGTCGGCGCAGTAATGAACCACACGGGCAAAGTGCTGGTACTCGGCAGACAGTTTCTGTTTCCCATCAAAGACATGGTACCGGGATTTTCGCACGCGAATTACGATGTGTCTCCGGACGGTCGCACATTCGTGATGGTCCGCAGGTCTGCGGGAAATGGTATCACAGTCCTCAGCAACGTCCCGGAAATTGTGCGACGGACCAATACGCCGCCCGTCACGGCCGGGAAACGCTGATGCGTAACTAGCGAGGACGAAAACGATGCACAGATAAAAATGGGTGCAGATCGCACCGAAAATTCGGCTTTAGTTAACCGCCGAGGCCGCCGAGAACGCCGAGGATTGCCCATTTTTATCGTAACCCGATCAGACCACGTGGAAAAAAAGGGACGTGTTTTTCCCCGGCGTTCTCGGCGGCCTCGGCGGTTCACATTAGAAGCTGATCAGACCACGTAAAAAAAAAGGTCGTGTTTTTCCTCGGCGTTTTCGGCGGCCTCGGCGGTTCACATTAGAAGCTGATCAGACCACGTTGAAAAAAAAGAACGTGCTTTTCCCCGGCGTCCTCGGCGGCCTCGGGCGGTTCACATTAGAGACTGATCAGACCACTAGGATTAGCTTGAGGAACAATGACCGATCTTCCTGCATCGGGTTTCAAGCGAAGGGTTGATTGCGGAAACCGGAACCTGCCTGCAATGCGGGCAATCGCGCTTTCGGTTTGCCTGTTCGGTGCGGCTGCCTGCTCCGGGACGAGCCCTGACGTCAGCGGCCCGAGCCCTGTGACCACGGACACCGCGGCCGCACCCCTAACACGAGAAATGCGAGGGCTGTGGGTCGCTACGGTTGCCAATATCGACTGGCCTTCCGCGCGTACCCTGACCGCGGCGCAACAACAGGCCGAGCTCGTCGATATTCTCGCGAAAGCGAAGGCGGCAGGCCTCAACACAATAGTCTTTCAGGTTCGACCTGCTGGGGACGCGGTGTACCAGTCCTCTCTCGAGCCATGGGCATCTCTTCTCACCGGTACTCAGGGCCAGAGTCCCGGTTACGACCCTCTCGCGTTTGCGATTCAGGAAGCGCACGCGCGAGGGCTCGAGCTGCATGCATGGATAAATCCCTTCCGCGCGGGCAACGTGTCCGACACCGCGAAGATGGTTGCGCCGCATCTCTTCAAAACGCGGCGCGATCTCATCCGGGTGTACGGATCGGATATCTGGATGGATCCCGGCGAGCAGGATGTGCAGGATCGCTCGATCAGCGTGATCTCCGACATAGTCCGGAGGTACGACATCGACGGAATTCATGCCGACGACTACTTCTATCCGTATGTCGTGAACGACGCCGCAGGCAAACCGATTCCGTTTCCCGACAACGCAACGTTCGCGAAGTATGGAGGCGGACTCGCGCTCGCTGACTGGCGCCGCGCGAATATCGATCGGTTTGTCGAGCGGATGTATCGCCAAGTTCACGCGATCAAGCCCGCGCTCAAGGTTGGCATTTCTCCGTTCGGCATATGGCGTCCGGGCTTTCCTCCAGGTGTGACAGGACTCGACGCGTATGCCAGTATTTATGCGGACTCCAGAAAATGGCTTCAACAGGGATGGGTGGACTATCTCGCACCTCAGCTCTATTGGGCGATCTCCGCGCCCCAGCAGAGTTACCCCGCGCTCCTCGACTGGTGGTTCTCCCAGAACACGATGGGGCGCCATGTCTGGCCGGGCCTCGCCGCATACCGAGTGAGTGATGGCACTGCCAGCGCCTTCTCCGCGCAGGAAATTCCCGATCAGATCCGCGCTACCCGCCAACGCACGTCTGGAACCGGAAACCTTCTATACAACACGAACACGACCCTCAAGCGAAATGGCGGAGCGTTGGCGACAATACTTGCCGGCGATCTTTACAAGGAAGCTGCACTTGTCCCGGCATCACCGTGGCTCGATGCCGTTCCGCCGCCGGCACCGTCGATATCGGTAGCCTCGGGCGTGCTTCAGATCACTCCGTCGGCGGGAGAAGACGTGCGATGGTGGGCACTCAGGATTCACACTTCCGGCGCGTGGACGACCCGGATTCTTTTCGGGTCCGAGCGCACGTCCAGCGTTGGCGCTCAGTCCGACCGCGTCGTCGTCCAGGCTGTTGATCAGGCCGGCAACGCCGGCGCCGCGGCCGAATGGAGACGTTGAGCACATTCGATCGCCGTTGAGAGGTTAGTTCTTTCCTCGGCGCTGAATCGTTATTCCTCACTGAGCTGGGCTGAAGCCGAATGCCTGACAGAGCATGTTGTCGAACAGCCTGACTCGGGGGGTGTAATAGCTCCCCACATGGAGCGTTCCATGCGAATGAGATACGTGTGCGCTTCCCTGGACGAGACAACCGCTGATGCCAAGCCCACTTCGTGACTTGTTTGCAGGCCGGATTGGCGGCCGGCGCGCGGTTGAGACAATCATCGCGCACCGTACGTTCGCCGATGTGGTTCTTCCGCCACGAACGCGTGCAGCACTCGATGAGGCACTCAGTCTCGTAAAAAGCCACGAGCTGATTTTCACTCAGTGGGGACTGGGCGAAAAGCATTCCAGCGGGCTTGGCCTCGCGTTCAACTTCGCGGGACCACCGGGCACCGGAAAGACCATCTGCGCCGAAGCGATCGCGACTGTGCTCGGGAAGAAATTACTCTCCGTGCGCTACGCCGAGATGGAATCGATGTGGGCGGGAGAGACGCCGAAGAATGTCGCAGCGGTGTTTCGAATGGCGTCGGAAGAAGATGCCGTTCTGTTCTTCGACGAAGCCGATGCTATCGCGTCGCGCCGAACCACCGGCACTGCGCAAGCCTATCAGCGCGAGTCGAACACCGTCGTCAACGTGCTCCTGAAGGAGCTCGAGGCGTTCAATGGAGTCGTGATCTTCGCGACGAACCTCGCCGTGAATTTCGATCCTGCGTTCGAACGGCGCATTCGGACCCACGTGAGATTCGAGATGCCGGGGGTAGAAGAGCGTGAGCAGATATGGAAGGTTCAAATCCATCCCACCAGGACGCCGCTTGCCGACGACGTGAACTTTCGCGAGTTAGCGGAGCGTTATGAGGTGAGCGGTGGAGATATCAAGAATGCGGTGCTGAAGGCTGCGACGATGGCGGCTGCGGTTCCGGGGTTCGATGCAGCGAAACGAATTCATCAGGCCGAGTTCGATAGAGCGATGGGTGAAGTCATCGAAGGCCGCGGTATCATGCAGCAGTCGTTGTTTGGCGAGCCGCAGCAATCGAGTGAGGATCGCCTGATGCACGCGGTCGAGGCAGCGGAGCTCAGATGGAGAAAGACTGCGCAGGTTGCGATCGCGATGGGAGGATTTGGAGTAGTGCTCGGAGTGATCGCCTTAATCGTGGCGTTGGTGCGCGGGTAGTCCGTGGCCGTCTAGTTTGGCAGCCCGATAGTCGCGAGAAGTTTCGGATACCGCCGGTCGGCGCGAAAGCCGGCGAGGAGCGGGTCAGTGCGGAGCTCGATAAGCGTAGGCATATCCCACTTCGCTGGCTTCGCGAGAATCGTGTAGGCGCGATTCATGTCTCCCATTACTGCTTCGGTAAGCGCAAGGTCAACCCGCCCCCGATCGTCACTTGCAGCATCCCGCAACTTTTTCAGGATATCATCCGACTCTGCTCGGCGACCGACGTGTGAATATGTATATGCAAGTGCTGCTTTCAAGCCGTGAAACCCCGGCGCTATTACGACAGCCCTGTCGAGATAAGAAAGTGCCTCCGCGTAGTGTCCGCTCGCCGCTTCGAGCGTACCAAGATAGAACGGCGCAAGAATATTCCCGGAACCGAGTGGAAGAGCTTTCCCCAACTCGCGCCGCGCATCAGCGTAGCTGCCTCGCTCACAGAGTATGATTCCACGCGTAGCATTACCAGAAACAGAGAGAGGGTCGAGCGAGACCGTGAGGCGATTCTGTGTTGTCGCGTCATCCAGCCTGCCTTCGATCATCAACAGAAGAGTGTAGAAATGATGAGCTGACGGATAACTGGGGTTGAGCTGGATTGCCCGCCGGAACTCATTCTCGGATTCCTGGTAGTCGCCCCGCGACGCCAGTACATAGCCTTTCGACGCGCGGGCCTCGGTGAGCGAACTATCGATTTCCAATGCACGGTCAGCCGCGATCTGCGCGCTCGCGAGTGCCTGAGAGGTTGGTATGTAATTGAAATTCGACATTGCGACGTACACATCGGAGATTCCTGCGTAGGACAGCGCAAATTTCGGATCGCGCTCGACAGCACTCTGGAAGTAAGTCAGTGCCGCTTCCATTCCCTCCCTGGTGCGCTTGGTCCAGCTGAAGCGGCCTTTCAGGTACAGGTCATACGCTTCGAGGTCAGTCGTCGGACGGTTGCCCAGACGCGCTCCCTCATCTTCTGTGAGGCGCACGTTCAATGCGCCAACGATGGCTCGAGCGATTTCCTCCTGCACGGCGAAAACGTCCACCATTTCGCGATCGAACGTCTGCGACCACAGAACCGTATTATCGGCGGCGTTGACTAGCTCAGCCGTCACTTTCAACCGCTTGCCGGCGCGGCGTGCGCTTCCATCGATGACCTTCGCGACGCCGAGCGTATCGGCGATGGCGCGGGCACCGAGGCCTTTACCGCTGAGCGCAAAGACGGATGTGCGGGCGGCGACCTTCAAGCCGCGAACCTGACCCAATGCACTAATCAGCTCGTCGGTGAGTCCATCAGAAAAATGCTTGTTCTCTTCATCGCCACTCGTGTTCACGAACGGAAGAACGGCTATAGAATTCGCTTGCAATGCTGCTGCAGCGCCAGCGGGCTCCGACGCGGATGATGTTCCTTTGACGGTGTGGGACAACTTGTAACCCGCATAGCCAAGGGCGAGCACGACCAGAGCTCCCGCGGCCACTGCTGCCCGCCGCAGGCGTGGCATCGCCTGGCTCCGCGGAACACCAGGAGCCAATCCGCTGTTCAGTATCTGCTGGGAACCAGTAGTGGCTGGCACTCCTTCGAGCGAGGCGAAAACGCCGTCGAGGCGGGCAGCAACGTCAGCTGCACTTTGGGGACGGTCATCCGGATTCTTCGCGAGCAACTGCATGACGAGCTCGGCAAGCGCCGGAGGGAGTTGTGGACAGCGCACTTGCAGGGGTTGAGGCTGCTCGACCATGTGTGCCACGATCATCTGGTAGGAGCTTCCCTTGAATGGCAACGCTCCAGAAAAAATCTCGTACGCGACTACACCGAGGGCATAAATGTCAGCTCGATGGTCCGTTGCCGGGTCAGCCGCCGCCTGTTCAGGCGACATGTAAGCTGCGGTTCCCATGACGACTCCCGCTGCAGTGACTGGCCCCGACGCTGGTTCGGTTCCTGTCGCGCTCGCGAGCGCTTTGGCGACGCCGAAGTCCGCTACAACTGCGTGTCCGTTTTCAATCAGGATGTTATCGGGCTTTATGTCGCGGTGGACAACGCCATGGCTATGCGCGTACGCGAGAGCATCCGCAATCTCGCGCACCATCCGGATGCCTCCGCGAAGCGGGATGGCATCGTTGCGATCGAGGCGAGCGCGAAGCGTTTCTCCCTCGACGAAAGGCATTGTGTAATAGAGAAGCTCATTCGTGCCGCCAGCCGTGAGAACGGGGATGATGTGAGGATGTCGCAGCTGCGCGGCCAGCGAGATCTCTCGCCTGAAGCGCTCGGAGAGTACGACGCTCGCCATCTCTGGGGGCAGCACCTTGATGACTACTCGCCGTCCGAGCGCGACTTCACTCGCGACAAAGACGCGGGCCATTCCGCCCGGTCCGAGCTCGCGCTCGATCGTGTAGTCCCGGCCGAGCGATTCCCGCAACTGCGCGTCGAGGTCCATGCGGCCGGTGAAAGGAAGAATTAAGCTAGGTGCACATGAAACCAATCGGCAAGTTTTCCTTCGCTGAGCGAGCCCGCCGCCAGGCACTCAATCGTCCTGACGACGTCGATCTCAGCCGCATTTAGATCGTGGCCATTCATAACTGGAACGTGTATGCACGCATGAGCGACGCGAAGTGGCAGGGATTTCAGGAACGGTCCGATAAAGCCGCGGGAACCGGCGGAACTGTAAACTTTCACCCGATCACACAGTGAACCGCCGGTAACCGGTGCGACTGCTCAGGCCATGATCGCAAAGCTGCTCACCGAGAGACCGGTGACCGGCGCGATATGTGGATGAGCAAGGTCGCGAAGTAACGGGTAAGAAGTCTCAAACTCGGTGCGAAACGCTAATGCCAAACTTCATCTCGAAGTAATTCGCTGGCGTAGCCATTTTGTCGCCGCTTCCTGATTCATCTCGTTGCGCGCGATTGCGAGAACGAACGCCAACAGCTCTGCCTGCTGAACGTTCAGCTCGTAGTGGTTCAGTCGCAGAAAAATGAGAGTTACGGCGAGGCCCGTGCGCTTGTCCCCGTCAACGAACCCCTGCTTTTGAACGAAGCCGCACAGATACGCTGAGGCGAGTGCAGGGAGATCTGAATCTGGTTCGTACGCATTGAGATTCTGCGGTTTGTGAAGTGCTGACTCTACTGCGTTCTCATCGAGCACCCCGTGCCTTCCACCAAAAAGCTCCACTTGTCGAACGTGCATAAGATGGAGCAGTTCGGCGGTGATCCACCGAGGCTCGTTCACTCAGCGAGTGCCTGAAACACCTCGCGGTACTGAGCGACCACTTCTTCGTGATGGTTGAGCGCTTCCAGAGCTTCGGGGTCGATGGTCGTCACGACGAATCGGCCGGCTCCATTTTCCACCCAGTACAGGGCGCTGCCTGCGGTCGCGCCGAGACGACGGGCGACCTCGTTTGGTATGGAGGTCACCATCGACCCGCCTTGAATGCGTGCATTGCTGGTCAATACCACTCGCTGTCTCCTCTAACCAAGTGTTGTTACATAAAAGTAACACTAAATAGGGCGGCGCAATGGCTATGGTGCCACTCGGCACGTGGACGGAATGCGAAGGAATTCGCGGATCGCAGATTCCTCATCCCAACTGCGTCTAACTGCCGGACTGCAGAAGTTGACAGTTGACATGTCAGCTGCTATAATCCCGCGATGGCCGACTCTTCCGACTCCGATCCGATTGGCATCCTCGAGCTGAGTGAACAGGCAAAGGTCAGCCCGCGAACCATCCGCTACTATATCCAGCAAGGCCTGTTGCCCGCTCCAGAGACACGCGGACCCGGTGCGCATTACGGGCTCGACCACGTAAACCGGCTTCGGTTGATTCGGAGACTACAAAGCGAGCATCTCCCGCTTTCCGAAATCAGGAAACGCATCGACGCCCTCCAACCGGAGCAGATCAGCCAACTACTTCGCACCCGCCCGGATCGCTACCCCGACTCGGCCAGCGACTACGTGCGAAAGGTTCTGAGCGAAGGTGTCGGGAGCGCAAAGCTGCGTGAGCCGGCAATGTCAGTCCCCCCTGCGATCATACGGGACACTCAACAGTCAAGTCACGCAATACAACAACGCTCTCAATGGGAGCGGTTCGCTCTATCTACTGACGTCGAGATTCACGTCAGGAGGCCGGTATCCAGGGAAGAAAACCGCAGGATCGAGCGACTGCTCGAATCCGCACGTGAGATTTTCAAGGAGGAGTTGCCGTGAGACTTTCCATCAGAACAGACAGAGCTCTCATCAGGGCCGATGCGCGCAGCAACCGGTATGTACTGTTGAAATTCACAGCGCCGGCAGCGCCGCGCCGCGAAGCGAGAACTCCTGTCAACGTCTCGTTCGTTCTCGACCGATCGGGGTCGATGTCGGGCGAGAACAAGTTCAACCTTGCGAGACAGGCGGTAGAGCAGTCGCTTCGAATGCTGAGGCCGGAGGATCGATTCTCCCTTGTCGTGTACGACAATCACGTCGATGTGCTGGCGGCATCCTCGCTCGCAACACAAAACGCAATTCGTGCCGCGCTCAACGTGCTGAGCGCGATCGCGCCTCGCGGCAACACTGATCTTTGCTCTGGCTGGATGCACGGCTGCAACGAAGTGGCTGAATTCGTTGACAGGGAGAGGGTGAGCCGAGTGCTGCTGCTGACGGACGGGCTGGCGAATCACGGAATCACGAATCCGGGAGAGCTCGCGCGCCATGCATCGGAGCTGCGACTTCGGGGAGTTTCAACTTCGACATTTGGCGTCGGCGCCGATTTCGACGAGCGCCTGCTCCGCAACATGGCGCACGAGGGCGGCGGCAACTTCTATTTCCTCGAGAATGCCCTGCAGATTCCGGATCTCATCACGAGCGAGCTTGGCGAAGCACTCGAGGTGGTGATGCCGAACGCCGTGATCGAGGTTGAGATTCCGCGGAACGGTGATGCGGAAGTGTTGAGCGGATTCCGTTCATCTACTGGCGGGAACATGCTGCACGTGGAGCTCGGCGACGTGGTATCGTCGCAGGACGTCGATGTACTGGTGAGGATCAACTTTCCGCGAGGGGAGGCCGGATCACACGCTGCGACACGTGCGCACCTGACAGGTGGAATGCCGGGCTCCATTCGACCGGAAGCAATTGAATGGACGTATGCCGGGCATGCCGAGAACGACAGGCAACCGCGGGATATTGAAGTGGATCGTGCGGTTGCGGCGATTTACGCCGCGCGCGCGCGAGCCGAAGCGACGGAGGCGAATCGCCGTGGAGATTTTGCGGCCGCGAAGAACGTGATCGATCGAACGGTTGCGAGGATTCGCAGCTATGCTGGAGATGATCAGATGCTCAACGATTGCTGGAGAGAGCTTGCTGCCGAGCGGCCGCAGTACGATGAAGCCGTAATGGAGCCGATGGCAATGAAGCGTGCTTACTACGTCGCGGAGATGGGAATGAAAGGACGCGCGCAGGATGGAAGGGCGAGGCGGTCGCGGAGCTAGGTTCACGGGGCTCGAAGCTCGGGAGCCAGGAGCCAGGAGCCAGGAGCCAGGAACCAAGGAGACACAATGGAGTCATCCCCGGTGTCGGTGTTCTACTCACCGTCATACATCCGGGCGACGCACGAGTATTCCACCACTCGGAAGTCCGGGTGGATTGCGGAGTCTCTGGCGAGCGATCCGATCGTAGGTATCGAGTTGGCTGTGCCTGATTCGCTTGTGTTCGCTGACGTCGCGCGTGTTCACGATGAGGAGTACGTCAGGGCGGTTCAAATAGGTGAGCCGCGGTCCGTCGCGGAGTCGCAGGGATTCAGGTGGGACTCGGGTTTGTGGGAAATGGTACTCGCGTCGAATGGTGGTGTTGTTGCTGCGGCTCGCGCGGCGATGAAAAGCGGCGTCGCCGGCTCATTGTCGAGCGGATTGCATCACGCGAAAAGAGACCGCGGAGAAGGGAACTGCACCTTCAACGGGCTGGCGATCGCTGCGAAGGAGATGATATCAGCGGGGGCGGAAACGGTCCTGATCGCTGATCTCGACGCACATTGCGGCGGTGGAACTCACTCGCTGCTGAGCGATGACGAACGAATCTGGCAGCTCGATGTGTCAGTCGCGGATTACGACGGCTACGATCCAACCCCGCGGATGACTATCAATGTTGTCCGGTCATCGACGGACTACCTGGCGACGATCAAGCGAAGGTTTGGCGCATTCGATGAGAATGGACTGACATTCAGTCTCTGCATTTATAACGCAGGGATGGATCCACACGAGAATTGCTCGATTGGCGGGTTGCAGGGAATCGACAACGACATGCTTGCCGAGCGGGAGCGATTCGTCTTCGAGTGGTGTCGGAAGCGGGGCATTCCGATCGCATTTGTGCTGGCCGGTGGATACGTCTCCCCCTCACTCAGCAGGGACGATCTGGTTGCATTGCATCGCCTGACGCTGCTGGATGCACTTAGCTAGCATCTCTCTAGGAGGCGCCTCAGCGGAAATGCGCAATCGATCTACCGATACACGTCACGTCTATTGCCGATGCGAGTGACTGTAACCACGAACTCACGATTTCGAATCTCATACAGAATTCGAAAGTCACCCTGGCGGAGACGGTACTTGTCCTCGCCACTCAATTTTTCGGCACCAAATGGCCGAGGGTCTAGGGCAAGGCGCTGAATCTTGTCAACAATGCGAAGGCGGTCCTTTCGCGGGACCGCCTCCAGTTCTTTCGCCGCGCTCTTAGTAATGAGCAGGCTATAGCTTGCCACGGCGCTTCATATCGCGTACGAGATCTTCAAACTCCATTCTCGGTTCCTTTGCGCGATCGCGGAACGCCTTTAGATCATCAGCATCCTCGGATAGCGACAAACGAACGGCAGTGTTGACCAAATCGGAGATACTCGAATCCGTTTCGGCGGCTTTGAGGCGAAGGGCTTTGTGAAGCGGCTCTTCGAGGTAGATAGTCGAGCGTCTAGTTCCGGTCATGATGGAACGTAAGCGTTGTGACGTCATAACGTCAAGATATTAAGAATTAGAATATATGAGAGCGGATCCCGGAATCTCTAAACGGCGACGACTGCACCGTCATCGTCGCCTTCCGCCAGTCATCCTTCAACACCGCAAGCGTCGATTTGCACAACGTGAAGTGTGTGCCGAGACGTTTAAGACGCTTGAGAAGTTCTGCTTTGTAGGCCTCGGGATGTATGGACGTGCCGAGATTCGGCGTGTTAGAGCCAGCATTCCATCGTCCGCCGAACGCGGGATCAAATTCTCGGATCCCGAGCTGATGAAGGCTGGAGCCGGCTATGGCTGCAGGGCCGAGCCGAATCTTTGACCGCTCGATGCGAGACGACTTGAATCGTAGAGTCATGCGGCCCCTTCCGCGACTCTCCGTATCGGCACACCGTGCGGTCTCGAGATCGTGGAGGACGCGACCGCGTTCTTCGCTCATAGCGGCCTCCGGCTAGAGGCTCGAGGATCAGGTATCTCATTGAACATCGTAACGGCGCTGCCGGAGTCGAAGTCGAGCCAGACTTGGTGGTCGTCTCCGGATGAAATCATGAAGCCCTGGCCTCGTTCGAAGATCCAGTCGGTTGGAGCGATGTCTTCGAAGGGCCGTGTGAACGGGTTGGGTATTAGAACGTCGAGTTTATCTGCAAATCCTCCTTGAAATGGTTGAGTAGATCCTGCACCCGAACCTTACAATGGGCGCCTGACAATTGGTATTGCAGTGTCAGACCAGGCCGGCAGATTCACGTCATAGGTTCAAGGGAGAGATAAGAACCTCACACAGGAGGATCTATTTCCAGCATGTCAACAGTGTTGCGGGCGGCGGAGTTCGCTGCGGACGAGCATCGCACACAAAAGCGGAAGGGAAAGATGGAACGGCCATACGTTGGCCACTGCATCGAAGTTGCGCGGATCATCGCGGAGATCGGCGAAGTCGATGACGCGGATATTCTTGCCGCCGCGCTTCTCCACGACACGATTGAAGATCAAGAGACGAAGTCGGAAGAAATAAGGAAAGAATTTGGTTCTAAGGCTGAAGGGATGGTTCTCGAGGTAACGGATGACAAGTCGCTCGACAATAAAGAGCGCAAGCGACTGCAGGTGGTCAATGCTCCGCACAAGTCACCGGGTGCGAAGCTCATCAAGCTCGCCGACAAAATCAGCAATGTCCGGGAGATCGGCGTCGACCCGCCAACGCACTGGGATCGCGACAGGCGCCTGGAGTACTACGCGTGGGCGATGGACGTCGTGAAAGCGCTCGGAGCTGTCAATCCACAGATGGAGGAATTGTTCCGAAAGACTGTCGAGACAGCACGTCGGCAAACGTGACGCAGTGGTTACTGGCTGCGTCGATAAATCTCTCGTCGATGCCCGGGCGCCACCACGAGAACCAACAGACGGCGGTCCTCGACGGTATAGAGGATTCTGTAACTGCCTGATCGAATCCGATAGACGTCCTCCGACCCTTTTAGTCGGATCGACCCATGCGGGCGGGGGTTCTCAGAAAGAGAGTCAATTGCTCGAGCTAGTTGATGCTGGGTGGACGGGTCGAGTTGGCGAAACGCGCGCGCTGCTGACGCCGACAATTCGACCGCATAGCGACGAGAGGTCACGCTCAATCAATGCCGTCGAGCTCTCTGGATGCGATTATTCTGAGAGTCTGAGCTCTTTCTTCAGCTGCTTCCAGGAGATGCGCGGCTCTTTCTCGTTCAAGGCCTCGCGGGCAGCGTCTAGATCCATTCTGTTCTCCAGTTCTTCGATGAGCTGAAGGTCCTCGATCGGCACAATGGCCGCGACATCCTTTCCGTGCCTGTGCAGCACAACGCGCTCACCGCCGAAGGCCACTTTGTTGACGATATCGGCAAACTGAATTCGTGCTTCGCTTGCTGCAATCCTGTTCATTTGATAATCCGTTAAGTTGATACAAAATATACGTATCGTACGAAAAATACAAGTTAGGCGGTGGCCGGTGCCTGGTTTATGGAGCATTAGCCAAATCGCATTCACACCAAATGAGGCTGGGTGACCGTGTCTACCAAGCACAACCTGCCTGAAATCATGGTTGAGATCCTCAGCGGCTATGCACTTCCGTTAGGCAGCTATCATGGAGTCGTCCACTGGGCTCGGGTACTCGAGAACGGGTTGCGGATTGCTGAGGCGACGGCGGCCGATCGCGAAGTTGTGACCCTGTTTGCTGTATTCCATGACTCCAGACGAATCAACGACCAAAGGGATAAGGGTCACGGTCTCCGAGG